>JBAVWC010000232.1:0-2114 GCA_049697595.1 Alphaproteobacteria bacterium
TGCCAACGGCTCGTTAAACCAGGCTCGCAACAATTTGGCCATACGCGCCATCAACCCTTCGTTCTCGACCCCATCAGACGGAGCTTACACCATGGCCCCAGACACATTTCAATCGGAGATCGCCAAACATAGTGCCACTCAAAAAGCTATACGCAAAGCCCGACCACGTTTCCGCCAAACTCCACTATCCAAACCGCCTCCGACGATCCCATCTCAGAATTTTTTTCGATCAAGGGGCCAATCCGGAGGGAACGATTGGTCCCAGAACTCACGCCCCAACAACGGCACGCAAAACAACCAACACCGCCAACACCGAACGAAACACAACCTCAACAACACCAACAACAGCGGCAACAACAGCTCCCAATAGTACAGTGACTCAAAGTATTGATCCAAAATTTTAATTTTTTTATTTTCTTGCTAATATCTAGAAAGCTAAAATATAAATGCATAGTCTATCTTATGTTATTCAAAAGATGTGTTTCTAGACTATATGTTGAAGTTTATTTTGTGCTCCTAGCTTGGGTGGTGGTTGAGATATAAGCCTTCGGAAATTTGGTGATTTTGGATCATACTTGGTTCCGAAGTCCGGTAATCTGAAACCGGGAAGAAAAATGTCTCGGCGGTCGTCCGAGGGACTGTATTACCCCTGAAACGATTTTAACAACCTCTCCCCCTTTTCTCCACGGATAATCTCGACGGCATGTGGGTAAATGTCGCTAATGTTGCAATGCTAATGCGCATGTGCAGATCGAATTGCATAATGGCCATTTCAACTGAAAAAAAAGCAAGCGCGAAGGTCCTTTTGGAGAAAGGTGTTATTCACCGTGCTATTGCCCAGTCACTTGGTATTGGTGTTGCATCTGTGTCTCGCATTCGGAAGGAATTCGACATTCCTGCATCTAATGTCGTTGGTCAGCCCAAGAAGATCTCGACATTACTCGGCAGGAAGATCTTACGAAACGTCAACACTGGCGAATATGTGAACGCAGTCGACGCCAGCAAGAAGCTAGAGGCCGAGGGGACGTCAGTGAGCCCTCAAACAGTGCGTAATTTTCTTTTGAGCTCTGGCTTCAAGTCAGGCCTTAAGAAGAATGTACTACCTTTGACGCCTACTAGGCGTAAAGCTCGTTTGGCTTTCGCCAAAAAATACGAGCACTTCACCGAGGATGATTGGGAGAGATACGTGTTCTCGGACGAGACCAAAATCAACCGTTTGGGGTCGGACGGCAAGCAATGGACCTGGAAGATGGATGGGCGGCCTGCGCAACCTCACAATGTGCACATGGTTTACAAGCATGGAGGTGGAAGTATCTTCCTCTGGAGCTGCATATCGTTCAAGGGTCCCGGTTTTATTGTCAAGATTGATGGGGGACTCGATGCAGCCCTCTATTGCAACATTCTCTCGGATGATTTTCTGAAAACATTGGATGATTACGGTCTCAAGAAAGAAGACATTGTCTTTCAACAGGACAATGATCCCAAACACACGTCCCGCCTCGCCCGCAAGTGGTTTGAGGAGAATGGTGTTGAGGTTATGGACTGGCCTGCATACTTCCGGACCTCAATCCAATTGAAGATGCCTGGTCGTACCTTAAACAACAGCTGTACGCATACGATACGGAACCAAAGGAATTGCAGAGCTTTGGGAGCGTGTGCAGCATATCTGGTACAACAGTATTACCAAGGAGTACTGTCAGAAGCTCATACGCACCATGCCCCAGAGGTTGAAGGCCGTCATCAAGGCGAAAGGTGGCCCAACCAAGTGGTGATAGGTAAATTTCACGTCGGCCAAAGTATTGATCCACTCACAATCTATTTTCAAACAGCGATATCTCGTGCTGTAGCTCATCAATTGTCATGAAATAAAAACGATATTTTAAGCATTTTAATGAGCAATTCAATGATGTAAAGTGGATCTTGCTGCTGCTCCTCATCGAGGAGATATCAAATTTTTGCTCAAAAAATAAAAATTTTGGATCAATACTTTGAGTCACTGTACATCCAATACAAACTATAGAATATACAGTACATGACCTTGTATACTGTATACGCTATGCTGTATGAATGAAAAGGTCCTGAAATAATGCTCGGTGAATACCGCTGCCCGATAT
>JBAVWC010000233.1:0-6225 GCA_049697595.1 Alphaproteobacteria bacterium
ATATAGGCTAGATTTTCGACGCCGCCGCCCACGGCGCATTGGCTTAGGTCGAGCCCATAGCCTAAAGCGTGCAACAAATTCATTTCCCATTTGATGTAAATGGGCGCCCACAAATCTTCGTCTTGCAAAGCCAGCAAGGTCGCGAGCCCGGCATAGACTCCGGGCAAAGGCTGGCGTTCGGGCAAGCTTGCCTCGGTTACGGCACAGGCGCTGGAAATAATCGAAATAATCTCGTGCACGTCGAGCCACAGGGCGGCCTGAGATGCCGTCAGCTCCAGCGTATAATTCCCCAATTGGTCGATTGTCCGCGCGCGCCATTGCGCCTGCACGCGATTTCCCGGCTGCAGGGTTGGGCGCGCCGTTCGCCCTTGCCCGCCGGGCACTAATCCCGCATGCCGCCCGTGCGCGGCGGTCAATAATGTCACAACAGCCGCATTTTCCCCGTGGGGCCGCGCCGAGAGAACTATAGCTTCGTCGGTCCATTCCATACGCCGACCCTAGCAAAAGCGCGCAAAGAGGGCTAATCATAACTTTCACCTTTTTGCACAGATTCTCCATGTCCGTTGCCATTCACTATACCTCGATCAAACCGCCCACGGGGCGCGAGCGGGAAGTCTTTGGCTTGCAGGTCGCCATAGCAGATTGGCTGAAAGCCTATTTCCGCTATGCGAGCGCCGAAAAATTTTCCTTTTTGATCGGCAATGCCGAGGAATGGAAGGAAGTGCAGGACATCGCGGCAGAAGCGGGGGTTGATCTCGACCGCCTCGTTGCGCTCGACCGCCGCTTTCCCGAACAAAATCTTGCGCAATTCTCGACCGTTTTCCGTGCCGAACCCGATACGCGCAATATGCTGTGGCAGAGGCAGCTAACCGGTAATTATAATTTCTGCGGCCTCGCGCACGCGATCAGTGGCACCGAGGCGGGCGAAGTTCTTCAGGATTATTGCCTCGCGCCTTCGCAAGACACGGACGCGATCATCTGCCCCTCGCGCGCCGTTCAATCGGCGATACGTGCTTTCTGGAATAATTACGGTGATTATCTGCATCAGCGTTTTGGTGCCAACTATCAATGCCCCGTGCAATTGCCGATTATTCCGCTCGGTATCGACACCGAAAAATTCGCCGCCAAAACCACGCGGGATAAACGCGCCGATCAGCGGCAAAAACTCGGCGTCGGTGAAAACGATATTGTATTGCTGTGGGTCGGGCGGTTGAGCGCGGCGATCAAGGCGCATCCGCTGGCAATGTTTCAAGCGGCAGAACGCGCCGCCGAAAGAACGGGTGCGCGCGTGCATCTCGTCATGCTCGGTTATTTCGTGCCGCAGGAAGCAGAAGCCCAATTTCAAAAACTGGCATCAGACATTTGTGCCAAAGCCACAGTCACCTTTGTTGCAGCCAATGACAAACGCTTTCCCGACGGGTTGTGGGCGGCGGGAGATATTTTTCTCTCCCTTATCGACAATATGCAGGAAAGCTTTGGCCTGACGCCTATCGAGGCAATGGCCGCCGGTCTGCCCCGCGTCGTCAGCGATTGGAACGGTTACCGCGACAGCGTCACCGACGGCGAGGACGGCTTCCTTATCCGTACCACACAACCGCCAGCCGGAAACGGTTTCGATCTCACCGCGCAAGTGCTGAGTGGCCGCGAAATTTATGGCGGTTTTCTTGCCAAAGCCGCGCTGACCGTCGCTGTGGATGCGGAACAGGCGGGGGATCGGATTGCTCAACTTATCGCCGACAAGAATTTGCGCGCTTCAATGTCCGAAAAAGCCCGCGCTCGCGCTCACGCGATTTATGATTGGAAGAACATTATTCCGGCTTATGAGAATCTGTGGCGCGATCTGGCTGCGCGGCGGGTGTCGAGCCCTGCCAAATGGAAATCGGCGCTTCCCCAGCTTCCCGATCCCTACACGATGTATGAATCCTATCCCACGGCGCGGCTGGCTGAATCCGACAAAATCTCGCTTGCCGCATCAATCGACCAGATCAAAATTCTTTGGCGGCATGAAATCAACATGTATGCGAACGATGTATGCCTCGCGCCCACCGATATTTCCGCCCTTCTGGGTTGGCTGGGCGAGGCCGGGGAAAGCCCCATTTCCGCTCTTTTCAGCCGCTTTCCCGCGCTCGACAAGCCCCGACTGTGGCGCACAATCGCGTGGCTGCAAAAGCTCGGAATCGTCAAAAATTCAGCTTGCTAAGCGAGCGGACAAGCGTAGAATTCACGCGAGCACTTATTCACCAGGAGACACCCCATGGGCGCAGCGACCAAAGCCGTAACCGATGCCACTTTCGAAGCCGATGTTTTGAAATCGACTCTGCCCGTGCTGGTCGATTTCTGGGCGGAGTGGTGCGGCCCTTGCAAGATGATCGGCCCCGTCCTCGAAGAAGTCGCTGCGGAAATGCAGGGTCAGGTGACAATCGCCAAGGTCAATGTCGATGACAATCCTTTGGTGCCCAGCAAATACGGCATTCGCAGCATTCCGACTTTGATGCTGTTCAAAAACGGCCAATTGGCGGCAACCAAAATCGGTGCGGTGCAAAAACCCGCCCTGCAAGCGTGGCTTAAAGAGAACGCTTAATCAGTGGATGCTTTGTTTGCCCTCGTCCAGATTATTCTGATCGATCTTTCTTTGGCGGGCGATAACGCTGTGGTCATTGGCGTGGCTGTGGCGGCGTTGCCCCCCAAACAGCGCAAGCAGGCGATGCTTCTGGGTATCGCGGGTGCCACGGCTTTGCGCATTTTTATGGCGTTGTTTGCCACGCAGCTTTTGCATATCGCGGGGCTGCTGGCGGCTGGCGGCATTCTGCTTCTGTGGGTCGGTTGGAAAATGTGGCGGGAGCTGCGCGCGTTGCGCCCCTCCGATAATGCGGAAGATACGGCGGGAACGGATAAGGCCGCCGGCAAATTATCTACCGCCATTTGGCAGATTATCATCGCCGATGTTTCGATGTCGCTCGACAATGTTCTGGGCGTTGCCGGAGTCGCGCGGGATCACACATGGGAACTGGTTATCGGGCTTTGTTTGTCGATAGCCCTTATGGGCTTTGCGTCCGCGCAAATCGCCAAACTGGCGGGGCGTTATCCCAAGATCGGCTATATCGGCGTGGCTATCGTTCTCTATGTCGCTTTGCGCATGATCTATGACGGAGCGCAGGAACTGCTACACCCTGTTATCCACGCCGTCGTTTGACCTGCGTGACTTTTGCGCCGACGCGCACGGGGCGTTCGGCAAAGCCGCCGAGGCTTATCATCCGGTCGTAAATCACCAAAGCCCCCGCGATGCCGACATTGACGCAGAATTTGGTCGGGATTTTCACGACATGATCGCAGCGCGCCACCATTTGCGGCGACAGGCTGCCGCCCTCTGGCCCCAGCACATAGGCCGCGCGCAGCGGGTGGCGGAAACTGGGCAAATCAATCGCATCGTCGATCAGCTCGACGCCGACCAGCGCGCAATCTTTCGGCAATGTGAAATCTGCAAACTCTTTATAGGCATAAAAAGGCATGTGGATATCGGCATGCGACGTGTCCGTCGATTTTATCTCGGCATATTTGACGTCGGAACCCACGGTAAAAAAGAAACTCGCGCCAAACGCATGCGACGTGCGCACCAGATTGCCCAGATTGAACCCTTTGCTGATACCCTCGGCGCCGACGGCAAAATAACCACGCATTCCCTATTCCTATCTGTGCAATTTCTCTCCGTGCAGGGCGACATCCAGCCCTTCGCGTTCGACTTCTTCCGACACGCGCAAGCCCATCGTGCGGTCGACGATGAACAATATAACAAGAGTGCCAATCGCGCACCAGCCAATCGTCCAGCCGATCCCCTGCAATTGAATTAAGATTTGCTCCGGATGCCCGTCAATCGCGCCTGCCTGCGAGGCAACGCCGCTGATCGAGGCTTTGGCGAAAACACCCGTCAAAAGGGCACCCAGAATGCCGCCGACCCCGTGAATGCCGAAGCAATCGAGGCTATCGTCGATCAAATGGAACTTCTCCTTGATAAAGGCCGCCGACAAAAAGCACACCGCCCCGCCCACAGCGCCGATAATCAGCGCCCCTGCGGGATCGACATAACCCGAAGCGGGCGTAATCGCGACCAACCCCGAAATAGCGCCCGTAATCGTGCCCAGAACGCTGGGCTTGCCCTTCATGCGCCATTCGACCGCCATCCACGACAAAGCCGCCATAGAAGCCGCGATCATCGTTACCGTCATTGCCATAGCGGCGCGGCCATTGGCGGCAAGGGCGGAACCTGCATTGAACCCGAACCAGCCGACCCACAGCAAAGACGCACCCACGACGCTGTAAGCCGGATTATGGGGGGCAAAGTTTTCTTCGGAATGCAATCGCTTGCCGATGAAAATCGCCGCGATCAATCCGGCGACTCCGGCATTGATATGTACGACGGTGCCGCCCGCGAAATCCAGAACCCCGGCATTGGCCAGAAAACCGTCCGGATGCCAAACCCAATGCGCGATAGGCGAATAAACGATAAGCGTCCACAGCCCCATAAACACCAGCATCGAAGAAAATTTGATGCGGTCGCAAAACGCGCCCGCGATCAAAGCGGGCGTGATGATCGCGAAAGTCATCTGATACATCATGTAAAGCGCCTCGGGGATCGTCGTCGGCGCAGGCGATGCCGTGCCCGCACCCAGCGTAAAGGGCTCATTCATCCCCAGCCCCGTCAGCAAAACGCGCCCCAACCCGCCGACATATTCATTGCCGTTCGTGAAGGCCAAACTATAGCCCGCAATCACCCACAAAACCGAAACCAGACACGCGCAGGAAAAACTCTGCATGACGGTCGCCAGAACATTGTGCTTGCGCACCATACCGCCGTAAAAAACCGCCAATCCGGGGATAGTCATCAGCAACACCAGCGCGGTTGCCGTCAGCATCCACGCCGTATCTCCGGCGTTGATCGACGGCGCATCTGCGGCATAAGCGGAAACCGGGAGCACAAGGAAGGCGAGGGTTGAGGTAATCCCGCGCAAGATTTTTCTTAGGTAATTCATAGTGTTCCTTTGACCACGAGAGGATTGAGAGGCGAGAATCGGTGCCTCGCCCACCCCGTAATTGCTGCATAGCAGCATAACGGTGGTCAAGCTGAAATTTGTTGAGCAAACCGTTCCGGCGGTTGGTTCCATTGCGTGATGCGCCAACTGCGGCTGTTATCGCGTTCCATCACGCAAATATGCCCGGTTGCGACTTTGCTGTCGGGGAAATCTCCGGCATTGACGGCGGCGCGCGCGAAGAAGCGCAAGATGCCGTTGCTGGTGATGATCAGCGAAGTGCCTTCGCTCGCCTTGGCCAAGATCGAGCAAGTATCGACGATAATCTGCGCCTCGCTCGGGTTCCAACCGGGGCTGACGGGAAAGACAGAAGTTTTATTCCATGCCGCCAATTCAGCACCAGCGCCAGCCGCAACAATCTCGTCGGTCGATTTACCTTCCCACGAGCCGTAATCGATTTCCTTCAAGCGTGGATCGATGCGAACGGCATCGGCAGAAATTTTTAATGTCTTGGCGATGATCGACGCCATTTGCCGCGTTCTTTGCAACGGCCCTGCAATCAAAACGCCGGGAATGATAGCTGCATCCCGCAAAACATCGGCCAAAGCCTGAGCCTGCGCCAATCCCTTTTCGACTAAAGGCAAATCTGTGCGCGCGCCCACCCACACAGGCGTATCTTCCGGTTTAAAGGTATTGCCGTGTCGGGCGAGGATCAGGCGTGCGGTCATCACACCAGCTCGCCTTCGCGCGCGATAATTTCTTCGATCACCGCGACATCTTCAGGCGCATCGACGGAGCCGTGTGTGCGGCCTTTGTAATCGACAATCGCGATACGGATTTTCATGCCGTTTTCGAGCGCGCGCAATTGTTCCAGCCCTTCGGCCTGTTCCAACGGCGTCGGTTGCAGCCCGACATATTTTTCCAACCCTTTGCGGCGATAGCCATAAAGCCCGACATGCCGATAGATCGCCGCCGCACCCGCGTTGCGCAGATAGGGAATAACGGCTTTCGAGAAATAAAGTGCATTATGATCGGTGTCGAAAACGACCGTCGAGCCGCTGGCGGGCGTAATCAATTTCTGTTTCCGGAACGCTTCCAGCACAGCGCCTTCCAGCCGCACCGCCGGAGTCACGATATCGGCCCCCGGCGCGCGTTCCATTTCCGCGATCATCGCTTCCAAAACCAAGGGCGGCGTCAAAAG
>JBAVWC010000234.1:0-7875 GCA_049697595.1 Alphaproteobacteria bacterium
TTCGAACCCATGCCGCAGCGATTGCCGTCGCTGCGGCATTTTTTATGGCTGTTGCCATATCCAAACCAAAAAAGACCTGTTATTTATAACCCCATGCCTTTGTCCTCGCGCCGCATCCGTTCCTTAATCCGCCTTTATCTGCCGCGCGGCAGGCATATGCCGTTTCTTATTCTGGCGGGTCTTGTCGGTTTGGGCGGGGCCTTTTCTGCGCTTCTTTTCCGTTCCGCTTTCACCGATATCCAACACCTGATCACCGCCCAAGGCACCGGTATGGTGGCCGTGGCGGAAGCCTTGCCGTGGTGGGGGCGATTATTATTGCCTGCCGTTGGCGGCATACTGGGCGGCGCTTTGCTGACTTTCGGACTGCATTGGGTGCCGAGTCGCGGGGCCGATGATTATCTCGAGGCCATTACGATCGGCAACGGCGTTGTGGGTTTTCGCCAGACGCTGGTTAAAACCGCGTCTTCCCTTTGTTCCATCGGCACCGGCGCTTCCATTGGCCGCGAGGGGCCTATGGTTCAGCTTGCCGCTATGGTCGGATCGCTGTTGGGGCGCGTTTTTAAATTATCGCGCACCCAGTTACAACTGCTGGTGGCTTGCGGTGCCACGGCGGGGATTACCGCCGCCTATAACGCCCCGATTGCGGGCGCGATTTTCGTCGTTGAAATCGCGATGGGTTCTTTGTCGAAAACGACGCTCGCCCCGCTGATCGTCGCTTCCGTAATTTCCAATATGGTCACGCGCTGGCTCTTCGGCCTCGACGCCGTTTATAAAATGCCGGGCTTTACGATGATTACGGGATGGGAGGTTTTTGCTTATGCGGGCCTCGGTATCGTATGCGGTTTCGCAGCCCCCGCCTTTCGCTGGATTCTCGACATCGCGCGCACAGGCTTTGCGCGCTTGTCCGGCAATTTAATCGTCACTATGGCTTTGGGAGGGTTTGGCGTCGGCCTCATTTCGGTGTGGGAGCCGAATGTTTGGGGCAACGGCTATAGCGTCGTCAATTCTATCTTGCATAATTCATGGACATGGCAAGCCCTGCTCATCATCCTCGCGCTTAAAGTTATCGCCACGGCCCTCAGCGCGGGCTCTGGCACCGTCGGCGGGATATTTACGCCGACTTTGTTTGTGGGCGCTGCGCTCGGCGCGGTTTATGGGCATATTCTGGTCGGCGTTTCGCCGCTTTCGGACACGGTTATCTCCGGCTATGTCATGGTCGGAATGGGGGCGTTTCTGGCTTCGGTCACCTATGCGCCCTTGATGTGCATCCTGATGATATTCGAAATGACTTTGAGCTATGAAGTCATCCTGCCGCTGATGCTGGCCTGCGTGATCGGCCACCAGATCGCCCAATCGATCAGGCCACATTCCATTTATAAACAATAAGCCGCACCTAACCGACTACTGCTCTAGAAATCTTATGCCCGGTGATGTCGCTTAATGTGGTGACGACTGCATAGTGCATCATTTCATCGGGATAAAAAAGCGGTTCTGTGTTGACTGAAAGCCAGACGACCGACCCATCCCGGTGGGGCACCCCCATAACGACGTTGCGGCAAACCTCTCCGGTGCGGAGCGTCACTATCACGGGATGAGTTTCGTGCGAAAAAGGCGAGCCGTCCTTATGAATAGCATTCCAGGGCGGCGGCCCCTGTTTGGAGGAGGCCATCTGTTCAATGGGACAGCCCAACATTTTTGTGGCGCTTGTATTGGCGGCATCAACCCGGTCATCGGCAAGCCACACGACGATGCCTTCGGACATCGTTTCAAAGATGAGGCGCATTTTACTTTCGCTTGCATTCTTCGCCAAGAATGCGGCTCCGGCCTCTGTTCTGGCCCTTTCCAGACGTAAAGTATTCAACCAATAAACCACCAGCAAAACCACGGCGCACAGCACAAGAGGCGCGTGGTTTTGTTCCGATTGGGCCCGTTGCGCCGCAAAGGATGTCTCAATAGCTGCGTCAACATCGTTCACAGAGCGGCGGATATCATCCATTGTGGCTTTGCCCTGCCCCGTCATGACAAACTTGGAGGTAGCCTCAAAACCCTGATCGTGACGCAGACGAATGGCTTTATCCAATTCCTCCAGCTTTTGTTTTGTTAGCGATGAAATCGTTGCGATTTTATCCTGAAGATTGGGATCGCCTGCCGTGCTATCGCGCAGTTGGCCAAGATGCTGGGGAATTTCTGCAATCGCGGATGTGTAGGGCGCAAGATAGCCCTCGTCACCCGTGATGATGTAACCGCGCTGGCCTGTTTCCGCATCTTTGACACCCGAAATGAAGAGTTCGAGTTCATTCCGAAGTTCGACATTCCTGTTAATGGCCACACGCAGTTTCTGAGTCGATTGAATATCCAGATACAAAGCACCGCAAAACAGGACGGTAACCGTCACGATCATCAAACCGCCCGTGCGCGATTCTTTTGATATAGGCATTGAAACTCCTGTTCCTACAAGTTCTGTTCGCTGCAGATGCGATGAAAGAAACAAATACTGGCGGCAGTTTCAGATTGGCTTAGGTCAAGGCGGCTTAGCTCTTCGACACGTTATTGTGGCGGGAAAAGAAGTGAACATCGCAAAAGGGTAGTGTAAGATTTTATTTATTTCAATATCGGTTAGCGGATGTATGCAGAAGACAGTGGTATGAAAAATGGTGTGAGGACAAAATGAGCAATCACAATATATGGTAATAAGTTATCCACCCTTCCATTCCATTTCCGCACTGCGAAATATCTCGCTCCCAATCCTTCCCCGACTCAGACTTCCAATGAAGGCCGATAATTGGAATTGGCTCTGGCTTTTCGAGATATGGCGTGCTTCATTTTATACCAGTGTGTTTCAGAAGGAGTCCGCGATGTCAGTCAATATCAGCAAATCAATTCTGAGCTTCCCCCGCCAAATGCTGCCGCCGCTTTCGCAGACCGAGAAAGAAGCGCTGGAATCCGGCAGCGTCGGCTGGGATGGAGAATTGCTGAGCGGCCATCCCGATTGGAGCAAACTTTTTGAACTTAAAAAGCCGCAGCTAACGGAAGAGGAACTCGCGTTTCTGGACGGGCCAGTCGAAGAGCTGTGCAAGATGCTCAACAAATCGGATATTGAGCAGGCGAACGATATCCCCGAAGAGGCGTGGGCCTTCCTGAAAAAACAAGGGTTCATGGGACTGGAACTGCCGAAAGAATACGGCGGCAAGGGGTTTTCAGCACAGGGCCATTCTGCAATTATCATGAAACTCGCCAGCCGGGGCATTACCGCCGGGATGACGGTTATGGTGCCGAATTCGCTGGGGCCGGGCAAATTGATTCTTGCTTACGGTACGCAAGAGCAAAAAGATTACTATCTGCCGCGTTTGGCGCGCGGCGAGGAAATTCCCTGCTTTGCCCTAACGGAACCGGAAGCGGGTTCGGATGCCGGAAGCATATCCAGTTACGGCGTCGTTTGCAGAAACGAAAAAGGCGAGATCGGCATACGCATCACATGCGACAAACGTTTTATTACACTTGCTCCTATCTCGACTTTGATTGGCATGGCGATTAGACTGGAAGATCCGGACGGTCTTCTCGGCACGAAAAAAGACCTTGGCATCACCGTCGCCCTTGTGCCCAGCAACACGCCCGGGCTCGATATCGGCGCGCGCCACCACCCGATGGATCTGCCCTTCCAGAATGGCCCTATCGTGGGCACAGATGCTTTTGTTCCGCTCGACAGCATTATCGGCGGGTTGGAAAAAGCGGGACAAGGCTGGAAGATGGTTGCGGAATGTCTGGCGATTGGGCGCGCCTTGTCGCTGCCTGCGGCTTCTGTCGCTGCGGCGCAATTGTGTTCCTATGCGAGCGGCTCCTACAGCCGCATACGGCGTCAGTTTAATATGCCTATTGGCAAGTTCGGGGGCATTGAGGAACTGCTGGGACGCATGGCAGGCGAAACCTATAAGATGGACGCCGCGCGTTCCCTGACGTTGCAAATGATCGACCAGGGGCAGCAGCCCGCCGTCGCCTCGGCCATTGTCAAATGTCATCTGACGGAAGGCATGCGCAAAATTGTCCTTGACGCAATGGATATTCACGGCGGCAAGGGTATTTGCAACGGCCCCAATAATATTCTGGTCGAGATATATAAGAGCAGTCCTATCGCGATCAACGTCGAAGGCCACAACGTCATGACGCGCAACCTGATGATCTTCCCTCAGGCAGTTTTCTGTTCGCATCCTTATTTTTTAAAAGAGATAGTGGCGCTTGAAAATCCGAACGACAATCAGGCGCTCGGACAATTTTCATTGTTGATGGCGCAGCATGCCGGCAACAGCGCCAGAAGCGCATCCAAAAGCCTGTGGTATGGGGTAACGAGCGGCGGGAAATCGCCGGTGAACGACAAGGACACGGAAAAATACTACCGAGAAGTCAACCGGCTGTGCGCCGCTTTCAGCATTGTCGCAGATGCGACCGTTGTCCGGCTGGGCAGCGCTTTGAAACGTGAAGAACGCACCTCCGCCCGTCTGGGTGACGTGCTCAGCAATCTCTATATGGCTTCCGCCGTGTTGTGGGGCTATGAGAAAAAGGATCGGCCGAAAGAAGAGTTGCCGCTCGTTCACTGGGCCTGCACCCAGGCTTTGTATGACGCGGAAGACGCTCTCGACCAAACGCTGATTAATCATCCGAGCAAGCGGCTCGGCAAAAACCTGCGTCCCTTTGTCTTTCCGGTGGGCAAGCATAATGCCAAGCCGACGGATGAGATGTGTGGCTTTGCCGCCGACTGTATCCGCGAGCCGGGGCCGATGCGCGACAAGTTCGCGGCAAATCTTTACATGCCTAAATCTTTGGATGAACCGCTCGGTGTCCTCGCCGAAGCTTTCACGAAAAGCATCGAGTGCGAACCCCTGGAGAAAAAAATAGCCGTTGCGCTTAAAAACGGCACTCTCAAGAAAAACAAGCGCGCCGCGCTTCTGGCCCAAGCCCTGACAACAAACGTCCTGACGCAAGCCGAAGTCGATCTGATGCGAAGGACCGATAAACTGCGCAGCGACGTTGTCAAGGTGGATGCGTTCAAGCCGACGGCAGCACCAGCCCCTGTAGGTGGTGGAGAAAGGCCCTGCCCCTAAAACTTAGCCGTCAGCGTCAAGAAAACCTGACGTTCGACAGAGGGAAAAGCGCTTGTAGGTGTTATCTGGCGCGTGAGATTGGTTCCGGATACTGCTGCCGTGATGCCGTCGGAGATCTGATAACCGATGCGACCTGAGAGGCTTGTATAACAGACCACACGATCACTGAGATAAAAAGCGTATTGCGAAAAATGAATACAATGGTTTCGATTATGATTACTCCACTATGGCTTGTCCTTGAGTGCTGCAACGGCGCAGCACTTCTGTCTTTAGAATTTTTCAGTTCCTAAAACTTCCCCGTCAGGGTCAGCATGAATTGCTGCTCAATTTCTGGATAGGGGCTCGCTTCCAGATATTGGTGGTTGATGTTGACCCCCGAGGCGGCGACCGTCACATGATCGTTGACCTTATAGCCAATACGACCCGAGACGCTGGCATAGCCGGGCGATTCAGTGGGAACGGCAGCGGAAATGCCGGACGAATGCAGCATGTCGGTGGAACTTACATATTGGCCGTTGGCGTCAAATTCCCACTTCCCTGTCGTATAGCCGAGCAACAGGCGCAGATGATGTTCGGGTGATGAATTCGCATATCCCAGCGTTTGCGCCACCAGGGCGGCATCCCTGATTGTCTGGTAACTATAGCTTCCATCCCAGCGGAACCCCAAAGGATGGCTACCCTTGAGCTCGATCTCGCCGCCCCATCCCTGACTGTTGCCGACATTGACAAATTCTTCTTCAACGCCATGTGCGTCAAACCCGAGAACCTCGTCCGATGTCAGATCGTGGTTGAATTCATAATAAGCAGCAAACCTGACCACAGAGAAAATATTGGGAACCTTGCGGTCGTAATCTAGCTCATAATTATCGACAATCGTCGGCCTGAGGTTGGGATTGCCGACAAGATCAACATTGAAGCCGGGTGCCACAGCGATGTTGTTGTCATAGGCAGTTTGGACTTCGCTGGGGTTCTGCACCCCACGGCCATAAGTCGCGCGAAACGTATCCATATCCGTCGCCTGATACACCAGACCCGAATTGATCGCGGTGGTATTATAAGCCTGATTATAGGCGGAGGACGGAAAAACGCTGCTGGATTCAAGCGTTCCTCCCATCTGCATGACATTCTGGTCTTCGCGCACGGCATTGGTCATCGAGAGCTTGTCGTTGATTTTCCATAACCAGGTGCCACCCGCCGCATACACGTACTCGGTCAGGTAGGGGTATTCAAGGCTGTTGCTTGGTGTCACTTCTGTTTTAAATGTCTTGTATCTGTATTCTACAAAGGCACGGAATGTATTGTCTTCGTCTAATTTGAACTGATCTTGCAGATTGCTGACCACCAGCGTATTTCCGACATCGAAGTTTCCGAACGCATCGCTGACATCTTCAAAGTGATCATGATTGATGTAGTTGGTGTTCTTGATCAGGCCATAGGGGCTTTGCCAATCGAAGCCGCCACCGACCGAATAGGTGATAGCTGTGATGGGAGCCAGAGCATAAGTGAAACTCGATTCGTCGCCGCTCTTGTCCGAAAAATCAGCATGTGTGTTGAAGGCAAAGCTGTCGTTGACCTTAAATACGGATTCCTGCGTCACATAGCGATGATAAGGCGTCTTGATTTCACCCACCGCGTCAGCTTGGGGGCGCGGCGTGCCGAATTCACTCTCGGTCAATCCGCCAGCAGAAACTTTAATGCCGCCGAACTCGCCCAGACTGGCCGTGGCCGTCGCGTCGCCAGTCAATTCATTCTGGGTGCCGACGCCGACGGTCGCCACGTTGCTTTTATCGTACACAGGGCTATAGGTAATGATATTGATAACGCCGCCGGTGGCGTTCGAGCCGAACAGAGCCGAACTCGCGCCCTTCACAACTTCGATCTGGCGGATGTCGTCGATGTTCACGGGAAGATTGTTCCAACTCATGAATGAATAAGTATCGATGAACACCTCACGCCCATCAATTAGAACAAGAAGACGCGGATTATAGGGTTGCTGATAGCCGCGTACGCCAACATCCCAATTGTTGATGCCTTCCTGCAGAATGTCGAGGCCGGGAACCCGCGACAGAATTTCGGGAATGCTGCGACTTCCCGACTGACGGATTTCATCGGCGGTGATGATCGTCATGTTAATGGCAACGTCGCTCACCCGCTGCGGCGTGCCGGTCGCGCTGGTCGTGATCGGTTCGCCAAACAAAGATTCCAATGAGCCATAATCGACAGATTGGGCGCAAGCTGCCGATCCGTAACAAATGCCTCCGGCAATGGCCATAAGAGCCAAAGTTGAAGAGAGATGTTTTTTCATCTTTGTGCTCATCACATGGCCCCCACTTGTTTCGCCAGCATTGTGAAAGCAGCAGCAAAGCTGATTTTTGCGGCTTCAGCGGCGGCCGGGCTGTAATAAACCTCCACCTGCGGCTTGGATGCCACGCCAAGCACGCACTTGTTTGCTTTCACGCAATTGATATCGGTGCAAATGGTTAGCACGCCCGCCGCAGAAGCGGCGGCACTAACTGCGTTATAATCCGATGTGGGAAGCCCGTGCGCCAGAAAGGCTATCGGCGTTCCGGAAAGCCCTGACAGGTCGCCCACGCTCATCAGTTGCGCTTTGAGCTTAAGATCGCCGGGCGCGGCGATGCCGCCGTCGATAATGGATTTGATTCCATCGGCATCGCTTTTTGATTCAGGACTGGCTGGATCATAAATGATAGCGACCGACGCCGGACTTGCTATTTTATTTGTCAGCAGAGGAAGCGTTTTTAACGCGACGGATAAATCA
>JBAVWC010000235.1:0-1668 GCA_049697595.1 Alphaproteobacteria bacterium
CGCCGTGGGTGCCAGCGCGTAGCTGCCCAACGGCGCCACGCGAAAACTGCGCACCAGCGAGGCCAGCATGATCCGGTCGAGGCCCGCGCCGATCACTACCAGCGTGCCCATCAGTTGAAACAGCTCGCCGAGAAGCGGTGTCTGGATGGAAGAGGCCGGGTCCAGCAGGTTGACTAGCGAGAAGCTGAACTGCAGGCCAATAATCTGTCCTGCAAACAGCATCATTTCGTTCAGCAGCGTGAGCGTGAGCCCGTACACCAGTCCCACCGCCAGTTCGCCCAGCAGCGAAGAGAAGCCAAGAGTTATCTGCGCATTTGGGAGCGTCGCCACCAAGGGCGCCAACAAAAACGCCACCGCGCCGACAAACACCGCTTTGGCGCGAATGGGCAGAGCCGTCGAAGAAAAGAACGGAGCGAAGGCCACCATCCCGCTTATCCGCACCAGGACAAGCGTCATGGCGCACAAAAAATTGCCCCACTCGATCTCGTTTCCATGCGGCATCAGTTTCTCTTTCCTCTCACGCTTTGCAGGCTGCGGAAGAAACCATTGTTTTGAAAGGGCACGACTTCAGTCGTGCCGTAAATGCGACAAAAAAACGCGGGCTTTAGCCCCTGAGGGATGTTTTTAGCCAATTCCGCCTGAAATCCCAAGGTTTTCAGCAATTCCTTCAGCCGATGTAACGGTGCAAATCGACCAGCAGCCGCACGGTATAGTCCGCCATCCGGCCCAGAAACCACGGCATCCCTACGAGCAGAATCATGGCCACCGCTGCGAGCCGCGGCACCGAGGTCAGCGATTGCTCCTGCAGGCTGGTCAGGGTCTGGAAGAGGCTGAGCACAAAACTCAGCAGCGCGGTGGCAATCAGTATGGGAGCGGCCAGAATCATGGCCTCTTTCATCAGTTGGCGCAGCAGTTCGGCAACCAGGTCGGGCGTCATCGGCAATCCTTTCAATCAATTCAACCGCGGATCAAAAGCTCTTCAACAGCGAATTGGCCAACAGGTTCCAGCCGTCCACCATCACAAACAGCAGAATCTTCAACGGCGTCGAAACCACGACCGGCGGTAATTGGAACATTCCAATCGAAGTGGTAATCGCCGCCGTCACCATGTCGATCAGCAGAAACGGAAGAAACAGAACCGCGCCAATGGCAAATCCCGCCTTCAGCTCCGAAAGTATGTAGGCCGGCATCACAACACGCATGGGCAGGTCGTCGGGCTTGTTGGGACGCGGAATCTGGCCGGCTGCGGTAAACAGCGCCAGGTCCTTTTCGCGCGCATACTTGAGCAGGAATTGCTTCACTGGCAGCGCTCCGCGATCGATGGCCTCCATGCCCGTAATCTGTCCGCCGCGATAGGGTTCCACCGCTTGCTGATCGACCTGGTTCAATACCGGGGTCATCATGAACCACGTCATCATCAACGCCAGTCCCATCAGCGTGGGATTCGACGGCGCTGTCTGCGTGCCCAACGCCTGGCGCAGAAAGTGGAAGACCACCAGCAGTCGCACCATGGGCGTGGCGCACATCAAAATCGCGGGCAAAAGGGTAATCAGCGTCAGAACCAGCAGAATCGTCCAGGGCGTCGAGTCCGAGGGATGAAGGTGAGCATTGAGATCGGGCAGCAGCGGCACTTGTGCCGGAGCCGCCAGGCTGAGCGCCGCCCACGAC
>JBAVWC010000236.1:0-5956 GCA_049697595.1 Alphaproteobacteria bacterium
GCTCTAGCGGCGGCGGGTGAAGGAGTGGTAATCAAAGAAATGAAAATCATCTTCTTCTGCCCACCCGTTGTCACCGTCAATGGCGGCATCAAACACATCTTCCGCATGGCCGAGACCCTGATCGCCCAAGGCCGCGACGCAGTAGTCTTCGAACAAACCGGCGCACGCCCCACCTGGTTCGCCTCAACCGCGCCGATCATAGGGCAGGGGGCCTTCACACCCGCCGCCGATCATCTCTATGTGCTCCCCGAAGACCAACCCCACATCCTCGCCGACTTCGCGCGCCTTCCCCAACGCAAAGTGATCTACAGCCAAAACCATTTCTACGGCGCGCTAGGTGTCGGTGACGCCGCCAGCTATGCCGATTACGGCGTCACCGATATTCTGTGCAGCAGCCGCACAATCTACGATCATTGCCGCTTGCGCCACCCGACGCTGCGCGCCACTGTCGTGCCCTGCGCCGTCGATCCCGCGCTTTTTAAACCTGCGCCCGAAAAGCAAAACATCATCGCCTTCATGCCCCGCAAACGCGCGATCGAAGCCGTTTATATCCGCGACATGTTTCGCTTCACCCACCCGCAATACCGCGATTGGCAATGGCGCGAAATCGCCAATGCCAGCGAAGCCGACACCGCGCGCATGATGGGCGAAGCCCGCGTCTTCCTGTCCCTCAGCCGCCTCGAAGGCCTCGGCCTCACCCCGTTGGAGGCCATGGCCTCAGGCTGCACCGTTGCCGGATTCACCGGAATCGGTGGCCGCGAATACGCCACCTCCGATAACGGATTCTGGGCCAACGAAGACGATTTCCCCGCCTGCAACACAGCCCTCGCTCAAGCCGTCGCCCAAAGCCTAGCCCCCACCGAAGCCCACCAAGCCGCCCACCGCCAAACCCTCGCCGCCTATACCCCCGAAACCTTTTTTCAGGGCGTTAAAGCCGCCTGGGACGGCATCCTGGCTCAAAATTAAGAAAAGCCTTGCCCTCCGCCCCAGTTTGCGCCATTTTGCGCGCCACAAGACCTCGTGTGGGGCCATAGCTCAGCTGGGAGAGCGCAACAATGGCATTGTTGAGGTCGTCGGTTCGATCCCGATTGGCTCCACCATCTTATATTGAAAATTCAAGTCCCGCACCGGATCGTACAGCAAAAATTTCCCCACATTTCCAGAAGAACTTTGTGACAACGGTGACTGCCGTGTGCCAGAGCAAGCGGCGCTGCCCCTATTTGCGCCTTATAGGCACGATATAGAACAGGCTAAGGACTAGGAGTCCGAATGCAGAGTAAAGGGCCATAAATACCCAAGGCGGGAAGTGATAAAACATCAGATGCCCAAGCCATGTGGCGATGAAGTCTTGGTCTTGATAAGCAATCTGGCCAGCATTTCTGCGCAGAGAGCTTTCCCATACAGTTAATGGGCAGCGCACCCCCAAGAAAGATTCTGCGCCACGATAAGAATCATAAACAAATGAATGATGCGGAACCAAAAATTCCTTACCCACCCCCATTTTCGCGCTCGCCCGACCAAGATGAGGGGAACGCTAAATATCACGATGCTCACATATATAAAGTGCGCAACTAAAACAGCATCTGCCAGTGCAGTGGGGTTCATATTAGTCCCTTACAGAGACAGATCTTTGCTGTTCTTCCAATCTGCAGTTTGACGGATGAAGAATTGGCAGCCATATAGAACGACCCCCGTCATCAGCAGACACAAGATACGTATTATTGTCGGTGCCGACGCGGCATCGTAAAGCAGGGCCTTGCCCGCAGAAAAACCCAGAACCACCAGCGCCGATCTTGCCATATCCTCGTCCTCGCGCGCAAAAGAGAACAGGATGACAGCGACGGCGTAGAACAGCCACGAGGCTGAGACTGCCAACGAACCGATATCGGTAGTTAAGCGATAAAGCCCGACGATGGCGAGCAAGTGGGCGCAGCCAAGAAGAGTGTGGCCGCAGGTTTTGCGCGGGATCAATCCGCTGTCTGTATTCTTTGCAAGTACAACCCAAAGGCTCGCAAGCGACGCAAACGATACGACAAGCCAAGAAGTGTCATAGCCCTCCACAAGATGAGCGAGCATCGTCAGATATTCGATTACCAGAATGGCTAAAAGCGCAAGAATGGGTACACAGAAAGAACCCTTGAGTGCCGAAGTAGATTTAAGAGGCGCAAATGCAGCAGCCATGATTATCACAACAAACAGCCATGGACGGATAAAATCCGGCAACAGCTCAAGATATATGGAGTGAAAGCATACAACGGCGGTAAAGGCTAAAATCAAAGATTGACTGGCCAATCCTTGAGGAAAATATTTTCTGGCCGATAAGTAAAGGCCAATAAGAACACCGGCAAACGTCAACGAAATCCAAGGAGCCAGCCCCGGATGAATGAGGTTGATAAAATAATATTCCAATGCATAAAAAGTTAGCAACACCGGCAAAAAACACCACGCCTCGACTTCATCAAGTGGGGCTCGGTTTTGCCGAGCATAAAAATAAGTTCCAACCGAGAAAATGAGAAAATACATAGGAAGTATAGTCGCGATTAGAGCGTCTTGATGAAGCGGTATTCCGACAAATGCTGTTGCAGCGATTGCCAAATAGGCTGAGACCAGGATAAGGGCGCGAGATTGTACCCATACGGAAATGGTTGCAAACGCTATTGAACAAATAAGGAAATAATAAAGCGAAAAAGTCGCTTCTGTATTAAGCCCAAGAATTACGGGCGCAATATAGGCCCCCAAAGTCGCCGTGATTGGATAGATGTCGTGCCTGATTTTTGTGTAGAGCAAGACGCAAAGCCCGGAAACGAGGCTGGTCATGCCAATCGCCGCTTCAAATGGAACGAGCGAATAGTAGCGATAAGAGGCAAAAGAGGTGAGATAGAGTATAATAACGCCCGCCTCCGGCAGAAGGCTTGCATATTCGCGATCTGATTTTAGAAGCGCGAACCCGGTACCTATAAGGCTGAATCCCAAAAGGGCTGCAAGGCCGACCTGTCGGGCAGGCGTCAGCCAGCCTGAGTCGATTGAAAGCTTGATAATAAACCCAGCCGCCAAAACAAAACATATGACAGCAATGATACCTAGCCAATTCCCTTGCTTTTCCTCTTGAGGAGGCGTGAAAGCTGGTACTGAACTCGAGCGCGATGGCGTTGCAGAAGGAGAGGCGGATAATGCAAAAGGATCGTCCCCGTCTTCATTACGTGATACCTGCGGCGATATTTGCAAGCTGCTTTCAATTTTAGAAAGCCGCGCTTCAATGGAAGAAAGACGATCTTCAACACCCGATGATCCCATTATAGCCTCCTCCAACCAAATTGTTTATCTGCATGCTGGATAGTTTTAATTTACAAACTATTAATACGCCGAGTTTAGCTTGCGCAGTTCATGCGTTCCGTTCTTTAAGGCTCTCCCACTTGCGGCAATACCGCCTACCTATGTAGTATAGGAAACCAAAAAAGTATGGCATAAGAATGTGTGTTTGGAATCTGGTATCCTCAGCGATAGAGGGTTCGTGGATGAGCAGGTTTCGGGCAGGATCAGTCAACTTGTAATCGATTGGCGAAGGTAAGTGGAGAGAGAGAAATGGTTTTTGTTCGCGAAAAAGGAAGATTGGCTGTAGTCGACAAAGAAAGAAATATCACTGTCACTGGTCCACAAGGGCTTTGGTCTGATACCACCCCACCAATACTTAAATATGTATATGAAGACTCTGAATTTAAATTTGATTTCGGAATTGTTTCTCACGAAGAAAAATTTAAATTTAAAAAAAATAATGAAGAGATCGAAGGATCCGTTTGTAACGGCATAGATATTGTAGAGCCCTCCATTAATCGAAGCGGCCTGCATGCGCAGCCATTATCTCCAGAAAAATTTCGGGAAATAAAAGCAGCAATTAAAGAAGGTATTTACGCGCTTTGTATGCCCAGGAACCGTGAAGACAATTCGCCCCTAGTGCCGGATTTTAAAGTCAATTTCGTTCAAGATGTTAAGACTGTCGTTTACTACCCCTCCGCCCTTTCCAAGAAACAACCCTAAGCTCAAGGAGCATTGGCATGTTCCAGTACAATAGATCGTGCCTTCACATAATCCGTCTTGCCGGTTCCCAGCAAAGGTACTTGCTGAAGCTTGATAAGGCGGCGCGGAATGGAAAGTTCCGTTAATCCGTTGCGGCGGAAATGTTCGGGTAGCATGTCGAGTTCGGCAGAGGCCTGCTCGGTCATCAGAACCAGCATCTCTCCTTTGCGTGGATCGGGAATGCTGACTACCGCATGATTAACTCCCGGCCACAGGCTATTCACGACTGTTTCAACAGCCGTCAGCGACACCATCTCGCCCGCGATTTTGGCGAAGCGTTTGGTGCGGCCCTGGATGGAAATAAATCCATCTTCATCGACAGCGACGATGTCGCCTGTATCGTACCAACCTTCTTGCAATGGCTGCAAAATGCCGGGTGCGTCGTCTTTCATATAGCCCATCATGACATTGGGGCCTTTGACGAATAATTTTTTCCCTGTATCGATGCCGGGTACGGTTTCAAATTTTGTTTCGATCCCAGGCATAAAGCGGCCCACCGTTCCGGCGCGATAATGCATCGCGGTGTTGACGCTGAGAACCGGGGCGGTTTCGGTCGCGCCGTATCCTTCAAAAATGCGCACGCCGAATTTTTCCGACCAGACGCGGCGGGTTTCGTCCTTCAGTTTTTCGGCTCCTGCAAAGACGTAGCGCAGAGCATAAAAATCATAAGCATTGGCAAAGCGCGCATAGCCGGAAAGGAAAGTGTCTGTGCCGAACAAAATCGTCGCGTTGCTGTCATAAATAAGTTCCGGCACAATCCGGTAGTGCAGGGGCGAGGGGTAGAAAAACACTTTAATGCCCGAAAGCAAAGGCAGCAAGGTTCCGCCCGTCAAGCCAAACGCATGAAACATCGGCAAACAGTTGAACACGACGTCCTGCGGCCCGAAATCAATGCGGCTGGCAAGCTGATAGCGGTTGGAAAGAATGTTTTTGCTGCTTAACACGACGCCCTTCGGCGTCCCTTCCGAGCCAGAGGTAAACAGAATAACAGCGGCATCTTCAGGCTTGGCCTTCGAGAGCAACGCCAAAGCCATCCTCGGCATTATCCCCGCAAACAGTGCATAGAGTGTTTGCGTGAAGCCAATATTCGCTAGTAAATCTTCAAGATAAAGAATACGAATGTCCGCCGCCTGCATCGCCTCGATAACCGGCGATAATTTGCCCATTTCGACAAATTGCCGCGAGGTAATAACGATCTTAAGCTCCGTCGCCTTGCACGCGCTGAGAATTTGCCCTGCACCCGAAGTAAAATTCAGCATAGCCGTAACACGCCCCAGCGCCTGAACTGCGAAGAACGTCAATGCCGTCGCCGTCATGTTGGGCAGCATCAAGCCGATACGCTTATCATCTTCGGCTGTTGCTTGCTTAATAGCGCTGGCCAACAAAAAACTTCTGCTAATGAAGGCCGAGTAATTCAGCGGCACGCGTTTTTGATCTTCGACGATGATGTGAGAGCCGCCGTGAATACGCCGCGCCTCCAACAGGCTCTTTATCAAGGTGCTATCGGTCGGGCTGCTATCGAAAATCATTTTCGACATAAGATCGTAAAGCTGTGCTCCCGCCAATTGGCGCCGCCTGCGACCCAGAACGTCTTCCGGTAAATTAAACTTGCACGGCGGCAGGAAAGTCAGCGTGATTTTTGGAAACAACCGGATGCGCACCTTTCCTTTCAGCCGCGACAAAGGCGAATATTGTGCGCCGTCGATGCGCACCGGCAAAACCATAGCACCCGATTTATCCGCGATCATGCCGGGGCCTTCATAAACTTTCATCAAAGAGCCGGTCATCGTCAAACGGCCTTCGGGGAAAATCATAATCTTTTTGTTTTTTTTCAACTGATCGATCAGCGTTTTGGTGGCCATAGGATTAGTCGGATCGAGCT
>JBAVWC010000237.1:0-5153 GCA_049697595.1 Alphaproteobacteria bacterium
CCCCAAGGGAGAGGGATTCACAGCGGGAAATCAAATTCGCAGTCGTGTTGCAGGTTGGGGAGTTTGCGTCTGGCTTCGGCGACTTCGGCGAGGTCGATTTCGGCGGTGATGACGGCGGGGAGTTCTCCGGCTTCGGCGAGGATTTCGCCGCTGGGGGCGATAATCACCGAATGGCCATAGCTGAGCCTTTCCGCGTTATGCATGCCACATTGGCCGGGAGCTATGACAAAGCATCCGGTTTCAATCGCGCGCGCGCGCGTCAGAACGTGCCAGTGCAGGCGGCCCGTGGTCGCAACGAATGCGGCGGGAATTGTGATGATCGAGGCTCCGGCTTTGGCCAGCGCGCGGTGCAAATGAGGAAACCGCAGATCATAGCAGATCGTCATGCCGATTTTACCCCACGGGGTGTCGGCGGTAACTGCCGTGTGGCCGGGGCGGTAATTACGGGATTCGCGGAAAACTTCCGTTTCGCTGAGCGCGGCGTCGAACATGTGGATTTTGTCGTAGCGTGCGACGATTTCGCCCTTGGGATTAAACATCAGGCTGCGGTTGGCGAGGCGTTCTTCGCCCGTAGCCACCGGGACGCTGCCCGCCAGAATCCAGGCGCCTGTTTTCTTCGCCTCGTTGCGAAAAAAAGCGACAGCCGGATGATCTTCCTCGAGCGGCGATTGGGCGAAAAGGTTTTCTCGTAGCGCGCCGATCAGGCTGACATTTTCGGGCAAGGCGATGAAATCCGCGCCGCGGTCGCGCGCCTCGCGGATCATCGGGCGGATGCGTTCGAGATTATCCGCAAGATCCGGCGTGGAATTGGTTTGAATGCAAGCGGCGATAAAACGATTATTGGTCATGATAAAATTCTGTCAGTTGCCGAAAACGCCTGAGGACACAAAAAACCTCAAGCAAAACATTGGGTTCCACAAAGGCAACAACAGAATACACGGGGATTTCTTACCATAAGATTATCATACCAGAAGTGCGTCGAGTTTCCCAGCGCTATCAAGGGCATAGAGATCATCACAACCTCCGATATGCCTATCGCCGATGAAAATCTGCGGAATGCTGCGTTTGCCGTTCGATTTTTGCATCATTTCAGCCAATCGGTCGGCATCGGCGCGCACATCGAACTCCTGAAAAGCCACGCCTTTTTTCTTCAACAGCAGTTTGGCGCGGTCGCAATAGGGGCAGCTAGGGCCCGAATAGACGGTGATTTGCGGCATAGCGTTCTTTCCCGGATTAATCGGCTAGCTTCTTGCTGCCCGGCGGGGTGTATGGCTGGTCGAGCAGTTTGAGCAGCACCGAGCAAAGCGCCGTCAAAACAAATCCCCAGAAAATCATGAGCCAGGGCAGAGGAACGTTCAGCAGGCGGTGGATGATGTATTTGAGCCCGGAACCACCGGTGGGGGAAGCGATGCCGCACCATTCGACGCCGAACAGGTGATGCGCAGAACTACAAAAGGTCCAATCCAGCATCTTGCCGCCGACCAGCGAGGCGACGGAGCCGATGATGAAATAGATAACCGCGCCGATGATAAGCGAAAAACCGATGCTGTTCGCGACTTCGGTAATGCGGGCAAAGGTATCTTTGAGTGTGTTCATTTGGTTCTCCGTTTCAAGATTTGGCAATAATTTTTTCTGTTCGCACTATCTATCTTAGACATCTACACCGTAACCCCTCACCCGTCACGCGCAAGAGCACGAGCCACCCTCTCCCAACGGGAGAGGGAATTTAGCATCTATGCGAATTTATTGCTACGGTTGAAGCCGGTGGGCACCATTTTTCCGGCCTGGGCGCGTTCGCCTTTCCAGTTGCGCAGGTCGGTTTCCGTGCGGGTGCGGTCGCCCGATTGCCAGGTCAGGCCTTCTTTTGCCTTGAAGGATTTAACGTCGGATAGCTCGCCGCCGCTGTATTTCTGCAAGATTACGCCGCGTCCGCGCGCCATTTCCGGCAATTCGCTGAGGGGGAAAAGCAGGAGTTTGCGGTTGGTGCCGATAACGGCGATCGTATCGCCTTCGGCAGGAGCAAAGGCCACCGCTTTGGTGCTGTCGTCGAGATTCAATATCTGTTTGCCATTTTTGGTTTGCGCCAGAACGTCTTCGGCTTTGACGATAAAGCCGCGACCGTCGGCAGAGGCGACGATGAATTTTTGTTCAGGGACATACAAAACCATACCGATAATATCGGCCTCGTTCGGCAGGTCGATCATCAGGCGTATGGGTTCGCCGAAGCCGCGACCGGGTGGCAGTTTGTCGCCGCCGAGCGTGTAGAAACGGCCATTGCTGGCGAAGAGGAGGATTTTGTCAGTCGTTTCGGCGTTAAGAACGAAGCCTTCTTCGTCGCCCTCTTTATATTTAATCGCGGCGCGGGCGGAGGCGTCGGCCTGCATATGGCCGCGCATCCCGCGAATCCAGCCTTTCGCGGAACAAACCACCGTGACGTTTTCGCGTTCGATGACGGCTTCGACGGGCACCAGAAGTTCGGGCGGAACGTCGCCGATCAAAGTACGGCGCGCGCCGAGCGGGGTGTTTTTGCCGAATTTCTTTTTCAGTTCGGCGATTTCGGCGTCGATGAATTGCCAGCGCGAATCTTCGTTCTTCAAAAGCTTTTTCAAAGCGGCTTGTTTTTCGGCGAGTTCTTTTTGTTCGCCTTTGATCTGCATTTCTTCGAGCTTGCGCAAGCTGCGCAAACGCATATTCAAAATCGCTTCGGCCTGATTGTCGGTCAGGGAGAATGTTTTCATCAAGACGGGTTTGGGTTCGTCTTCCGTGCGGATGATCTTGATGACTTTATCGAGATTGAGGAAGGCGATCAGATAGCCGCTGAGGACTTCGAGGCGCGCTTCGATTTGCGCCAGTTGATAGGTGGAGCGGCGAATGAGAACGTCTTGACGATGTTCGAGATAGGCGCGCAGAACTTCGCGCAGATCCATAACGCGGGGAACACTGTCTTTGTCCAGCACGTTCATATTAAGGGGGATGCGCGTTTCCAGGTCGCATTGGCGGAAAACGGATTCCATCAACACGGCAGGATCGACATTGCGGCTTTTGGGCGTCAGCACCACGCGCACATCGTCGGCGGATTCGTCGTTGACGTCGTCGAGCAGCGGCAATTTGCGCAACTGCAAAAGCTCGGCCATTTTTTCGATGAGGCGCGATTTCTGCACCTGAAAGGGAATTTCAGTGACGACGATTTGCCACGCGCCCTGCTTCAAATCTTCCTTGTGCCATTTGGCGCGCAGGCGGAACGAGCCTTTGCCGGTACGATAGGCTTCGATAATCGCCTCGCGGCTTTCGACCAATTCGCCGCCGGTGGGGAAATCGGGGCCGGGGATGAAGCCGACGAGTTTTTCGATGCCAGCATTGGGGGTTTGGATCAGATAACGCAGCGCGTCGCAGATTTCCGCGACATTGTGCGGCGGGATGCTGGTCGCCATGCCGACGGCGATGCCGTTCGTGCCGTTGGCGAGCAGGTTTGGAAAGGCTGCGGGCAAAACGACGGGTTCGGTTTCGCTGCCGTCGTAAGTCGGACGGAAATCGACGGCGTCTTCGTCGATGCCTTCGAGCAGCAATTGGGCGACTGCGGTAAGGCGCGCTTCGGTGTATCGCATCGCGGCGGGGTTATCGCCGTCGATATTACCGAAATTGCCTTGGCCTTCGACAAGCGGGTAACGCTGGCTGAAATCCTGCGCCAGACGAACCATTGCTTCGTAAACCGCGCTGTCGCCGTGGGGGTGATATTTACCGATAACGTCGCCGACGACGCGCGCGGATTTTTTGGGCGGCAGATTAGGTTCCAGCTTCAAACCGCGCATCGCGAACATCAAGCGGCGATGCACAGGCTTCATCCCGTCGCGCACATCGGGCAACGCGCGATGCATGATTGTGGACAGCGCATAGGACAGATAGCGTTCGGACAATGCCTCGCGCAGGGATTTGTCGAGGATGTCCTGCGGCGGTTCTGGTGGGCGTGATTTGGGTGGGGAACGGGTCATTTTATGTTTTGAGATTAAGAATGCGCGATTCGGTGATTGGCGTTTGATCGTTTAGCATTGAATTGGGGGCAAGGGAACGATCAGACGATATCTTTATCTCACCCCATAAAAACGGAAGAATTTCATGCCCTGATCCATTGCCGCCATTCGGAGCGCCCAGATTGTGATGCGTTTTTGGATGGCCAGCTTGGTTTCCTTGTCGGGCTGGACGCCAGAGGCCATAAATTTGGCGAAGCGGGCGAGGCCTTTTTTGACTTCTTCCTTGTAATAATCGGTCTGATCGTCGTGGACGCGCAGGGTTATGCCGTTTTTGGCCCATAATTCGGCCATTTCCATCAGGCTGACGGGTTTGGCACCTTTTTCAGAGGCGCGCCAGGCTACAATCGCGGGTTTATTTTGTGCTTCGGAATCGACGATATAGTCGGTGAAGGAGACTTGCGCTTTGGGTTTAAGAGCTGCCGCTATGTCTTTGATGAAGGCTGCTTTGTCTGCCACACGGTATATCGTTTCGCGGGCGATGACGCAGTCATAGCTACGATCGACAATGAGATTGGTCGGGTTGTAGGGCGAGATGACGGCGTGCTTGCCTTTGCCCATCGCATAGGACAAAGCCATGCCGCGTTCGGCTATTTCCGGGTCGGGTTCGAGGCCGGTGATATAAACCCCGGTCTCTTCCGTCGTCTTGCGCAACCGCCCGCCTAGGCCAGCGGAGAGATCGAGCAGGTTCATATCTTTATTCATGCCCAAGGGCCGGATCAGGCGGTCGGTGATATATTCATCGCCGGGGGTTACATATCCCTCGCCCCACATTCTTTCTGAAATCTCGCCGGGTTGCGCGTGCCAGACGCCGCCTTTCGATACGTCTTTTGCAAAAGGGGATTGGCTGAAGCGTTCCGTGAGAGACGATAGTTTTTCCGCCAATTCGGGGGGAATGTCGGGTGCGTCCAGATCATCTAATTCGGCTTTGTTCCCCTTGCCGTCTTTCCAGTAATCCTGAGCAACGCCGCTGATTTCCCGCCACAGGAGCGCCCCTGCATACCGCATCTTTTGCGGAGAGAGGATCTGTTTGACGCTGTTTAACGAGGAGTTAGGCATGAACCACGCCGGAATGTAAGGTGAATCACATTCTAGTCGGGGATTGGGGCAAAGGGAAGCGTTGACGTT
>JBAVWC010000238.1:0-4123 GCA_049697595.1 Alphaproteobacteria bacterium
GGATTTAATGAAGGCCGTCGTGGCGGGTCAGAAGACAGTGTTTTCGTTGCCACAGCCTTGAGGAAACTACGTATAAACCCTTAGGAAAGCCCCGGATTAAAAGTGTTTCTTGGATAGCTTTTCTTGACATTATTATGCAAAAAA
Organism: Alphaproteobacteria bacterium; assembly: GCA_049697595.1. Classification (GTDB taxonomy): domain Bacteria; phylum Pseudomonadota; class Alphaproteobacteria; order UBA9219; family UBA9219; genus CAIXLI01. The sequence continues at coordinate 145 of JBAVWC010000238.1, forward strand.
GGTCTTATATAATCGAATCAGTCCCGAGCAGTTCCGCTGTTTTTTTCCTGTCGTTTTTCTAGCCCCACAATTTGGGGGTGGTTTGTGTGGTTCTGCAAGTCAGGGGTGTGGTCTTTGCATGTTATGGTGATCATGCCCTTCTGGGGCTGAAATTTTGGTAGGAGAGAAAGAGTTATGACAATGTCGCAAGCAGATTCCAGGCGGTTGAGCCCGAATGCCGGCATCGCCATTGGCCCCATTCTCTTTATCATCGCCATTCTTGCCATTCTTGCGGCGGCCATCGCGGCGGGTAGCGGCAGCTTTACCGCAGGCACTGGAACGGAAAGCAACAGAACAAAATCTTCGGCTTTGGTTGAAATGGGCGAGAACCTGAAGATCGGCATGGATAACATCACGATGTCGAGCGGGATAGCGCCGACCAGCGTTATCATCAATCCGGCCCAGACCGGGGGTGACTCTACGGCTACATCTGAGCTGTTTTCTCCTACCGGCGGTGGTGTTGCCCCCCCTTCGACCAGTATGGCTCAAGTTGTGTCTGGCTCTACTCCGGATAGATGGCACTATCTTACAATACCGATCCCTGGTTTGGGTACCGGTGCCGGCGATGTTGTCGCCGTGCTCAGCGTCGCGCCAGCCAGCGTAGCTGGTACTGCTAATAATCTATGTGCCGAAATCAACAACAGGACAACAGGAAATGCTGTGGCACCTGCGGCTGTCGATCTGGGCAACTTCTATTCGGATGCCACGCCCGGAATTATATCGGGGAATGGTGGTGTCATATCCTCAGGCAGCGCGTCGGGTTGGCCGGCAACAAACCCAAATCTGAATGGTGTTGCCACGGGGTGTGTTGTTAATAGCGATACCAGTTCGCCTGCGGCTTTTTTCTATCAGGTTCTCGCGATCCAGTAAGAGAGAGCAGTTTCCCAAAAATAGACAGCCCCGCCTTGCAAAATGCGGGGCTGTTTACGTTAATGCCAATCCGATTATCGGCTTTATTGTACGTCGTGCGCTGAAGTCGGCTTTTTTGGCGCAGCGATATCCGCAGGGCGTTGAGGTGGCGTGGCGGTGGGGACAGAACCCAATGATTTAGCAGCGGCTTTGGCTGCTGCGGTGATATCGTTTTGCGTGTTTGCCGCAGTTGCTGCAACATTCGCGACTTCGCCCCAGGCATTTTGCTTGCGGCTATCCGTAACGTCCGAGCCGACCTCATGCTGATGTCTCACAAGGCTGAGGTTTTCTTGAAGTTCCTTGTTTTGAACGCCGCTCACATAGGCCCACATGGCATCCGGCCCCAAAAATTTCTGCATCAGGAGTTGAGCGTTAGCTCCGGCAAGATGGAATTCCGCCAAGGTAATGAGGTGGTGGAAGACTTTTGCGTCATTGGCCGACTTGGATTGAAAGTTCCGGATATATTCCTTGGTCGCTTCGCCCAGCGGGGTGTTGTCCCACTTGCTCGACGCGATGGAGGCATCAGTTGGATAGGCGCTGATGTCTTTTCCTTCGGCGGCCCATTCCTTGAGCAGCATCTGCCTCGTTTTCAGAACCCACGCAAAGGACGGCGAGTTGTTATAGGTGAAATTGAACGGCCTTTTTTCAATGCGCGTGATTTGCGCCGAGAGGGCCGTGGCATCCGATTTGCGTCCTTCGGCAATCGCCGCGTCGCGCGCTTCTTTGATCGCTGTAACACGCTCGGCGATCACTGTTTCGATGCGGTGGCGAAGATTGGTGATTTCCTTTAAATTGGCGGCGCTGGTTTCAACCCAGACCGATTGGGCTCCCCCTTCGATAATGGCAAAAGCGGCGTCCTGCGCGGCGCGTTCGTGGCCTGTACCTGCTTTAAACTCGAACAAACCGTTCGGAAGGCGTTGCAGGCGCGTGGGAACTCCGTTGCGCGCGATGAGGATGTCGTTGTCTTTCAGAGGCCGTTCGTTTGTAATCGGGTCTTCCGCGATAAAATCATTGTAACGGCGGGCATAGGGGCTGTCGGCTGGCGACAGGTCCTTGGTCAGCGTGGCGTCAACGGAATCCGTGCGCGCGACCAGAATGCCGTCTACGCCGAGATCGGAGAAGGCCTGATTGACGGCTTTCATCTTGGCGAGATATTCTTCCGGCGTGGACGTAACTTTACCGCCCTGATGACCGCACTGCTTTTGATCGGACACTTGATTTTCGAGCTGGATGCAGCATGCGCCAGCTTGAATCATTTTCTTGGCGAGCTCATAGGTCGCAGCCGGATCGCCAAAGCCCGCGTCGATATCGGCGATAATCGGGCGAATGTGCGATTTGTACGTATCGACTTTGTTGATGAGCCGATTGACGGCTTCGGTGTCTTGGGCGGCCCGCGCCTTGTCCATGTCTTTGAAAATATCCAGAAGTTCGACGGCGTCGGCTTCTTGCAGGAAACGGTAGCCTTCCTCAATCGTGCGCCACACGGAACTTTTTTCGTGGCCGCTAACGTCGGGTTTGGGCGACATTTCGCTCTTCATGGCGGCGATTTGCCAGCCGCTCAAATACCAATAGGCTTTATCGAGTTGGTTGGCAGCTTTGGCGGCCTTCATGAATTGTTGCAGAACCCAACCGGTGGCGGCGCCCAGAGACTGGGTGTATTTTGATTGGTCTTGCTGAAAAGAAGCCATATCGGAATGCATGATCGCCGCGTTGCGTCGCGCGATGGCCAAGCCGGTAACGGGCTCGCCTTCCAGCTCCGACATGATTTTGTTGCGAACGATGGCTTCAGCCGATAATCCCGCGGGGTTGATCTCGCCGGAATCGATCCGTTCTTGGATCGTCTGAATGCGTTCGATATAGGTGGGTTGTTTGATTGCTGCGGGTGTGGCCATGATTGAATCCCCTTAATAGTCCATGTTGGATCAAAACGTGTCTTATCGCGCACTGCGGACAGCGGATTTGACTGGTGGGCAATGTGGCTTCCCAGTAAATCGTTAACAATGCGGCCTAGCAATATACCGCAGTGCACAATAATTTTTGTGTAGCAAGGCATTCGAATAATGGCAAGCAAATTAGGGCATTAGAGCCCTTCGGTTGGATAGGATGCTTCAATCTGGGCGGGATGGGGCGGTGGCGGGTATCAACCTTTCCGCCAACCCTCAAGCCACGCATTGAAGTCTGCTGCCGGCATCGGGCGGCCCATGTGGAAACCTTGGGCAAAATCGCAATTCTTGGCGCGCAGCATTTCCCATATTTGCTGATTCTCGACGCCTTCGGCGATGACCTTCAGTCCCAGATTATGGCCCAGATCGATGATCGAATTGACGATCACCACGCAATCCTTGTTGCGCGCCATATCGATCACAAAGCTTTTGTCGATCTTGAGTTCGCTGAACGGCATGCGTTGCAATTCGCGCAACGAGGAATGCCCCGTGCCGAAATCGTCGATCGAAACGCCGATATTCCGTAACCGCATGCGCAGCAAAACGTCCATCGTACGGGTAACGTCGTGCATCGCTTCCGTTTCCGTGACTTCGAGGATCAGCATGTCGGGCGGGACGTTGTTCGCCTTGCACGCATCGGAAATTTTATCCGGCAGTGACAGATCAAGAAGCGCGGAAGCCGTCACATTCATCGCCAGAGTCATATTTTCTCCGGCCTGATGCCACGAAGACGCCTGTTGAATCGATGTTTTGATGACGAAATCGGTCAATGCCTGCATCAAGCCGTCATTGACGATCGGTTCCAGAAATACGTCGGGCAGCAAAATGCCGCGTTCCGGATGCTGCCAGCGCGCCAAGGCCTCGACGCCCTTCACGCGGCGCGTGGCGATTTCGATGACTGGCTGATAATAGAGCGTGAATTGCCCTGTCGCGAGCGCCTGTGCGTGGTCGTCGCACTTCGGCCCTTTGCCGACATTGGTCATTTGCTCGAAAAAGCCGTTCAGCGTCTGAATGCTCAAAGGTTTTTCCAAAGCCGCTACGACATCCAATCCGTGCGCGCTGCCCAGACGGCGCGCACTGTTCAAAAC
>JBAVWC010000239.1:0-6331 GCA_049697595.1 Alphaproteobacteria bacterium
TCGGTGCGGAGTTTCAGGCGTTTCCACGCTTCGCGCGGGTTGACGGCATAGGTGGCGGGATTGGTCAGCACCGCCATTTCTTCTTGCACCCAGGAGACGCGGTTGTTTTTTTCGAGCATTGCTATCAGCTTGCGATAGACATCGCGCAGATAGATGACGTCACCCAGCGCATAGGTCAGTTGCTTTTCCGACAGAGGGCGCATCGCCCAATCGGTGAAGCGGCTGGATTTATCGACTTTGGCTCCTGCCAGCGACGCGGCAAGGGTTTCGTAGCTGGCGGCTTCGCCGTAGCCGCAGACCATTGCTGCCACCTGGCTGTCGAACATCGGGGCGGGCACGCGGCCTGTCAGGTTGTAGAAAATTTCCACGTCCTGACGCGCGGCGTGGAAGACTTTGAGAATTTTGGGGTCGTTCATCAATCCGAACAGCGGGGTCAGGTCGATGCCTTCGGCAAGCGGGTCGATCGCGACGGATTCATCGGCGCCTCCTATTTGCACGAGGCATAGCTTCGGCCAGAAGGTGCGCTCGCGCATGAATTCCGTATCGACGGTGATGAAATCGGCGTTTTGCTGACGGGCGCAGAAATCGGCGAGTTGGGCGGTGGTGGTGATGAGGGACATTTGTCTATTCTATAAGTTGGACGCACAACTTTAGCAGCTAACCCCGGCTGGCCACAACCACCCTCTTCTCACGGCGATTACTGGGGTGCTGAATTTTGCACGATGCGGCGACCGAAGGGATAGCGTGCGATGCGTTTATCTGCATCGCGGAGCAGCGTAGTCGGCGTCGGATGGGTGATGATGGACATCGATTCATGACTGGATTCATAAATGGGGATTGTGACGGGGGCGGATTCCCGTGCGCGCTTGGCTTCGTCCTGTTTTTGCTGGCTGACGAAGACTTCGTATCGGGCAAGGACCATATCCTTGTAAGGTTTCAATAGTTTGTTGAACATTTAAAATGCCTTCTCTGAAAATAATGCTTTCTTTCCCCGACATTAGGGCCGGTCTGCGGAAAATGGAAGGGTTTTTCCCTAAAATCGGGGTTTGAAGCCGGGTTTTTCTTGGTTAATATCGCTGTAGTTTGCTTGCTACCGATGCTTCCTTGCCATATAGTTTTTGTGTTCAATTTTTTATAGGGATTCCACATGACCCAGCCGACGACTGTGAAGACCAAGACCGCCGAAGCCGCTATGCCGATGTTTTATACGTCGCCACGGCCCCTTGATCGCGTGCGTGACGGCAAGATGAAGCTGAATAGGCCGACGAGTTTTAAATTCGCCGCGCATACGAATGCGATCCCTTTGCTGGTCGATGAATTTCCTATGGCGGCGGCTTATTACCCTATCGTTTTCGCCGACGGGCCATTGCCTGTTCCGGCGGCCGTTGTCGGGCTGAAAAATGACAGCAATCTGTTCGTCAACAAAAGCCATGCTTGGGTTGCGGGCGCTTACTTGCCGGCGTATGTCCGCCGCTATCCGTTTATTTTGATGGATGATCCTGATAACAAGCAATTCGTTTTATGCATCGACGAGGCGAGCGATTTGCTGACGGAAAAGGGCGAGTTCCCGCTGTTCGAAGGGGAAGACCCCAGCTCCTTTACCAAAAGCGCGATGGAATTCTGCGCCGCGTTGCGCCAGCAGGGCGATGCGACCGATGAATTCGTCAAAGCTTTACAGGAATATGATTTGCTGATTCCGAATAATGCCGAGATCGAAGGGCTGGACGGCAATCGTTTGCAATTGAGCGGCTTCCTGATTATCGATCCCAAGAAGTTCGATGCTTTGCCCGACAGCGTCGTGTTGCAATGGCGCAAGAAGGGCTGGCTCGGGTTGGTTTATGCGCAATTGCTGTCGTCGCATCGCTGGCAGAATCTTGTCGATTTGATGCAGGCGCAGTCTAAATGATACGCGGCCTGCGGCTGATTGCCGGGTTGGGGGTTATCGCTTTGATGATAGGCGTATCCCCCGCCTTGGCGCAGACGGCGCAAAACGGGATCGCGCTGCATGGCGCGCCCAAATATCCGGCGAATTTTCCGCATTTCGATTATGCCAATCCTGACGCGCCCAAAGGCGGGGATTTGCATTTGTCGTCGATTGGGACTTTTGACACGATTAATCCCTTTACGCTGAAGGGCGTTGCTGCCGACGGCGCGCCGATGGTTTTTGAGACTTTGATGTCGGGCTCGCTGGACGAACCCTTTAGCCAATATGGCTGGATCGCACAGAGCGTTACCGTCGCACCCGACCGTAAGTGGGTTTCGTATCAATTGCGGCCTGAGGCGAAATTCAACGATGGGACTGAGATCACGCCTGAAGATGTTATTTTCTCGTTCGAGACTTTGCGCGACAAGGGGCATCCCTTCTATCGCAGCTATTATAAAGACGTCGTGAAGGCGGAGAAAACAGGGCCGCATGAGGTTCGTTTTACTTTCCGCGATGCGACCAATACGGAATTGCCGTTGATTATGGGGCAACTGCCTGTTTTCGCCAAACATGACTGGGCGGGGAAAGATTTTGCGGCGACGACTTTGGAACCTATCATCGGCAGCGGGCCTTATAAGATCGAGAGCCTGACGCAGGGGCGCACTATTTCCTATGTGCGCGTCAAGGATTGGTGGGGCAAGGATTTGCCTGTCAATAAGGGGCGTTATAATTTCGACCACATCACTTATGACTATTACCGCGATGCGACTGTGGCGATGGAGGCGTTCTTTGCCGGGCGTTATGATTTTCGGGCGGAGAATATCGCCAAGAATTGGGCGCTGAATTACAATACGCCCGCCGTCAAGGATGGGTTGATTAAACGGGAAGAGATCAAGAACGAGCTTCCGGCTGGCATGCAGGCCTTTGTATTTAATATGCGGCGGCCTTTGTTCCAGGATCGCCGCTTGCGCGAGGCTTTGGGTTATGCGTTCGACTTTGAGTGGTCGGATAAGAACTTCGCTTATAATTCCTATAAGCGCACATCGAGCTATTTTGAGAATTCGGAACTGGCGGCGAAGGGGTTGCCTTCGGCGGCGGAGTTGAAATTGCTGGAACCTTATCGCGGCAAGGAGCCTGACGAGGTTTTCAGCAAAGAATTTACTTTGCCCAAGACCGACGGCAGCGGCGACAATCGCGACAATCTGCGCAAGGCTGCGGATTTGCTGCGCGAGGCAGGGTGGGTGATGAAGGACGGCGTGTTGACCGATGCGCAAGGGCATCCGTTCACGTTTGAGATTATCGATGCCGAGCCGATGTTTGAACGTTGGACGCAGCCTTTCCTGCGCAATCTGGAACGGCTGGGGATTAAGGCGACGTTTCGCGTCGTTGATGCTTCGCAATACCAGAACCGGATGGATTCGTTCGATTACGACATGACGGTGAGCGTTTTCGGGCAGTCCTTGTCGCCGGGGAACGAGCAATTCGATACGTGGGGATCGTCCAAAGCCGATGTGAAGGGCAGCCGGAATTTGATCGGTGTGCGCGATCCTGTGGTGGATGCGCTTTTGGAAAAACTGGTGCATGCGGATAGCCGCGAGGATTTGATTACGGTTTGCCGTGCGCTCGACCGGGTTTTGCTGTGGCAATATTATGTTATTCCGCACTGGTATATCGGAAGTTATCGCATCGCTTATTGGGATAAGTTCGGGCAGCCGGACATCGCACCCAAATATGGGCTGGCGGTGACGGATAGCTGGTGGATCGATGCCGGGAAAGTCGGCAAGATCGATGCGGCGCAGAACCGGAAGTAAGAATTTCAGCCCGCCAGCCTTCAACTCCGATCAAGCTACAAGAGATCAAGAAGCAGGCCGTACAACAATGATTTTCCTTAACCCCGCATTAATGTTCTGAACCTATTTCTTGTAGGATCGTTATAGACCAGCTGGGTTCATCATGAGCGACAGTGAAGATCGTCATTATCCGAGAACATACAAAATTTTGGGACTCATACGGTGGGTCGTGACAATTCTGGCGATCCTTATTGGATGTGCATTCGCGGGATCCATTTTATATTCTTCTGATGCTCAAATCTTACCGCCCAACGTGACTCCTACTCGACAGGATCCTGTTTTTTATATCGTTGTAATAATCTGTTCTATTTTGGTGTTCTATATACACTGGCGGCGCGTTGTTCTCTTCGAAAACGCTATTGCTATACGAGGTTTTTGGAAAGAAAAGAAATATTTGGTAAGCGAGATTAAAGGGATCATAAACTTTACGGACATTGTGATCAAAAATAGAAACAAAAAAATCAAGATACCCCCGGATATCCATCCTGATGCTTTGTATCGCCAATGGTTTAATGCGCTCCCGCAGATTGATCATAAAGGAATGTTTCTTGCGAACAACCTGAGCCAAAAACTGAAAGAAGGTGATGGCACAGTCGGGATCGGTATGGATCAGGCAGATCTTTTACGTTTGGAGCTTGGTGTAGACAAACAAAAAGCTCGCCTTATCCTTTTTCTATCCATAGCGGTTATAATTATCGTCGGCATTTTTACTGGCATCTCCTTTTCGAAAATCGGCCTAATTGGTCTCTTAGTCTTAGCAAAAGCCGAGGCTTATCTGGGGGTCGCCTTATGTCTTTTCCTTGTTCTTGCTGTGCGGTGGGTCAAAAAGAAAATCAACGAACGGAAATAGGGCGCACGCTGAGAGGGACTAAACCTTTGCCGCTTTGATCGCTTCGGAGAAGCTGTCGTAGAGTTTGACGTGGTTGTGGGATTTTTTGATGATGCCCATATGTTCGACGGTGGCGCGGGGTGTGGGGTTGAGGCCGGCTATCGCGACATCGATATTGCGTTTGCGGCAATGTTCGATGAGGCCGCCGATTGCGGCGGCGCCTGAGGAGTCGATCAGCGGGACATCGGTCATGTCGAGGATATAGAGGCGCGGTTTGCCTTCGACGCCTTCGATCGTATCGACGAGACGCGAGACGACTCCGAAGAAGAACGGGCCGCGAAAACGGAAGACTTCGACATCTTTGGGCAGATTGTGGCGCATATCCTTGCCGTCGCGGGAGCGGCGGTTGAAATGGGTAGCGCCGCCTTTGCCGCTGCGGCGGTCGCTTTGGATCTCGACGATGTTCGACATGCGGTACATGAAAAGCAGCGAGGCCGTGACCATACCGACTTCGATTGCCGCCGTAAGATCGACGAGAGCGGTGAGGCCGAATGTCAAAAGAAGCACAGCGCCGTCGCCGCGCGGGCCGCGCAGAAGCTGGGTGAAATGTTCGACTTCGGACATGTTCCAGGCGACCATCATCAGGACGGCGGCGAGGCTGGCGAGCGGGACGTAGCGCGCAAGCGGGGCCAGAAAAAACATGAAGGCGAGCAGGAATACGGCATGCAGGATGCCCGCGATTGGTGAGGCAGCACCAGAGCGGATATTGGTTGCGGTGCGCGCGATAGCGCCCGTGGCGGGCAGGCCGCCGAACATGACAGACGCGATATTGGCGAGTCCTTGCGCGACGAGTTCGCAGTTCGAGCGGTGGTGCCTGCCGGTGAGGCCGTCGGCGACGACTGCCGAAAGGAGGGATTCTATTCCGGCGAGAAACGCGATTGTGAAAGCGCTGGGGAAAAGTTCGCGGATGCGGGCGATATCGAAATGCGGGAAAGACGGCATCGGCAGCATGTTGGGAAGGTCGCCGAAGCGCGAGCCAATTGTGTCGATAGGCAGGTGGAATAAGGAAGCGGCGAGAGAAGCGGCGATGACGGCGAACAAAAAGGCCGGGAGTTTGGGGACGAGGCGGCGCATCAGAAGAATGATCGCGAAAGAGCCCACGCCTATTGCCAAAGTCGCGGGGCTGAAGCTGGCGGCGTTTTCGATATAGGCCAACCATTTGGGAATGAAATCTGCCGGCGTTTTGGCGATGACGAGGCCGAAGAAATCCTTGATTTGGCTGGAGAAGATGATGAGCGCGATGCCGGAGGTGAATCCGGTGACGACGGGTTGCGGCATGTATTTAATGACCGCGCCGAAACGCGCAATGCCCGCGATGAGCAGCATGATGCCCGCCATAAGGGTTGCTTGCAGCAATCCGTCATAGCCGTGGGTGGCTATGACATTAAACACGACAACGACGAATGCGCCTGTGGGGCCGCCGATTTGGAAACGGCTGCCGCCGAAGGCGGAGATGATGAAACCAGCGATGACGGCGGTGACGAGGCCTTTGTCGGGCGCGGCGCCGCTGGCGATTGCCAGTGCCATTGCGAGCGGGAGGGCGACGATTGCAACGGTGAGTCCGGCGATGATGTCTTTACCGAATTTTGTCGCGTCGTAGCCTTCGCGGAGAGTTTCGATGAGTTTGGGGGTGTATTGGCGCAGAAGGGCGGGGGAGATGAAGGGGGC
>JBAVWC010000240.1:0-1604 GCA_049697595.1 Alphaproteobacteria bacterium
ACCCTTGATAATTACAGTTGTCGCAACTGATAAAGATGTCAGGATCGACGATAAAGTTTTTGCTTGTGGCGTTAATATGGATTTCCCGTGCGCCGCATTTGGGGCAACGCGCCGTTCCCATATCGGGTCGATTGATGTCTGTAAAATCGCTGGCGCCCATAGAAATAAAAACACACATACTGGCCTTCCTTTCTTTTCAGTTTTTTGGATTGGTTGGTCTGTGGCTAAGGCTTGCTGTTCCGCGTTGCCTTACAGGGTATATTGGCTTTGGAGTAATGGACGGGGTCGAGGCCGCCAATCGTCAAGATGCGGATAAAGATCAATCAGCCTGTTATAAAATTTCTGCGCTTCGCCTTTTGTCTCGAAATCATCCAGAGCCTGAACGCCGACATTGTAGCTGTTTGCGCTGTAATGGCCGTACACCGTCCAGAATGAGACTTGATTCAGTTCACACGGCGTCACTATTTCATGACCGGATTGATCGTAACCATGAAATTTGCAGGGCTTGATTTCCAACCCGTCAAAATCCTTGATCCGGCTCATCCACCGAGGCGTCAGGTTGCGTCTGGCGGCAATAGTGAAGTCATCTTTTCTGTTACTAGACATGGCTATCCTCTGTTTTTGTTGAGCTGGTTACGGCGTCAATTTGCTTTGAGGTTGTTGCCGTGGGTAGGATCGGTCACCGGCAAGATGCGGATAGGCTTCAAGCAGCCTGTCATGGAATTTCCGCGCCTCAGCTTCAGTCGGAAATTTCTCCAAAGCGTCAAACCCGCCGACGCGGGCTCTCATTGGATAATGACCAAACACAATCCAGAACGATGCTTCTTGCGGTCTGCAGGTCATAACGATGGGCGAGTCTTGTGCATGCCCAATGACTTTGCACGGGTGAATCTCCAGCCCGACGAAATCGTTAATCAACATCATCCATGCAGGCGTCAAGGATTGCGCGAGCGCGATAGGGGATGCGCCTGTGCAGTTTGTGTCTTCGTTCGGATTATCGCTCATGTTCATCTCTCCTTTCATTGCCTCGTTACGGTTTTGGAAAGCGGCAACCAGACGCGAGGCGTCTATCGCGCTGACAGCAGCCAGCACGGCAAAGCCTCGAATGCGGTTGTTCATTTGGTATTGGGCTGTGAAGTAAAGCCCTGTCGGCGACTATCTTTGCTGCTGTTGTGTGGGTTGTGGCAGAACGCAGCCGGTCACGAAAGCGCGCGGAGCCTGCGCTTGATCGGCAGCGTAGGCTGCTTGCTGTTGCTGACGCGCCTTGAATGCCGCCATTTGGCCGTCCACCGTATCGGTGTTCTGGGCGGACTGCGCCGTGTCGTCGCTTGCCAGCGGCATGGGATTATCGGTGTCCTGAACGGCGAGGACATATCCCGGCGGGCAGTCCGCAATCGTCGGCAACCGCGCAGGCTGGGCTTCCTGTGCATGAACAGAGGAAACCGAAAGAAGAAAGGCGCTGGCGCAAATAGCGGCCAAGCCTTTCAGGTTCAGGTTGGCGGCGCTCATTGTGAACACACCGTATAGCGCAAGGCAGGATTGCCGCATCTGTCGCAGCAATTGTAGGTACCGGGGCTAAAATAGGATGTAGGAGTATAACCAGC
>JBAVWC010000241.1:0-1621 GCA_049697595.1 Alphaproteobacteria bacterium
GTCCAAGTGGCACACAACAGGTTCTCTCATATAGCGGAGCGCCACAAGGCGGGGCGCAAGGAGGCATCAACTGCGTTCCCATTCAAACGGATGCGGCGGGTGATCTTTCCGCTTCTGGCTACATCAAACCAGGAAACAGCAGCGTTGCTTGTACGGCGGCAACTATGGGAGCCATACGATATAATCCAGTCGCAATGGCTTTCGAGGGCTGTAATGGCTCAAGCTGGCAAGCGATTGGCGGCGGCTTAACTATCATTGAAGGTGGGTGCCAAACTTACTGGTCGGGTTGTCCCGCTGGTTATACTCCTACATCCTATTTTAGCCCCGGTACCTACAATTGCTGCGACAGATGCGGCAATCCTGCCTGGCGCTATACGGTGTGTTCACAATGAGCGCCGCCAACCTGAACCTGAAAGGTCTGGCCGCTATTTGCGCCAGCGCCTTTCTACTTTCGGTTTCCTCTGTTTATGCACAAGACGCCCAACCTACACAGATGCCGACGATTGCGGATTGTCCGCCGGGGTATGTCCTTGCCGTTCAGGACACCGATAATCCCATGCCGCTAGCAAGCAATGACGTAGCACAGTCCGACCAGAGTACCGATACGGTGGACGGTCAAATGGCGGCATTCAAGGCACGTCAGCAACAGCAAGCGGCCTACGCCGCCGCTCAAGCGCAAGCACCAAGAGCGTTCGTGACCGGATGCGTTCTGCCACAACCAGCTCAACAGCAGCGAAGATAGTGATCTGCGGGGCTTGATGAGAAATGGCGCGGCTATTTCGCCGTCGCCACGACGTTGCGGAACGTCAGACTCTAAACGTCCGAACTCAATCCAAAAATAGAAACGATACGAAAGGAAGGTTGTCCATGCATGACCTGATTCCGATTTTTGACGACCATTCGCATTTCATGGTCAATGAGATGCTGAAAAAAGCCAATTGTTGTCCCGAATGTGGCGCGCGCAATCATGCGTTCGTCGCCAAGGCTGAAAATACCGTTCGCAGACCTAGATATGTCATCACCTGCGGCGAATGCAAATATCAAGGACCGTTCGGCAAAGATTTCGAAGATGCCGTAAGGCAATGGAATAAACCGCCCGGATTCTTTGCCTTGATGATTAGGCGGTGGAAATGGAAGCGCGATAAACAACGCCAACACCAAACCAAGCTCCCGCAAAAAAAGTCAGGTGCCGCATGAAGCCGCCCCTTCCTCTTAACGCCGGAGAAATTTACATCAAATGCCGAATTGAGAAAGGCGGGATAGGCGCAATCGCGTTCACGGACGAGGCCGGATTGCCTTATATCGGTCTTTGCCCGCTGAATTGGGAAGGCCAGATCATCGGCTTGCCTTGCCGGTTTCAACGCCAACGCCTGATGGCTGATGTAGTCGTCGGCTTTAATGGGCATAAACCAATCGTAGTTTTCATGGATGCGGAAATCACAGAGTTGGGTTTGAGTTTGCGTCTTTGCCTGTCGGCAGAGTCGGCTCACCAGCACCACTTTTCCGTTCCCTGGGGCAGTTCGCCGCCGAGCTATAGGCTTACTATTTTTCCGGCCAATTCTAACTGGATCGTCGCCCCGTCGCCACAGGAGTTGCCTCAACAACCATGAAGTTGTGCGCT
>JBAVWC010000242.1:0-2744 GCA_049697595.1 Alphaproteobacteria bacterium
AAACAGAATGGAATATTTCTGACAGCTTTTGCCCAACCAAAAAAGAAAGCCGTCCATTGTGAATGAGGGCGGCGAGGACGTCGCCTCGCGCCGCAGATAAAGAACGGTGAAAACATAGGACGCAAAAACAGAGCCCCCCGTTTGCACGACAAACTCCCGCCCCAAATGCCCCCAGATTTTACCCATAACTTGGGCGTTTTGAGCCATAGCTTTCGGGTCGTCTTTGAATTGGCTCAACAGCGCATCCAGATCAAACCGCCGGAAAACCAGAAATTGCGCGACGCCCATAAAAACGGCAAAGCCCAGAACCCAATGCCACTCCGCTTTCAAAGTCCGCTTCAACGCAAGAAGAGTTTCGCGCCAAAAGGACGCGCGGGGAGGAACGGCGATATAGGTCATGCCGCCCCTGCGGCGGGTACAGGCGCAGGATTTTGCCGCCGTTCTTGCAGCAGAATCCGATAGATAGTGCAGGATAAAATGACAGAGGCCATTATACACACACTACTGCCAATTCCCTGGGTCAAAGCAAATGTAAAACGAACAACGGGGGATTCCGATCCAAAAAATTCTTTTGCCGCCAGCCCAAAAATAAAAGGAGCAACATACACTGGAAGCAGAACAATCCCTTGAACGAACACTCCACAAAAAATGCGCCAGAACTGCCCCTTTGTTAGATTCCAGCTATTTTTTATGACAGGCGACCTACGAAATACTGCGATGGGCGTAACAAGGAACAGTCGAAACAGGATATATAAGAAATAAAACAAATATAGGAACGTAACGAGGCCAGCAATCGCCGTAAAGCCAGTGAATTTTAACACCGCCATCGCCCCCATTAGCAATCCGAACAAAGCCAATGGAAGATACAAAAGGGCATATTTTTTGATACACTGGCCAAACCAATAAAAAAAATTGCCCAATGCAAATTCAGGGGGATCTTTTTTCACTACACTTCGCAAATAGAGGATCGTGAAGAAATAGACGGCAAAGGCGACCAGCGCCATTGAAACCAATCCGCCGCCCCCACCCCAACCATTTTGCGCAAAAGCTTTGTTCATAATTTCGGTGCGCTGTGCCGGCGTCGTCTGATTATTAATAGAGGCGAATGCATCAAAGATGCTAAAAAAATTCATATAAAAAAAGAACTGCGCAGCCGACATGATTACCGCAAACGCAGCAACCCATCGCCACTCCGTCTTCAATGTCGGCACCAAAGCTTTTAAAGACTCACGCCAGAAAGACGCACGTTCAACAATAACTGTATCGCTCATACTTATCCCTTCACGCGTATTTGGCTTCGGTCATATCTGGATAATGACCGATCATTTCGATCAGTTCGCGGCCCCAGCCGGATTCTATTTGCTGTGCCTTTTGCTTGCCCACATCGTCGGCGGGTTCGAGGATGCCGCCTCTGCCGTAGGTAACCCGGAAATGGAGCATGGATTCGAGGCCATAACGAATGTCATCGGGAAATGATTTTTCTTCGTCGATGAGGTCGAGAAGGCTTTCGATTTCCTTGACGTTGCCAAATAAAACGGCGTCTTCAATCGCCTGAATCAGCGGCGCGGAAACTCTGGGTGTGCCATAGGAAACTTTGGAAACGGTGTATGCGAACATGATATCCTCATTCAAGCGACAAGAGACGACATCTAGGCTGACTCATACAAGCATCAAACGCAACCCGTCCGGAACAGCGACCTTCACCGGTATGGGGCCCGAACCTGTTCTTATTGGCAGGACAAGCATTCCTCGTAATTATTCGCATCCTGGGCGATGGGTTCGGACTGGCCTACCGGAGCATCGACATGCGTGGTCATGCTGGGCGCAGGTGCTTCCGCCGCATGCGTCGCCGCCGATTCCGCGCGCTGCATCGATTTCGAGCGGCAGTAATAGAGGCTCTTGACCCCCCTCTTCCACGCCGTGAAATGGATCATGTGCAAATCGCGTTTATGCACATTGGCGGGCAGGAAGATGTTGAGGCTTTGCGCCTGACAAACGAACGGCGCGCGGTCTGCCGCGAGTTCGATCAGCCAACGCTGGTCGAGTTCAAACGCCGTGCGGAACACCATTTTTTCGTGATCGTCGAGATAATCCAGATGCTGCACCGAGCCTTCGTGCTGGGTGATGTCGCTCCAGCTGTCTTCGTTGTTCTTGCCGTATTTTGCCAGAACCTTAGACAGATATTCGTTGCGGACGGCGAAGCTGCCCGACAATGTTTTGTGCAGGTAGGAATTCGCGGCGATCGGTTCGATGCCGGGGCTCGCGCCGCCGCAAATGATCGAGATCGACGCCGTCGGCGCGATTGCGATCTTGTTCGAGAAGCGTTCCATAACTTTGTAATCGGCAGCATCCGGGCAAGGGCCGCGTTCTTCGGCCAGCTTGATCGAGGCTTCGTCGGCTTGCGCCTTGATGTGGCGGAACATGCGCTTGTTCCAAACCTTTGCCATAACGCTTTCAATCGGCACATTCTGGCTTTGGAAGAAGGAATGCATACCCATAACGCCCAAACCTACCGAGCGTTCGCGCATTGCCGAGTATTTCGCGCGGTTCATGCTATCCGGCGCGTGGGCGATGAAATCGTCGAGAATGTTATCGAGAAAACGCAGCGCGTCTTCGATAAAGGTCGGGTGATTTTCCCATTCCAGGAATTTTTCCAGATTGAGCGAGGACAGGCAGCAAACCGCCGTGCGTTGCTTGCCGTCTTTGTCGAGGCCCGTCGGCAGCGTGATTTCGCTGCACAGGTT
>JBAVWC010000243.1:0-2562 GCA_049697595.1 Alphaproteobacteria bacterium
AAGCGACGAATTATTCCTGCACACCTTTGACGAGACCTGGACCGAACCAATCGGCAAGACGACAAACCTTGTGCTCGACGCGCGCCAGTCGCTGACGAAGACCGGCACCGTTCCCGCAGCGCTGCAAGGTCAGCCTCCAGATCAGTCAGGCGCACAGGACATGCGGGATGTTTCCGGCAGCCTCACCCTGAGCCGGCAGATCGGCAAAGTAAGCATGTCTAGCGGCGCGACACGCGACTGGAACCACAACACCCTGTTTCCCGCGAACGGCACCATCACATCCTCGCTCAATGCAGGGACGAATCTTGTCACCGGCGGAATCTTCCAACTCAACGCACAGGCTAACGTGAACTGGGTGGCCGGCGATGGCCTGACTGTTGGGACCACGCGCACGGTGACGGTCTACGTCCAGCCAGCCTTCGTCTGGAAGAGACCCGCGCTGCAGCTTTCCCCGTTGATCACGGTGACGAAAGGCCGCACGCTTCTGTCCAGCGGCACGCTCACCAGTGACACGCTGACCGGTCAATACGGCGGCCGATTGACCTGGACGCTGCCCGGCGTGATGAAGTTCAACACGCTTTCCGCGCAGGGTAGTTACAACCAGAATCAGAACAATGTGATGGGAATCAATCAGCCGTCCACGCAGCTGCTGGTGTTGTGGACGACGACGTGGGGCCACAAACACACCCTTTGACCATGAATCAGCCGAGCGCCAATCCGAACCTTCGCCCGTCAGCCCTTTGTCTACTGGCGCTCACCTTGGTTTGTCTCCCGGCGTACGTCTCAGCAGCGGCACAGGGGGCATCGCCCACGCTTTTCAGCTATAGCCCGACTCAAGCCGGCGCAGGCTCAACGGTCACACTCACGTTTGCGGGGACCAACTTTGTTCCGCGCTCGCCGAACGTGCTGTTTTCGCCATCGCAGGGAATCACGGTCAGCAGAGTCCAGGTAATTTCGGCCAAGCAGATCTCCGCGCAGGTGCAGGTCGACGCAAGCGCACAGGCCGAACCGCGACAGGTCATTTTGATGGATGCGGACCACAGCCTGCGTGCCTCCATACTGTTCACCATCACCGCAGCCGCTGCTCCGGCTCTCAACTGCCCTCCGGGGACGGCCGCATGTGGCGGCACACCACAGCCAACACCACCGGCGCTGCGGGGATTTACCCCGGTGCAGGGAACGCAGGGAAGCACAGTCGCACTGACGCTGACGGGAAGCAATCTTTCCGCGCCGGCGTCGCTGCAGTTCACACCCGCAAGCGGTATTACGGTGCTGTCAACGAAGGTTACAGATTCAAATCAGATTCAGGCGCAGCTCAACATTGCACCCACGGCGTCGCTCGGCGCACGGGGCGTCACGCTGACGGTCGGCGGCAATACGCGTCTTACCGCGTTGAATACCTTCACCGTGGTTTCGGGGACGATTTCGGTTCGCACCGCGCCCATGCAAATCCTGCGAATTGTGCCCAACCAGATTCTCGCCGGAAGCCAGAACGTCAACCTGACCGTGCAGGGGGCGAACTTCGTTCCGGGGATGCAGGTGAACTTCACAGTGGGTGCTGGAATTCCCGCTGCGGTATTCGCAAATGGGCCGGCCCGCTACATCAACAGTACGGAACTGCAGGTGACGGTCAGCGTGCTGCCTTCAGCGCTGCCGGGCGGGCGAGACGTCGATCTGCAAGGGCCGGACCAGCAGACGGCACTCGGCAAGGGCATGCTGAATGTGCAAGGCGCGCCAAGACCTGCAGGGCCACCGACGGCATTAAAGATCGCGCCCATTACGCTTCAGACCTTTCCCATGACGGTTATTGTGCTCGACGGACCGCTGGGCCAAGCGACGCAAAGCGACCAATACCAGACCTTCGCCGTGCCTCTGCTGGACGATGCTTCCGTGTTCCAGTGGCACGAAAAAAATCCCGGTCTGGCCGATTATTACGAACTCCGTATCTACGCCAAGGACGGCAAAACTCTGCTCGCGGTGCAAAAGATCACCGGGCGCGCCGTGCTTGCAATGGGCGGCACGCTCAATGTTGTGCCCACGTACTTCCGTCCCACAGACGCCTTTCTCAAGCAGGTGCTCGATCCTGTCCGGCGCATGATCTTCTCCAATCAATCGCCGGCGAGTTTGTTGAACGCGGGATTGTTGAAGAACGTCACGGCTACGCCGCCGTCGACCGGAGCAGTCATGCCGGCGTTCCCGCCGGATCAGCTCAATGGCCAGCTCGCCCAGGGCGATCTGCAATGGGAGGTTGCCGGCTTCCATACTTACAACCAGAACGGCGTAGCGCCGCAGCCGCCTGCCGCGCAGAACAAGAACCAGAGCACTCCCTCACTCAACATGGTTCATACCGCAGCTAACGCACCGGCCCAGCCGAGCACTGTTGATATCGAAGTCGAGATCTCCGACCGATGGCCGCTCATGGCTCCGCAGGCGCCGAACGGTTTGGCGTGCGGGGGTACGGGGTTCGGTTCCGGTTTGAACGTGCAGGATCTCTCCATTACCGGCACCGACCCCAATAACTATCCGGGCGATCGGTGGGGTCTTGGCGGCACGGTCGATCTC
>JBAVWC010000244.1:0-5013 GCA_049697595.1 Alphaproteobacteria bacterium
GCCCAAGCCGCCGCAGGAAAGTGACCCCTTTGCCTTGCCTCCTCCGGTCGTCTCGCGGATGCCCATCGCGGCCCTGCCGCCCGCTTCGCTCGCAGGGGGGCTGGCTCAGGTCACAGCGGCTGATCCTTTATTTGAGGAAAAACCGTTTCTGCAAAATGCGCGTGATGCGTTCACGGCAATCGTCGGCGCTTATGCCAGCGGCAATCTGAACAGCGTCGCCAAATTCCTGTCGCCCGCGCTTCTGGCGCATTTTCAGCAAGCGGCCGATGCCCGCCACGCCGAAGGCCAGACCGCACAAAGCCGCATCGCCCGCATCAAAGAAACCGAAGCCGTCGCCGCGCGCGCCGAAGGCAAGCAGGTTTTCGTCACTGTGAGATTCGTCAGCGATCAGGAAAATATCTTGCGGGATTCACAAGGCGCCATTCTCGGCGGCATTGAGGGCAAGACCGAAGAAGTCATCGACATATGGGGCTTCACCCGCGACGCGCAAACGCCCGATGCACCGTGGGTGGTTGTGGAGACAAGGGGCTAGAGCAAAAATCGGTAGGTTTGTGCTCTCTAGGGACTACCGGGAGCACGCATACCACGGCCCACAGACGGCGTTGTGTGCTGCGTCGAACCCATCAAATGCGTCCTCAGGGAGTTGGCGGGTATTGCACCATTACCCTCCAGCGAAGCATGCATCGCCGGAAGGCCAAAGCCATCCAGAGCCTTATTCAATTGCTGGCCTGTAAGATGCGTAACCATCGAGTCACCTCTTAAAAAGAAACTTTGGAATATGGCTTCAGTTAAGCAGGTATTGATTAATCTTTCGCTAATGCGGGCTCGCTTCTTTGGTGTTACCAAAAAAGGGCAGCCTAAAGCGCAAAGCGTGCGGCAAAACTGTCGTAATTTTCCAGATGTCTGATTTTGCCGATCACCGCGAGCGTTGGCTTGCTTGAGAGCATTTCAGCCAACACACGCTTCAAATCTGCACGCGTCACACCGTTTGTCCGGGTCAGATGTTCGTCTATCGAGGGGACTTTGCCTTCATGCAGCACACACTGTGCCGCCCATTCGGCACGTTCAGCCGCCCCTTCAAGAGAGAAGGTTGCTTCGCCCTTAATAGCGTTCTTGGCTTCTTGCAAAGTTTGCTCGGTTACGTTGCTCGCGCCCGTTTGCAAAACTTTTGTCAGCGTATCAAGATATTTCGGCATGTTCCTGGGGCTAAGGCCTGCCGATACGCCAAACACCCCTGCATCCACATAGGAGTCGTAGACGGGGGAAGCGTCATACACCAAACCAAGATCCGCGCGGATTTTCTGGAAAAGCGGCGTTGACCGACCACCCCCTAGAATTTTGGTTAGAACCTCATAAACTGGCGTATCCGCATGCGTTTTCGCCACCGCTTTGAACAGGGTACAAATTTCTAACTGCTGCATATCGCGCTCGATTCGCACATCGCCGCCCGTGTATCGCGCAGGAAGAGGAAGGATAATTTGAGGCGCGCGCTTCATGTCGCCATAGGCTGCATGGGCAAGATCGACGATCTGGTTATGCTCAACAGCACCTGCGGCAGAGACAACCATACGTTCAGGCGTGTAATGCCGCTCTTTATAATCAAAAAGATCGCGGCGCGAAAATGTGCGGATCGATTCGAGAGTTCCCAGAATCGGACGCCCCAAAGGCTGCCCGAAAAAACATTTTCTCATAAAGCGATCCGACAGAAAGGCGGAAGCGCTATCCATATCATCTTTAATTTCTACAATAATAACCGATTGTTCCTTTTCCAACCCTTTCTGTGGAAAGGTAGAGTTGCGGAGCATATCGGCGATAACGTTGAACCCCTGCGGCAGATGAGGTTTTAGAACCTTTATATAAAAGGCTGTATCTTCATGGCCTGTCTCGGCATTCATCTCACCGCCTTGGGATTCGATGGCGTGCCAGACTTCGCGGGATTTCCGGGTTTTGGTTCCTTTGAGAAACATATGCTCGAGAAAATGCGTAATGCCGTTTTCTTCTTTTGTTTCATAGCGCGAGCCAACGCCAACCCAAACCCCCGTGGCGGCGATTTCAGTGCCCGGCATGGGCGCCGTGACAACGCGCAATCCATTCGATAGGGTCGTCACCTGAATATCCTGCGACATACGACTCCTTGTTCAAAAAAGGATAATCAGGGTGTCGGCGGCGCGTCGGTCGGGGTCGCGTTTTTAACAGGAGGCACCGGAGCGAACCGCGCGGCAAACTTGTCATAGCTTTCCAGATGGCTGAGATTGCCGATCGCCGCGACCGTTGGTTTGGTCAAGAATATCTCGGCATGAACGCGCCTTAAATCCGCGAGCGTTACGGCGTTTATCCCGACGAGCGCTTCATCGAGCGTTCTAACCCTGCCTCTATCCAACAAAGAGGTCGCCGCTCTGCTGGCCTGCGCATAGACGCTTTCAAGGCCGAAAACGGTGCCGGACTTGAAACACTTCTTGGTTTCTTGCAGATCTTCCTCGGTGACCGAATCAATGCTTGTGCGCAAGGTTTCCGTCAACGCGTCTAGATATTCCGGAGCCCGTACAGGATCAAGCCCCGCCTGCACGCCCCAAACGCCCGTATCCCTAAAACTAGCGCTGAATGCACCGACCCCGTAAACCATGCCAAGTTCCGAACGAATTTTCTGGAACAGCGGCTTTGACATGCCCCCTCCCAGAGCTTGCGCCAACACGGCATGGGCTGACGCATCGCGGTCAGATGAGCCGACGCCCTGGAAAGCGGTGCAAATCTGCAATTGTTCCATCTCCCGTTGAATCCGCACATCGCCGCCTGTGTACCGGGCGGGGGCGGGGCGGATAAGCTGGGGCACATACTTCATATCGCCATAGGCCGAATTGGCAAGATCAACCAACTGATTATGATCGACAGCGCCAGCGGCGGCGACCACCATATTACCCGGCGTATAATGCTGCGCGACATAATCGAAAAGATCCTGACGCGACAATGACCGAATTACCTCGGCAGGCCCCAGAATTGTACGACCAAGAGGTTGTCCGGCAAAGCATGTCGCATAAAAATGGTCGGACAGCACCTCACCGGGTTCGTCTGCGTATTGGCCAATCTCCTGAATAACGACCGAACGTTCCCGTTCCAATTTATCCGGTGGGAACTGTGAATTACGAATGATGTCCGCGACCGTATTGAACCCGTGGGCAAAATCTTCGTCCATCACTTTGGTGAAATAGACCGTATGCTCTTTGCCGGTATTGGCGTTGATCTTCCCGCCCAGAGATTCAATTGATTTCGCAATTTGGAGT
This sequence comes from Alphaproteobacteria bacterium, assembly GCA_049697595.1. GTDB lineage: Bacteria > Pseudomonadota > Alphaproteobacteria > UBA9219 > UBA9219 > CAIXLI01. The sequence continues at coordinate 3,279 of JBAVWC010000244.1, forward strand.
TCAGTTCGCGAGGCCGTTCCCGTGAAAAACATATGTTCAAGAAAATGGGTGATGCCATTTTGCGCTGGCGTCTCATAACTCGATCCAACGCCGACCCAGGTGCCGACAACGACGCTTTTAACGCCCCCCATGGGGACAGAGACAATGCGCAATCCGTTCGATAAAGTCGTTATTTGAGATTCGATCGCCATAAATATCTCCCTGATACAAAGTAAGCTGCCAGTCATGTAAGCAAAACCAAACTTGTCCAACAAGAGAAAACACCCCGGCACGCGGAAAAACGCCGGTTGCAGCGCGGCATGACATGATTATGGGCAGGTTCTTATTGTTAAGGACTAATTAGCGCAAATTTGTTATCTCTTTACCCGATGCAAACACCTGAAATCACACCACCTGCGGTTCCCGCGCCGTCCGATTCGCCACCTCGTCCGCGCTTGATGCGCCAGTACGAGCTGGTCGAGCGCGTGCGCGCCTATGATCCTGATGTTAACGAGGATTTGCTGAACCGCGCCTATGTCTTTTCGATGCAGGCGCACGGCACTCAAACCCGTGCCTCCGGCGATCCGTATTTTTCGCATCCGCTGGAAGTCGCGGGCATCCTCACCGACATGAAGATGGACAGCACGACGATCGCCACGGCGTTGCTGCATGACACGGTCGAGGACACGCTGGCGACGATGGACGATATACAGAAACAATTCGGCCCCAACGTCGGGCGGCTGGTGGACGGCGTTACCAAATTATCGCGTATCGAGTTGCAAACCGATCAGGCCAAGCAGGCGGAAAATTTCCGGAAATTAGTCGTGGCGATGTCGGAAGATATTCGCGTGCTGCTGGTCAAGCTCGCCGACCGTTTGCACAATATGCGCACGCTGCATTATTTAAAAAATCCCGACAAGCGCCGCCGCATCGCCAAGGAAACCCTGGACATCTATGCGCCGCTGGCGCAACGCATCGGCATCGAGAAGATGCAGGACGAGCTGGAAGATCTGGCTTTTTCCGAACTGCGCCCCGATGCGCGCAACAGCATCATCGCGCGCCTGAATTTCCTGCGCAGCGAAGGCGGGGCTATCGCCGAAAAGGTGATGAAAGAACTGACTAATGTTCTAAAAAAAGCGGGCGTCGAGGCGCAGGTCGAGGGGCGCGAGAAAACCCCTTATTCCATCTGGCGCAAGATGCAGCGCAAGAATGTCGGCTTTGAGCAACTATCCGACATTATGGCCTTCCGCATCATCGTCACGAATGTCGAGCAATGCTATCAGGCGCTGGGCGTCATGCACAGCCACTACCACGTCATTCCCGGACGTTTCAAAGATTACATCTCGACTCCCAAGCCCAATCAGTATCAAAGCCTGCATACCGGCATTCTGGGCCCCGAACGACAGCGCATCGAAATTCAAATTCGCACCAAGGAAATGCACGAAGTCGCCGAAATGGGCGTCGCCGCGCATTGGGGTTATAAATCCGACGCCCCGCGCACCGACGGGCAGCAGTATCGCTGGCTGCGCGAATTGCTGGATATCGGCGAACATGCGCAAAAGCCCGAAGAATTTCTGGAAAACACCAAACTGGAATTATTCCAGGATCAGGTTTTCTGTTTCTCGCCCAAAGGCGATTTGATCGCCCTGCCGCGCGGCGCGTCGCCGGTCGATTTTGCCTATGCCGTCCATAGCCGCGTGGGCGACGCCTGCGTTGGAGCCAAGGTCAACGGACGTATGGTGCCGCTGCGCACCGC
>JBAVWC010000245.1:0-2620 GCA_049697595.1 Alphaproteobacteria bacterium
CGCCGCCCCTTTCGGGACGGCGTTTCCTTATTAATCAATCTTCTAAAGCTTATTTGCTCAAGACGATTTCGGCGCGACGGTTTTGCGCTTCGCGCACGCCGTCTGCCGTCGGAACCAGAAGGCCATCTTTGCCTACGCCCGTTGCCTTGATGTTCTGGACGTTGACGCCAAGCTTCTTCAGCTCATCCTCGACCGCCATAGCGCGACGGTCGGACAGCTTCTCGTTGTAGCCAGCAGAGCCAACCGTATCTGTGTGGCCCGTGATAGCGATCTTAGCCAAACCGTCGCGTTGGAATTCCTGCGCGGCAGAGGCGATGATGCGCTTGGCTTCCGGGGTAAGCGTCGACTTGTTAAAGTCGAAGAATACCATGAAGTCCTGCGATGTCGCAGCCACGGCAGGCCTTGCGCCCGGACGCGGAGCAACGGCAGGAGCCATAGCATTACGCATCGGGGGAACGGCTTCGGGGAAGCTGTAACGAACGCCGACGATGATGTTGTGCGAAGCGTTATCGGTGCGACCTTGACCGCCGGCTGTGTCGCCAACCTTAGGATCGAACGAAGCGATGTAACGATAATCAGCCGTAACCGCCCAGTTATCATCCAACTGCGTCGAGACACCCGCGATGCCTTGATAGGCTCCCACAAGCGTGTCGCCCTTAAGATGACCTAAGCCGTTTGCGCCAAGGTTCGAGACGTCAACCCAATCGGGGCCAGCACCGAAACCGAGGTAGGGGGTATAACGCGAGCTGCTCTTGAAATCATACAAGACGTTAGCAAACAAATCATTGTTGAGCACATGACCAGCGGGATTAGCTCGGCTATCTTCATTGTTAATATTGATCTGATTGTGGAAATATTCGCCTTCGAGACGCCAACCGTTGTCCCACGCATAGCCGCCACTAGCGAGAACGTCGAGGTTGAAATCTTCATCGCGCGCCGAATGTTCGCCGGTGACCCCATGAATAATGGGATCCTGCCCCATAGTGGCACCAACGCCCGCACCGACATACCAGCCGGGGGTTTCGTCAGCATGAGCGACGACGGGAACCGCGACGAGCGCAGCCGCCAACGCCAGAGTGGATACAGCAAGTTTCTTCATGTTTTTCTCCCTTGAATTGCATAGAACCATTCGGACCCAATGCCGAACAATTTGTGGGGGGTTTAGTACCACATAAATTAGCAAAGACGCGAATCATCGCGACAAAAACGGCCTATTTTCCCTACTCTTTTTCAAATTGTTGTTTTTAGGCGACACTTTACATGTTATGGTAACCATTGTCAGACGGTTGGATGATCGCCCCACCACATAAGATAAATACCTCCGTATGTTAACGAGTGTGTTTATTTTGTGCGGTGGGGAGGAAAGTCCGGGCTTCAGGGGAAAATGGTGCCGGATAACGTCCGGTTGGGGCGACCCAAAGGAAAGTGCCACAGAAAACAAACTACCTGTCGTAAGGCAGGAAAAGGTGAAAAGGTGCGGTAAAAGCGCACCGCATTTCCGGCAACGGAAATGGCATGGAAAACCCCACCAGAAGCAAAACCGAATAGGAATCGCATAGCGTATATCTGAGTTTAGGCTCAAAGATGCGCGGCGCTTTCCCCGCGCGCGGTTCGGGTTGGTTGCATGAGGCGTTCGGCAACGAACGTCCTAGATGAATGATCGTCCATTGCAAGAAATTGCAAAGACAAAACCCGGCTTATAGACCGTCTGACGCTTTTTTTTATTTTCCGCCGCTGCGGATCAGGGCTAGCATCTCGTCGTGAATGACGGCGTTGCTGGCGACGAGGGAACCGCTTTGCATAGGGTCTTGCCCCGGCGTGATCGGCGCGACAAAACCGCCCGCTTCCTTGACCAGCAAAAGTCCAGCAGCGCAATCCCACGCGCCCAAACCCGTTTCCCAAAATCCGTCAAACCGTCCCGCCGCGACATAAGCGAGATCGAGCGCCGCCGCGCCGAAACGGCGAATGCCCGCGACCTTGGGCATCACGGCTTGCAGTTCCTCGACGAAATGCGGACGCTTGTGCATCACGCCCTTGAACGGAGCACCGGTGGCGATTAGGCAATCCGACAAATCCTTGCGCCCCGATACGCGCAGACGCTTGTTGGCGCTATAGGCACCCATGCCTTTTTCGGCCCAGAAGGTTTCGTTCTTGATTGGATCATAGATAAGGGCGGCGATAACCTCCCCTGCCCGTTCGGCGGCAATCGAAATCGCCCAATGACCGAGGCCGTGCAAAAAGTTCGATGTGCCGTCCAGCGGATCGACAATCCAGCGTTCGCTTTTACCCGAGGTATCGGCGGCGCCGTCGACTTCTTCCATAACAAAGCCGAAATCGGGCCGCGCTTTGCTTAATTCTTCGCGAATGGCTTTTTGCGCGTTCAAATCCGCCGTGCTGACGAAATCGGCAGGGCCTTTGCGCGACACCTGCAAATGCTCCACTTCGCCGAAATCGCGGATCAGCCCTTTAGCCGCCTTTTCGCCAGCCTTGAACATCACATTCATCAGTGCTGAGCGAACGGGCATGAAGTCATTTCCTAAGTTAGGGTTAGTTATTATCTATCCCCCCGCCCGCATCGCGGGAGAGGGTGGTTCGCGCCTCTTGGCGCGATACGGGTGAG
>JBAVWC010000246.1:0-1682 GCA_049697595.1 Alphaproteobacteria bacterium
GATTCAAACATGTGTGCGGAGTCGACAACAAAGGCAAGTTCGCGCTGGTCAGGATTCCGACGGTTAAAAGTTGTCGGAAATTCCTCGACCGTGTGCACGACTGGCTCAAGAAACATAACCACTGGAAGCGCCGAGACCAACAACGACACCTCCGTCAAATGCTGAGTGGATTTTACCAGTACTTCTCGCTGTACCACTGCGAGCCGAAATTAGAGTTCATTCGGTCGCAAGTGCGGCTACAGTGGATACGGTCGCTCCGGCGAAGAAGCCAGAGGCACCGCATGTACTGGAGCTATCTCACGAACAGTGCATGGTTTGAACTCCCCTACCCGAAGCTGCTACACACCGATGTCTGACGAGCGACATCTGCTAATCGTTCTGGGGAGCCCGATGCGGGAAATCCGCACGTCGGGTTCTGATTGGGGCTGGCGGTACAAGGGAAACCAAGGCCGCCTTCTACCAACCACAACGTCGACCACGCAAAGCTCTTGGCGAAACTCCCCCCTGAGGACCGCGTGTTCGTTCGGCGGATGTTGAAGGCCCCGATTCTTGACCCCGAAGCTGGATTAATTCCCAGTAATACGGGAACACCCCAGGGTGGCCTCCTTTCACCGCTGTTGGCAGTCATCGCATTGCAGGGCATGGAGTCCGACCTGCGGAAAAAGGCGTTCCAAATGAAGTTTGGACGCTCACGTCAAGTACCTGGCATCAATGTAGTCGCCTATGCGGATGACTTCATCGTCACGTGCAAAACCAGAGAGCAAGCAGAGCAGTTCGTGCCCGTTATCGCCGAATGGCTTGCGGAAAACGTCGGAGTCGAACTCAGTCTGGAAAAGACTCACATCACTCACATCAATGACGGATTCGACTTCCTTGGTTTCAACGTCCGCAAGTACCACGGCAAACTCTTGATCAAGCCCGCTAAGAACAGTAAACTCGCTGTTCTGCGCAAAATCAAGGGCATCCTGAACGCAAACAAGGCGGCCAAACAATCCACGGTCATTCGGTTACTCAATCCCGTAATCCGAGGATGGGCTAGCTACCACAGCACGGTGGTCAGTAAAGTGACCTTCGCATACTGCGACTACAGGATATACCAGATGCTGTGGAAATGGGCGAGGCGCCGACATCCGAACAAAGGCGCACAATGGGTTCGCAAGAGGTACTTTACTCAACAAGGAACCCGCAACGGGGTCTTTGCAGATGGCCCCTGGACCTTGGCCACGATGAGCGACACTCGCATCATCCGGCATGTGAAGATTCAGGGACAACGCTCCCCCCACCGCCCGAGCGACCGGGAATACTTTGAGACACGACGACAGCAACTGCTGCTCAAACGGCTGAGTGATGCCCAGAAGAGCGCGGTACAGAAGACCCACGGACAATGTGTCCTCTGCAGCCATCCTATTTCTGCAGAGCATTTCCGGCGTTGGCAAATCAACCGGGAGAATCCCTTCCTGTTTGTCCGGATGGCCCGCGATACGACAGACCCTCTCGTCGTTGTGCACCGGTGGTGCTATGAACGATATCGGAGCACCTCCGACCAAGACACCCTTCCCCCAAAACGGGAACCCACCCCTTCGCTCGAAGCATTGGACGGGTGGGTGGATTAACCGGAGGAAGCAGGCTCAAGGAAACACAACGACGACTGCTGGATGGCTCGAGCCGTATGACGGGAAACC
>JBAVWC010000247.1:0-8229 GCA_049697595.1 Alphaproteobacteria bacterium
CCGTTACCGCGCCGCCTTTTTGCAAAGCGCCGAACAGCAATTCTTCGGCCAGCGGTTTTTTGACTTCTTCCTGAATGACGCGCCCCAAAGGGCGAGCGCCGTAAAGCGGGTCGTAGCCTTTTTTGCCCAGCCACGCGCGCGCTTCGGCTTTCAATTCGATCGTCACGCCGCGTTCGGCAAGCTGGCCTTCAAGCTGGAGGATGAATTTCTCGACCACCTTCTCGATGACATCCTGCGACAACGACTTAAACGGAATGATCGCGTCGAGGCGATTGCGGAATTCCGGCGTGAACATTTTATTGATCGCTTCGGTGTCTTCGCCGCTGCGTTCGCTGCGCTCAAAACCGATCGCAGGTTTCGCCAGATCGGATGCGCCGGCATTGGTGGTCATGATCAAAATCACATTGCGGAAATTGACCGTCTTGCCGTTATGGTCGGTCAGCTTGCCGTGATCCATTACCTGCAACAACAGCGCGTAAAGATCGGGATGCGCTTTTTCGATTTCGTCGAGCAGCAGAACGCAATGCGGCTGTTGATCGACGGCATCGGTGAGCAAGCCGCCTTGTTCGAACCCGACATAGCCCGGAGGCGCGCCGATCAGGCGCGACAGGCTGTGTTTTTCCATATATTCGGACATATCGAAACGTTTCAGCTCGACGCCGAGGCTGGCAGCCATTTGCCGCGCGACTTCGGTTTTGCCCACACCGGTGGGGCCCGAGAATAAATAACAGCCGATGGGTTTTTCCGGCTCACGCAATCCGGCCCGCGACAATTTGATCGCCGAAACCAAAGCGCCGATTGCCGCATCTTGCCCATAGACCAGCGTTTTTAGATCGCGGTCGAGATTACGCAAGGTTTCGCGGTCATCCGCGCCGACGGATTTGGGCGGGACGCGCGCCAGTTTGGCGACGATGCCTTCGATATCTTCGACGCCGATAATACTCTTGCGTTTTTCGGGCGGCAGCAGCATCTGCGACGCACCCGCTTCGTCGATGACGTCAATCGCTTTATCCGGCAATTTGCGGTCATTGATATAGCGCACGGACAATTCCACCGCCGCGCGGATCGCTTCATCGGTGAAACGTAATTTGTGATGCTCTTCGTAAACCGTTTTCAGGCCCGCAAGAATTTTCACCGCATCTTCCACCGACGGTTCGTTGACGTCGATCTTCTGGAAGCGACGCACCAGCGCGCGGTCTTTTTCGAAATGATTGCGGAATTCTTTATAGGTCGTCGAGCCGATGCAGCGCAGCGAGCCGTTGGCCAGCGCAGGCTTCAACAAATTCGACGCGTCCATAGAACCGCTTGATGTCGCGCCCGCGCCGATCACGGTATGAATTTCGTCGATGAACAGAACCGTATTGGGAATCGCCTTAAGTTCTTTTAAAACCTGTTTCAGCCGTTCTTCGAAATCGCCGCGATAGCGCGTGCCCGCAAGCAGCATGCCCATATCGAGCGAGAAGATCGTCGCACCGCGCAAAGCTTCCGGCACTTCGCCGCGTGTGATGCGCCGCGCCAAGCCTTCGGCAATCGCGGTTTTGCCCACGCCGGGATCGCCGACATAAAGTGGATTGTTTTTCTGGCGGCGGCAGAGAATCTGGATCGTGCGATCAACTTCTTCGCTGCGCCCGATCAGCGGATCGATGCCGCCTTCCTGCGCCTTGATATTCAGATTAACGCAATAGCTTTCTAGCGCACTGGTTTTCTTGACGACATCTTCGCCGTTTCTGTCCTCGGCCTCTTCTTTTTCGGTTTCGGCGCGCTGTTCCACGCCTTCGGATTTCGTGATGCCGTGCGAGATATAATTGACCGCGTCGAAGCGGGTCATATTCTGCCCTTGCAGGAAGAACACCGCATAGCTTTCGCGTTCCGAGAAAAGCGAAACCAGAACATTGGCGCCCGTCACTTCTTCGCGCCCAGCAGATTGCACATGAATAACGGCGCGTTGGAGCACGCGCTGGAATCCCGCCGTCGGTTTGGCTTCTTCGTCATAGCTATCGACGACAAGGCCGCTGAGTTCGTTATCCAGATGTTTGACCAACTCGGCGCGCAACTGCCCGAGATCGATATTCCCGGCGCGCAAAACGGCGACTGCTTCGCTGTCATCGGTCAGCGCAAGCAACAGATGTTCGAGCGTCGCATATTCGTGACGGCGCTGATTGGCGAGCGCAAGCGCGCGGTGGAGGGTTCGTTCGAGGTTGCGTGACAACATGCCGGGGCCCCTTTCATTATTCTATGATAGAAATGGGTACCAAAAAAAGATAAACAAGGAGCTAAGAACAGGTTTTGATGAACGGAAAAAATAGTGGTTATTCTAGGCCTTGAAACAAGCTGCGATGATACCGGCGTAGGCATCGTGGGTGAAGGACGCGTTATTCGTGCCCACAGCGTTGCCTCGCAACTGGCGGCACATCGGCCCTATGGGGGTGTCGTGCCGGAAATCGCCGCCCGCGCGCATTTGGACGTTATCGATGATGTTATCGCGCAGGCGTTGCAGGAATCCGGCCTTTCTTTCAATGATTTGTCCGGTATCGCCGCTACAACCGGCCCCGGCCTGATCGGCGGCGTTATGGTCGGCGCTATGATGGGCAAGGCGATTGCCGCCGTGTGCAAACTGCCCTTTATTTCGATTAACCACTTGGAAGCGCACGCTTTAACCGCGCGGCTGACCGATAATGTCGAGTTTCCCTATCTGCTGCTCTTGGCATCGGGCGGACATTGCCAATTGCTGCTGGTACGTGGCGTGGGCGATTACCGTTTGCTTGGGCGCACGATAGACGATGCTGTAGGCGAATGTTTCGACAAATGTGCGAAAATGCTGGGACTTGGCTATCCCGGCGGCCCTCTGGTCGAGCAAGCGGCGCAAAAGGGCAAGACTACGGCCTTCGATCTGCCCCGCCCGATGATGGGCCGCGCGGGCTGCGATTTTTCTTTTTCCGGCCTGAAAACCGCCGTGCGGACTCTTGTGGAAGGCCAGGAATTAACCCCGGAATTTGTCGCCGATATGGCCGCCAGTTTACAAATGGCTATTGCCGATTCCATTGCCGACCGCGCCCGTCATGCTTTCGCCTTGCTGAAATCGGAAGGCCAGAATGTGACGGCGTTTGTCGCCGCCGGAGGTGTCGCCTCCAATCAAGCCCTGCGCGCGCGCCTGACAACGATTGCCGCCGAAAACAATGTCGGTTTTGCCGCCCCTCCGCCGAAATTCTGCACCGATAACGGCGTTATGGTCGCCTGGGCGGGATATGAGCGATTACGGCTGGGTTTGACCGACGGCCTCGACGCCGCCGCGCGCCCGCGCTGGCCGTTGGAAGAAATCCGTCGCCTTTAGCGGGTAAGCGCAACGGGAAGTTTGCGGTAACGTTCAAACGCTTTCCAGCTCGCTCCTAAAGAAACGAGCGGAGCGATGGTAAACAGGCAATCCATTCCCACTAGGCCAACAAAACGATCCGCAGCTTCGATCAATTTGAGGGGCACCGGCGCCGCAGGCAATCGTCGCGCCTCGATCAATTCCGTGTAATGTTTGATTTTCTTAAAAGGCGCATTGCCGATATCCGCAAGCCTGAAATGAACGAGCATTTCTGCTTCTAGCAAAAAGATAGCCGTCAGCGCCGCCCTTGCATTCGCCACTTCGCCGACCACCGCAGCCGCAGCTGGGATCGTTTGCGGAACGGTCGTCTGCCGCGCCGACTGCCCGAACCAGGCGGCAAGCAATCCCGGTCTTGCAATCTTTTCCGGGTCGCCGCCTAAACGGGCGATGACATAGCCTTGATCGGCCCGATGCGCTTCAAACCAGATTCTGTTCGGCGATCCGCGCGGAACATCGGCGGGCATATAACTGGAGCCACGAAATTTCATCAACCGCCTCCTTTCAGAGGGAGCTTACGCGGCCTGAACAGCAGCGGATTCCGTTAAAATCCGATAAATCGCGGCTTCGTCCTTAGCCTTGCGGAGCTGGTCGCACAATTTGGGATCGCGCAGCAGACGCGACACGGTGGCGAGCGCGTGCAGATGGTCGGCCCCGGCGGCTTCGGGAGCCAGAAGCAGGAAAATCAGATCGACCGGCTTGTCGTCGATCGCGTCGAAATTCACCGGCTGCGACAAACGGGTAAAAAAGCCCGAGACTTTATCCAACCCCGGCACGCGCCCGTGCGGAATGGCGATGCCGTGGCCGACGCCCGTGGTGCCCAGCCTTTCGCGCTCCCACAACACGTCAAACACGCTGAGCGGTTCTTTGCCTAAAATGGCGGCGGCAGAAGCGGCGATCGTCTCGAGAATGTCTTTTTTAGTCGTGACGTTCAAGGACGCGATTACCGCCTCGGGCAAAACCAAATCGCGCATTGTTAAATTATGTGTCATTGGATCAACTAAGCTTTACGCGTCGCGGGAGCCGCGCTCTCGGACGGATCGACCCAGCCGATATTACCGTCAGGGCGACGATAGATCATATTGAGCCCGCCATGTCCGCGATTGCGGAACAGCAAAGCCGGAAGATCGCCGAGATCGAGGCGCATCACCGCTTCGCTGACGGTCAGCATTTCAACCGGCGTCGTCATTTCGGCGACGACGAGGGGGTTATCGTTCACTTCTTCTTCGCGGCCATGATCTTCGCCGTGCAAAATAAAGGAATTGGCGATCTGGGTTTCGTTCTCGCCACGGCTGGTTTCGTGGTGGTGATGCTTGAGCTTGTTCTTATAACGGCGCAACCGGCCGGCCAACCGCGTGGCTGCCGCATCAAAAGCCGGATAAGGTTCGGCGGCCGAGGCATTGCTTTGCAGCATGATGCCGCGCCCGGCATGAACGGCGATATCGGCGCAGAACAAATGAGCTTCGCGCGAAAAGGTTACCGTCGCGTCGAGGGAGTCGCTGAAATATTTGGCGACGACATCCTGCAACTGGGTTTCAACATGGTTGCGCAGAGCGTCGCCGACATCGATTTGCTTGCCTTTAATGGAAAGTTTCATAGAAATACTCGCTGTTATGTTTCAGTAAAGAGAGGGCGGTACGTTATCGGCCCCGCGCATTAACCTCTGGGATCGCTTATCCCTTAACAAAGAGGTTGCAGTACATAAGGACAAGTTCCGGCTCCTGTCAAGCTGAGGCCTTAAGCCGGAGCATTTAAGGCATACAATTCATCGCGCGCTTTGTCGTTAAACATATAGTTTTTATTGCAAAATTCGCATGTGACGGTAATCAGCCCCTCGACCGCCAGCTCTTCGATTTCGGCGCGGGGAAGGGAGCGCAACATGCCCTCGACCCGCGTTTGCGAGCAACGGCATTGGTGGTGCAGGGGGTGCGGTTCATAGACGCGCACGCCTTCTTCGTGGAAAAGACGAAACAGCAAAGTCTCGCTCGGCAGTGCCGGATCGGTCAATTCCTGACGCGTGCAAGTGCCCATCACAATCATTGCCCGCGTCCAGTCTTCGGCCTCGGGCGTGGCGCTTTCGACATTGATGCCGCCTTCGCGCGGCATGCGTTGCAGCAACAGCCCGCCGCCGCGCCAGCGTCCTTGCACATCGCGGTCTGCCGCGACCGTAATGCCTGTCGGCAATTGTTCGGATTGGCGGAAATAATGCTGAACCGCTTCGGCCAGCGTGCCGCCCTCCAGCGCAACAATGCCTTGATAACGATCCTCTTTTTGCGCCAACGAACAGGTAAAAGCGAGAAAGCCCTTGCCCAGCAGCCGCGTATCGGGTGGCGCATCGCCGAGTTTGTCTTTATCGAACTGGGCATAGGCGCGCACGCCGCCTTCATGCGTGACATCGACGACCAGAAGACGGATCGCGCCATCGCCCTTGGCCTGCAAAGTAAAAACGCCTTCATATTTCAAGGATGACGCCAGAACAGTGGCGATGACGATAGCCTCTGCCAACAAGAGCCCGACCGTGTCGGGATAGGCATGCTGATGCAAAATAATATCGAGAACCGACCCCATCCTCGCCACCCGGCCACGCAGATGGGAAGATTCTAATTGAAAGGAACGAACGAGATCATCGTCTTGATTGAGCATAGGATGATTATATCACTATGTTTCTTAAGCATAAATTCAAAAATTAGCTCTTTGATATTATTACGCTTCCGGAATAAAAATATATATTTTAGAACATAGAGTGAACAGTGGGTTGACTTGCCCGGCTGCTTTTGACTAGTTTGAACCCCTGCCTAGAGTAGAGAGAAGGCGGTGCGCGGACCTCCCGCAACCGCCTTAGGCGTTGGTCGCCGGAGCCCTTTTCAATTCAGGTTTAGTCCGAAGATTGAAAACCAGCTCCGGCCCCGATGCATCCTCCTCAGCCTCTGTTTCGCGTTTCGTTCGGCAGAAAAATACTCTACATTATTTTTATGAAACGCGCCGCCTTCGTACCCCGCACCCTATTTATCGCCACCATTACCTCGATTGTCGTCCTGGCAATTCTGGGGTGGGGATTTTGGACGCTGGCCGCTTCGCAATATCGCCGCATCATCGACGGGTGGGTCGAAGAGGGCCGCGCCGCCGGATATCAAATCAGTTACGACGACCGTCAGGTTTTCGGTTTTCCCCGCCGCATCACGATGCGTCTGGTCAATCTGCACTGGAAGAACGCCAGCGGCATCGATTTCCATACGGACGATATGGATATTGTCGTGACGCCCTGGGATTGGAGCGACTTCGACGCCAAATTCAAAAACCACGCCTCAATCGTCGCCCCGCTGGACAGCGAGGGCCACTCGCTCCTCCTTTCAGCCAGCGCGGGCCGCGCGCATGCACATGTCGATAGCGACGGTCTCTGGCGCGCCGCCAAGCTTTCGCTGAGCGATGCCGAAATAGGGGTCGCCCCCAATTATTTATTTCAGGCCGAGAAATTAAGCGCGGCAGTCTCTCGCCCTGAAACACCCCCGCATGATCACAGCACCGCCGGATTGCTTGTGGAAGGCGAGGCCGATGCGATAACAGTACCCGCCGCGATGCCCTCGCCCTTTGGCAACAAGGCCGCGAAATTCTCGACGCATATGCGCGTCATGGGCCCCGTGCCCGATGTGCGCCGCCGCGCCGATGTCGATGCGTGGAGCAAAGACAGCGGCCTTGTCGAATTCGACGATTTTTCCATGAATTGGGGCGTTCTCGAGCTGACCTCCAAAGGCGCTATGGGCTTCGACGACGATCTGCAGCCCGAAGGCGCCTTTGCCGGAACAGTCGGCAATTCCGAAAAAACCGTTCAGGCTTTAATGGACGGCGGTTTTATCCTGATACACGACAAGGCGATGCTGATGTCGGCGCTGGACTTATTCGCCAAGCCTTCGATCCACGGCGGCAAAACATTGGATCTGCCAATCACCGTCCAACTCGGCGGTTTGTTTTTCGGGCCGATACGCATTTTCACATTCCCGGAAATCGAATGGCCGGTGGAACCGCCGGTAGTCGTGAATTAAGAACCCCCCGACAATTTCTCTTCCAACTTCCGCGCGGCGGCGAAGAAGGATTTTTTGGCTGTTTCGGCGAAGGGATTTTCGCGTTCGATTGCCTGGAATAATTCATCGGAATCGTAGCGTATATAGTCGACGGCTTGATCGATCAGTTCATAGGTTTTTGTCGTCATGCGGAATTTGGGCAGGTCGAGCGCGACGATGACTTTGCCCAGCATATGCGTCAGGCCGTGGACATAGGCCAATTCCCGGTCATGCTCTTCCGGCGTTACCTGAAAAACTTGCAGGCCCAATTGATCGGCGCAGAACCGCGCCACATCCGCGCTGCGCCCGCCGCGCACATCGCACAAAGCAATATTCAAACCCGCAATGCCGTTCTTGCCGCTTTGTGGCCCGAAGAGCGGATGCGTGCCGACAATCGCGACAGAAGCAGGAAGAATTGCCTGCATCGCCGCAACGGGTTTCATTTTAACGGATGCGACATCCAGCACCAAAGCGCCGGGTTTCAGCATCGGCGCGATGTCGGTTAATACCTGCCGCAATTTCTGCACCGGCACCGCAAGCATAACTATGTCGCAAGCTGATGCCGCGCGCAAATCACCGACACGTGCGCCGATCTCGCTTGCTAACGGTGCAACATCCGCAGTCGCGTCATACAGCACCAGATCAAAATGTTTTGCCAGATGCCGCGCCGCGAGCGCGCCAAACGCGCCGACACCGATCAAGCCGAAAGATTCTTTTGTCATAGGAGATTTAGCGGCGGCCTGGTTTCAAAGGCGTCGCATAACCGCCGAGGGGGGCGAGATATTGCAACCGGCTGCCCAGCAT
>JBAVWC010000248.1:0-2056 GCA_049697595.1 Alphaproteobacteria bacterium
GGTTCAAAGCGCTCAGATGGATCGCGTCGTTGATCTGCAGTCCTTCGAGGCTGACTTCGAAACGGGCCGGAATCTTGTCGGGCGCGCACATGATTTCGATTTCATGATGCACGACGTTAAGCGTGCCGCCACGCTTGATGCCCGGCGATTTTTCGGCATTGAGGAACACGACAGGGATCGAAACGCGTACGCGGGTATTCGCCGAAACGCGCAGAAAATCAACATGCAGCGGACGATCGCTAACCGGGTGGAACTGCACGTCGCGTGGCAGAACGCGATGCTTCTTGCCTTCGACTTCGATGTCGAACAAACGGGTCATGAAGCCCGGGGTTTCAAGGAAACGCACGAGGATCTTGTTTTCCACGGCGATCAATGCGGGGGCTTGCTTGTCGCCATAAATGACGGCGGGAACATGGCCGCCATTGCGGATCGTGCTGACGACGCCTTTGGTGCTTTTGGTGCGCGCGGTGGCGGCGAGGGTTGCGACTTGAGTGCTCATTTTTCTCTCCATTCAGGCCGTAAGGCTGCGGGGAAGGGAGAGACTGCGAGCAGGCAATCGGCAAACCGGATTGCGCATTCGTGGCCGCCCCCTGACAACACAACCGAAAAACGGCGTTTTTGTTAAAGTCGGCCTCCAGGGGTGCCGACCAATCGTGAGGGGGTGGATAGCAGGTTTTCGAGGGGAATTGCGAGTCTTTATTTAGCTATCAGACGCTATTACCCAAACAGGCTGGAAACCGACCGTTCCTGACTAATGCGGATAATCGCTTCGGCCATTAAGGGCGCGATGCTGATTTGTTTGATCTTGGGGGAATTGGCGATATCGGGGGTCGCCTCAATGGAATCCGTGATAATCAGCTTTTCCAGCGGCGATTGGTTAACGCGCTTGACCGCCTCGCCCGACAGAACGCCGTGCGAGACATAGGCGGTAACCGTCGTCGCGCCTGCGGCTTTAAGGGCTCCGGCGGCGTTGCATAGGGTCCCGGCGCTATCGACGATGTCGTCGAGCATAATGCAATCGCGGCCATCGACATCGCCGATGATATTCATGACTTCGGATTCCCCGGCCCTTTCACGGCGTTTATCGATAATGGCAAGCCCAGCATCCAGTTTTTTAGCCATAGCGCGGGCACGCACAACACCACCGACATCGGGCGAAACTATGGTTAATCCCTCGGGCAATTTGCCCTGCACCGACAGCGTATCGCGCACATGGCGCACGAAAACCGGGCCGACGAACAAATTATCGACGGGAATATCGAAAAAGCCCTGAATTTGCCCGGCATGAAGATCAAGCGTCAAAACGCGGTGCGCTCCTGCGGTAGTGATAAGATTGGCGACCAGTTTGGCTGTAATCGGCGAGCGCGAGCTGGTTTTGCGGTCCTGCCGCGCATAGCCGTAATAAGGGATAACGGCGGTAATGCGGCGGGCCGAGGCGCGGCGCAGCGCATCGATCATAACCAGCAATTCCATAAGGGTATCGTTGGCGGGAAACGAGGTCGGCTGGATGACAAAAGTGTCCTCGCCGCGCACATTTTCAAGGATTTCGACGAAAACTTCCATATCGGCGAAATGCCGGGTGGTCGCCTGGGCCAGGGTGGTGCCCAGATTTTGAGCGATTGCTTCTGCCAAAGGCCTATTGCTGTTCCCTGCGATAAGCTTCATCCCACGCCCCTGAATAAATATTAAGTTATCGGGCGTGGATATATCAGCGCCGAAGGGAAGTGTAAAGCAAGAGCTAGCCATTAACCGCGAGTTTCTGGCAGCTAGTGGCTAATAGCTAACAGCTAGATTACGCTTGACCATTGCGGCGGCTGCGCGTATGAGTCCGGCCTTCGCGCCAGAGCCCCTGTATAAAGGCCAGCGCGGCGAGCAACAATAAAGTTAACTATAGAATTAGGAATATCCTTATGGCGAACCATAAATCTGCCCAAAAGCGCGCCCGTCAAACAGTCAAGCGCAACGAATTGAACCGTTCACGCCGCTCGGCGATCCGCACTGCGGTCAAGCAAGCGGACGCTGCCGCGACATCGGGCGATGCCAAAGCGGCATTGAC
>JBAVWC010000249.1:0-1869 GCA_049697595.1 Alphaproteobacteria bacterium
AGTCACGAGCCTGACCGTTACCGGATAATAGGGCGCCATAAAGGGCATCAAAAGCCAGGTGCTCATCCAGCCCAGCCATTCGGCGGCAAGGCCGAAGCGCATCAGCAAGGATACGACCAGCAGCCCGTACCACCAGCCGTTGAAGCACAGCAGGGAGGCATATAAAGGCAAATTCCAGCCGAGCCGCAGGATCGAAAAATCGAACAGGAAATAAACGGCGACAAAGGCCGGTATCACCGAAAGCAGGCAGCGCGTGGTGCAAAGCCCGATCAATCCGGCGATGTAATCCCGCAGACGCAAAGGGCTGGCGAACAAATGCCCGAGATTGCGCGACCAGACTTCCTCCATATACATCACCAGCATGCCCATCACGGCACGCGTCAGGATTTCCGCCAGCATCAGGCCGCCCAGATAGGCGTCGGTCATAACATCGGCGTGGCCGAAACGGTGGACGATGGAAAGGCTGACAAACCCGAAAAGAGCCAAGTTCAGCATCGGCCAATACATCATTTCAACCAGGCGCGGCCACGATCCCCGGTAAAGATACAGGTGACGCAATGCGATGCCGTAGATGCGGCGTAACGGCAGGCAGAAAGGCGCGGTCTCAGCGGTTGCGGGCGATGTCAAGGAACACCTCTTCCAGGTTTTCACGTTTAAAGCTGATCAGCAGATCTTGCGGCGCGCCACGGGCTACTATTTTGCCCTGCTTCATCATAACAACGTCGTCGCACATGCGTTCGACTTCGAGCATGTTGTGCGACGACATGAAAATGGTCGCGCCCGTTTCGCGGCGGTAATCCATCAGCAGGCTGCGCACCCAATCGGCTGTGTCGGGATCGAGCGAGGCGGTCGGTTCGTCGAGCAACAGCAATCGCGGGCGGTTGAGCAGCGATTTCGCCAGCGAGGCGCGCGTGCGCTGCCCGGCGGAAAGCGACCCGTGGCGTTGATCGAGCAGGCCGGTGATTTGCAGATGTCCTGCCAGTTCGGTGATGCGGTTTTTGATATGGGGAATGCCATACAGGTGCCCATAGACGGTCAGGTTCTGCCGCACCGTCAAACGGTTGGGCAGATCGACATAGGGGGAAGAGAAATTGATAAAAGGCGCGATAAGTTCGCGCTCTGTTTGTAAATCATGCCCCAGCATGTCGATGCTGCCCGATGTCGGCTGGAGCAGCCCCAGCAACATTCCCATCGTCGTGCTTTTGCCCGCGCCGTTGCCGCCGAGGAGGGCCGTGATGCTGCCGTCGGCCACGGCTAATGTGACATCGTCCACGGCGACGACGGCGTCGAAAACCTTGCGTAACCCCTTTGTAGATATTGATAATTTTTGCTGTGTCATTGGCGCGATTTACGTTTTGTTTAGATGCTGCCCGTATAATCGCCGTTATCGGCTGGCCCCGCAAGCTTTTAACCCTCTCTTCACAAATTTACGGCTAGGTTTAGAACTTCTGGAATAAGGACACTTCGTTCATGCCTTCCTCTGTCCGTTCAACCATCTTCTCGAGAAAATCACTTTTGACCTATCTGGTCGAATGTTTGCTGTTGGGCGTGAGCATTTACGGCTTCTGGCTGGGGATGTATGGGGATGCGGGACATCGCTCCCTCTTTTCCCTTGTCTGTTTCGGCATCGTTCCCCTGATCGTTTTTGTTTTTATCGCCCTGCGTGAAGCGGCGGGGGTCGGCGAACAGTGGTCGTCGAAGAGTTTTCAAACCAGTCTTGCCCAGATGCAGAAACGCCTGAACGCGCAGGATGATTTTTTTCAGACGGTGGCGAACTGCACGCCTTCGGGTTTGATGATATTCGATAACAACAACGAATACTGGTTTGTGAATGCCAGCGCCGCATCCGAAATAGGTCTTGCCGACGGT
>JBAVWC010000250.1:0-3298 GCA_049697595.1 Alphaproteobacteria bacterium
GAACTATATCGGAGTACTGGATTATACGACCAAAGCATTTTGCCGGTAATCGCGTTATAGGCTTGTACGTGGTCGTTCGCGGTAATGATATAAAGCACACCGTTGACCTCGGTCGGGCTATCCTCGAAAGTATCGGCTATGCCGGTTTGAATTATCGCTACCGGCAATAGCTTTTGCACGGTTTCTGTATTGATCTGCTTAAGAGGAGAGAAACGCTGATTCTTGTAAGTACGCCCGTAGAGTAGCCAATTATTTGAATCGCTCTTGGCATTAATCAACATGTTGTCATCAACCCCGACGTCAGCGTTGATGGTGCCGAGTTGGCTGCTTTCATTCACCTGTGGCGGCAAATCTGAAGTCTGCCCCTCGGTGGTGTGGTTTTCCTGCATGGCCTGGCGACTGAGGCTTGTAGATTGCGCCATCGCAATGTCGGTTGATGCTCCCACCACGCTGACGCAAAGCGCAATATATACGGCACCGCGTAGCGGACTGAGGTTTGTTCTAAATTTGTGCATAGGGATACGCTTCCTTTATTATTTTTATGGAACGCAGATCGAAGCCCATGCCAAAATAACACTGTCTGTTATTGTGAAGTGGGCGAAGATTTTGTTAACATGAGCGTCTGAAGCAGAGGGCTGCTTGCGGAGAGCGGGTTTTGACCAGCCGCAAAGTTGTTCTCTTTCAGGATATAGGCTGTGACGTTTGCGTAGTCAGCTGCAGATAGTGATCCTGGATCTATTTTTGGCATTGATTGGGTAATGACAGCGAGCAATGAGGCGGCGGTCAATTGCTGCGCTGCGGCCATTTGTTCAAACGCACTGCCACTCAAAGCAGGACCAATGTTACCTTCCAAATTCGCACCATGGCAGCTGGCGCACTGGTTGGCATAGATCCCGCGTCCCTGTGTGGCTTGATTCGCCGTGTAAACAGCTGGCCCAAGCGGCGACACATTGGCTTGTGCGCCAAATGCCGCACAACAACAAACACATATGCCAATGATGGTTGTAATCGGGATTAATCGTTTTATTTGTATTTTCATTGCGTTTCCGAGCTTCATACAAGGTGACTGCGCATGATTTTTTCTAACATTAACGCTACGGGTGCCGATGAGGTTCCGTATTTTGGAATGTGAGGCATGACAACTGCGCACGAGCGCTCCTTACTAGCCACAACGACCAGCTCAATTCATGTGTAGTTAATCCGGTTCTGTTGCAGTTTTCGCCTGGCCGCTGTCGGGTCCGACCCCGGCGCAGATCACTCAGAAGTCGACAATATAGGCGACACTTGGTTCTCTAAGGAATGAGCGGACGCGGCTTGGCAAGTGGCGCATTTCGGCGAATCGTGCTTCGACTTTATCGAGAAATTTTTCGTCCTTGCATAGTGGATCACAGGCCATTCCGGTTCGCTTTATATAGTTCGAGACCACTTCATCCTGGTTTAGCTCTCGGGCGTAACCGGAAGGAAGTGTGTGGTACGGCGCTAGTTCGTCGATACGACAGAATCTTTACTCACTGGTCGATGAATAAATCTACAATTTAGTAGGTCGTTGGCCCCGACGTGCCGGATGCTCTGGGATCGCAGGGGGGGATTGCCATTTCTACGAGCTAGTGCAAAATCACGCCAGCGGTAACCTCACCGCTCCATCGCTTGCATGGACGTCTGTTTCATCAGTGGTTGATTGTATTTAGAGGAGAGCCCAGCGTTTATTGCGATTTAGCCGAATCCGGCGTGGCGTCATATTCGTGGTACCGCAATAACCTGGGTACTAATGACCTTGGAGCATTGGGTTTCATAAGTCTCTATCTGAGTGGAAAAGCCTTATTAAATGAGGAAAATAAAATTATGACTTTATGGAAATTATTATTTAGGAATGTCCGTGGTTGAACGAGGAGCCCAGCCACGAGTTATTCCTTTTGTAATTTCTTTTGCGTTCTTCATGTACGGTTTGGATACAACAATTGTTGCTACCGCGCTGCCGCGCATCGCGCTGACGTTCCACACCAGCCCAGTTCGGCTTAGCATCGCGGTTACCGCCTACCTCGTCAGCCTCGCCGTGTTCGTTCCAATGAGCGGATGGATGGCAGATAGATATGGCGCAAAAACAATTTTCGGCTCCGCAATCTGTCTATTCACGGTGAGTTCTGTTCTGTGTGGGCTTAGCAATAATCTCTTAGAGCTCACCGCCACCCGGTCTCTGCAAGGTATGGGTGGCGCGATGATGATCCCTGTGGGCCGCCTGGTCGTACTGCGTTCGGTCCCGAAATCACAGTATGTTCAAGCAATGATGATGGTATTAATACCGGCGCAAATCGGGCCGGTTCTGGGTCCGCTCATTGGCGGCTTTATCACTAGCTACGTATCGTGGCGGTGGGTCTTTCTGATCAATGCGCCGATCGGTATGATCGGACTTCTATGCACGATTTTACTTATCAAAAACTACAAGGAGAGTGAACGGCCACCCTTCGACTGGATCGGATTCATGTTGTCTGGCATATGCCTGTTCTGTCTTATGTCTGGCATTGCATCTATGGGTAGGGACGTCGTTGATTGGAAGGTGCCTGCGGTTCTTATCGTCAGTGGCCTCGCGCTCGGCGTTTTGTTGGTGCTTCATTCTAAGCATATCCCGCATTCTCTTATCGACCTATCCTTGCTGCGGATCGTGACCTTTCGCGTGAACGTTTCGGCGGGCTCTTTTTTTCGCACGGGCTTTGGTACGGCCACCTTTATATTGCCGCTCTTGTTCCAGGTGGTCTTCGGCATGAACGCCTTCGCGTCGGGGCTTTTAACCTTTGTCGGTGCGCTTGGTTCGATTGGGAGCAGGGCGATGATCTCACGCCTTCTAAAGCGCTTTGGATACCGCAATATCCTATTGCAGAACGCGGTGTTCTACGCCACGACGATTGGCTTGTGCGCGCTATTCTCTCCTGCAACGCCGAAGTGGCTCATTCTTCTTGTGATATTTATTGGTGGCGTGTCGCGCATGCTCCAAAATAACAGCCTTAATACGCTGGCCTATGCCGATATTGTGTCTATAAGGATGAGTGGCGCCACTAGCCTTGCGCAATTGGCGCAACAACTGGGACAGGCGTTAGGGGTCGCGATCCCGGCGTTGATTCTACAAAGTGTCATGGCGTGGCGGGGGGAGGCCCATTTGTCCAGAGGCGATTTCCAGATCACCTTTCTGCTTATTGCCGCACTATCTCTCCTCTCACTTCCGGAGCTGTTCCACCTACCGGATAACGCCGGCGAAGAGATTAGTGGGCATACCTTTGCCGCCGAGACGCCATCGTGATTCAAG
>JBAVWC010000251.1:0-1906 GCA_049697595.1 Alphaproteobacteria bacterium
GGTAATGCATCGCATCGCGGCGCCCGGCCGCATTCAGCGAGGTTTCGATATAGCCCGGTGCCACGGCATTCACGCGGATGCCGTCCGCAGCCCAGGCCAGCGCCAAGGTTTTGGTCAGCATCACAACACCGCCTTTGCTCGCGCAATAGGCCGGCATACGTGGCAGAGCGGCGTAGGCATTCATCGAAGCAATGTTGACGATGACACCCGCATGCTGCGCCAGCCTGGGACGAAAAGCATTGCAAATTCGGAATGTCCCAGTAAGATTAACGTCCAAAACCTGCTGGAAGACGTCAATCTCGAATTCCGCGTCGCGGCGAAGGATGCCCGCGCAATTGATCACCGCATCGATCCGTTCGAAGCTCGCGGCGAACGTATCGACGTGCCGATCATTTGTCACGTCGAGCGCTACCAGTCGAAGCCGTTCATGTGGTGCCAACGAGGTGGCGCTCACGGCGGCGGCGTCAACCCCCGTTGCGGTGACATTGGCGCCAAGCTCCAGGAAGAGCCGGGTGATTTCGGCGCCGATATCCCCGCAGCCGCCGATCACCGCGGCGGAAAAGCCTTCATTGAGCGAAAATTTCTCATGCATCACGGCGTCAACCACCATCCTTTGCGATCAATGAATTGAGGGAGGTATTTGCCGCGGCGCAGGCGCTGGCCGGAGTTTGCGTGTCGAGGATGACATTGTCCACGGCGTCGCCGATAAACTGGCGCGATTCCGGATCATCGACAATCGGATAGCCGACATCGGATGTGCCGGTGGTAGCGAAAGACCTGACAGCGTCCTGCAGTTGCATGCGCACGGCTTGTGCCGTCAGCCAAGCCCGGACGGTGGCATCCTGGGCGATGCCTGCCCGCGGTGCAACGATACCGGCGAGTTCGTCTTTAGCCTGCATCTGCGGACTGGTGGCCCATTGAATCAGATACCAGGCAGCTCCTTTGTGGGCACTGTAGGGAGAGATCGCGAGGCCCCAGTCAATCGCGATCGGATGTGAGCCACCCGGCCCGGGCGGCAATAGCGTAATGCAAGTATCGGCGAGCCTGGCACCACCTTGCATCATATCCGACAGCTCGTTCGATGATTCGAAGGCCATTGCGGCGCGCCCGTCGCGATACAACGCGGAAATCTGATAGAAGCTGTAATTCACAACGCCGAGCGGGCCATATTTATTCTGCAGATCGCCATAGAGCGTGAGTGCCGCGAGACCAGGTGGCGAGCAGAGGCCGGACTTTCCGTTAACGATGTAGTGGCCCCCCATATTATGAAAGAATGCGCTATAAGTGTAGGCTAAAGCATCACGCAAGCCGCGCGATACGAAGGGCGTGACAGACGGGTCGCAGGCTTTTAGTTTTTGCGCGGCCGGCTCCAGGTCGGCCAGCGTTTTCGGCACAGCGACACTGCATTTTGTTAAAATATCCTGCCGATAATATAAAACCGGCCCCTCGATATTCATCGGTATGCTGGTGAGCTTGCCGTCGATCGTTGCTGCTTTGAGGAGTGTTGGGCTCAGACCCGTAAAGTCATAGGTTTGACTAACATCGGTCGTCATTGGCGCCAGATCGGCATACCATCCGGCGGCGGAGAACTGTTCGCCCTCACGCGAAGGCAGGGTCATGAAAACATCGACCTGATCACTGTTCGAATCCAGGACCGTGACGAGGCGCTGGCGCATCTGCTGTTCCGTGAACATATCGATTTTCAAAGTGATGCCGGTAAGACGCTCAAATGAAGAGGCGTTTTTTTCGATGACTTGGCCTATCGGGTTGTTGTTGACAAGCACTTCGATCGTTTGACCTTTATATTTTTGCCAATCGAAGTTGGCCGCGTGGGCGGAAACCGGCAACAGACCCGAAAGCGCAATGGCTAAGACACGCCGCGCGAGTTGAGCAGTCATGTTTATGT
>JBAVWC010000252.1:0-2843 GCA_049697595.1 Alphaproteobacteria bacterium
AAAGCGTATCCGTTCGTCCATTATTGTAACGTCCTTCCATGGCATCGCCACCTCCTGCCTAAATGTTAGGCAAAAAGTGTAACCCATGTGTCCGGTACGTTCTGTCCCCTATGTGTCAGGTCGCACATCAAGTGCTTACTTGATTTGGCGCAAATCGATTGCGAGGGCGTCTAATGCAGTTCTCCATTCCTTCTTCCCAGATACCAGCGCCTGTCACGGCTTTCCTGAAGATTTGTCCACACGACAAAGTTCCTTCGTTGGAGCGTTTTCCTTGCCTTCTAGGAAAATGCTCTTTGTTTGCGGTGTTCGCAATGTTGGTGGTCTTTTTTGGGGTCGTCCATACAGATGAGGCTTATAGTCAATCCATAGGATCATCTCAGCAGCAATCGAATGAAAAACATTCAGAAGAGAAAGATTTGCGCACGAAAGTTGGGCAAATTATAAAAACAGGTGATTTAAAAAATTTGAGCGATTTAGAGAAGTTGCTAAACGTGCAGTTTTCAGCGCCGGTCTATAATGAAATCTCGCCGTCAAATGGTGACTCTCCTTTCATAAGTATTACTCGACAGGCAACAAATATCGATGAGGCGGTCAGCCCCGGACTTGGAAATTACGGCTACACTTACATTGCTGACCTGCGGGCTGACAAAGTGGTGCCTAATGCTGAACTGTCCCGTGCGTTTCTGGTAATCCACCTGAATCGGATACCCCTAAACAGTCCTGTGAATTGTCTTAAAATCGATGATTTTTCCCCGCTTTTTAATGCCGCACCTGTTGATGCTTCACTGGACTCAATCCCATCTAGTGGTAAGAATGACATGCATGAATTCAAATTTAAAAAATCCGACAGTGCTCGAACAATTACTCTAAGCATACAAAACCAGGGGCAAGAGTATTGCGCGATTTCACTGCTCATCGGTTTCGAATATACGCTGCCTGAATCTGTTAAAAATAGTCTCTTGCAAGCGCCCGCGACAGATTCAGCAAAATTTCCAACGCCCAATACCTACGGATTAAAGAGTGCCATTGCTCAGATTATCAATAACGGCAGGATGGGCGATATCGATTATCTCGAGAAATTGTTTTATGTTCGGTTCAAAGATCCCGTCCTTTACAAATTTCTGAGTGGGGTGAGAATCGATCGACAGACGGAGATGCCGACTCCGGGGGCATACCCAAATGTTTCAGTCTCCTTTTCTCAGTATTCAGCAAATGAACGTGGTGTGAATGATCTTTCGGGGGGGCCATACTCTCTGCCCATATCAACTTCTCTTAATTTAGTGCTTGATAAGGTTGAAGAGAAAGATTGTGTCACAGCCAAAGACTTTGAAGGGCTTTTCGAACATGCTCCTGTAAAGGAAACGCTGATGGACACGGCTAACGTCAGTGCTTTGTCTTTTTTCAAGCAGTACGGTTTCCAAACCCTAAAGCTTCAGGTTACTAAACTTGATGATGCGCCGTGCGCCTCTGATATCCAAATTGGCTTCTCTCCCAACTCTGTTGCCGCTGACCCACCCCCCGCCAACTGAGCCAAATCCCGCCGAGGTCACCA
Organism: Alphaproteobacteria bacterium; assembly: GCA_049697595.1. Lineage (GTDB taxonomy): Bacteria > Pseudomonadota > Alphaproteobacteria > UBA9219 > UBA9219 > CAIXLI01. The sequence continues at coordinate 1,553 of JBAVWC010000252.1, forward strand.
TTTCCTAAACCAATCCAAACTCGCCTGAAAAAGCGCCTGACGGTTTCCTCGATAAGAAAAAACGTGATTGGCGGTTTTTATGCGCTGTAAATCGAACGGCGCTTTATAAGCATCCCGGTATTTTTCCGGGGAGGTTTGCGGGCTTGCCAGAAAAATGCTCTCGTCGGGGATGATGAATTGTGTCGGCACCGTCACTTGCGCGGCGAGTTCCAGACATTTTGCATCTGGATATTTTTTGATTTCTTCGACCATATCTTCGCTTAGAACGAAAACATTGCCGTAGTCGAGTTTATATTGCCGATATTCGGGCATATAAGTCAGATAGGTTCCCGTATTCCAGAAAACCGTGACATCCAAAGACGGGTCCCAAAGGCTGATCGCCTTCACGCCTGTGGGGTTCAGGATCAAAACGGCCAATGCGCCCAGACTATGCGCGGTGATATAAATCTCGTCATATTTTGTGCGGAAGTGGTCGATGACGGTTTGAATATCTTTCGTATGTGTCGCAAGCGTCGATTGAGGCAATCTGCGCGAGTCCGGTGCTCGGTCATAAAGTCCTATGCGATAATGGTCGTAGCCGTTTTCCTCAAAAAATTCGCTGGAAGTGACTTCAAGCAAATAATTCATCTGATGCGTCAGGCCGTGGATATGGACAACCAGACGACGATTACCGCCCGCGCAAAGCCTGCCCCAAATTCCAAAGCCGTCCTGCCCATCCAGCCGCATATAAGTTTCAGTCATTGCCCGTTTCCCCGAAGTCAGCACGCGCATCAGGATGACGGAACATTTTTATAAGGTCAATTGGCCATTGAGCATGTCCCTCGCCCCCAACGGGTGAGAGGGAGGCTCTCAATTCGCTGGCATGCCAATTTTTTCTTCCGCATTTCTATGTACAGGTGCCGCTTGAGCCAGCGGCAGATGATTTCCCACGATCCATTGTGGATTCATCGCGAAGAGCATAATGACCAAATAGAGGAAAATGCATAACGTGCTAAAAATGCGGTTGCCCGGCGGTACATCGTCTATCAGGGGCTCTGGAATCTTGCGCGGCAAGAGGGTTATCAGGCGGGCCGCAATCATTTCGATATCCGCCACGGGCTCGGCGGGCTGCGGCCCGATCAAGGCGGCCAATCTGTCTGCCGCCGTCTGTTCTGGCAGGTCGGCTAACAAGGCCGCTTCCTCCCACGGGTCGATCTGCCGCCGCGCCAGAGCGGAAAGAACGCTCAGCGACATTCCGTTTTTTTCTTCGCAAATCGGCGCATAAAGGAAATCATCATACTCCGATTCATAA
>JBAVWC010000253.1:0-2834 GCA_049697595.1 Alphaproteobacteria bacterium
GGCGAAAGCGGCCTCGAGATCGGCCACCGCCGGCCCGCGGAGTTCGACCGCCGTATCCCGCCATGGCGGTATGCCTTGCGCCGGATTGCCCACCCAATCGTGACCAATGCAGAGCCCCCCGGTGAAGGCCAGGGCGGCGTCGACACATAAAATCTTGCGGTGGTCGCGGCTGATCAAACGCAAAGGGTTCACAAAACGCGGCGGGTTGTACTGGCGCACCTCAACCCCCGCCGCTTCAAGCCGCCGCCAAAATGCCGGCCGGGTCCTGGCGACACAGCCGAGCCAATCATAAATGACTTTGCACGCAACCCCGCGTCTTTGCGCGTTGATCAGCGCGTCGGCAAATTCGTTGCCGATGGCGTCGTCTTGGAGAAGGTAGTTTTCCAAATGAACCGTCGCGACGGCGCGATCAATCGCTTGCAACCAGACCGCGAAAGTCTCTGGCCCATCGCACAACATCCGCACAGAATTTCCCGAGGATTGCTGGGCATCCGCCACCCGGGAAAAGGCAGGGCTTGCCAGAGCTTCAAGAGGATGCATTTTGTCCATGTTTTTAATTTTAAAATATTGGAAAAAATAGCGACAAACCCCGTCAACCTCAAAGCCCGGAGACAAAACGCCAACCACGCTCCCCGAGTCGCATCATATTTTCCAGCCGTTTCGAAAAATTAAGTAAGACCCTACGACGTATCCCGCCGGGGCGAATGCACAAAGCACGCCCGGCGCGACCTTGAAATCCGCCTTTTCAAGCGCACATCAGAACCTGGGAGGAATGCGATAAATTCTTGTGTTCTTTGATTTTTCTTCTGGCAACCCAACGCGGACAAAGCCTAGACTTTCCTCCATCAGAAGAAACACGACGATTGACAGCGAATCAAAAAGATGAGGCTTTTCGGGGAAATTGTAACAAAACCCACATCTTGTATCGTTTGGCCTGATTTCGCCACTATACTTGCTGAAAGGGAACAAGGAAACCTGGAACATCCGGGAGCTGCGGAACTGGGGACGGGGCGCGAACTCTGAAGACAGGAGTAACCATGGGTATGATCGACCAGCTTTTCTCTCGCTCGATGCAGTCATACGAGGCGCAGCGGCAAAACGAGATGTCGCTCCTTGAATATCTCGATCTGTGCCGGCGAGATCCCATGACTTACGCCTCCGCGTCCGAGCGCATGGTCGCGGCGATCGGTGAATCACAACTGATTGATACCGCAAAAGATGCACGCCTCGGGCGGATCTTCATGAACCGCTCGATTAAAATCTACCCGGCCTTCGCCGACTTCTTCGGCATGGAAGATACGGTCGAGCGCATCGTCAATTTCTTTCGCTATTCGGCCCAGGGGCTCGAAGAGCGCAAGCAAATTCTCTACCTGCTCGGCCCGGTGGGCGGCGGCAAATCGTCTATCGCCGAACGGCTGAAACAGCTCATGGAGCAGATCCCGATCTATGCGCTCAAAGCCGGGCAACAGCTGAGCCCCATTTTTGAAAGCCCGCTCGGCCTGTTCAATCCTGACCATATGGCCGCGGAACTCGAAACCCAGTTCGGCATCCCGCCGCGCCGCTTGCCAGGCCTGATGTCGCCTTGGGCGGTCAAGCGCCTGGACGCGTTCGGCGGTGACATTTCAAAATTCACCGTCGTGAAATTATCCCCCTCCCGGCTACGCCAGGTCGCCATCGCCAAAACCGAACCCGGCGATGAGAACAACCAAGACATTTCCAGCCTGGTGGGCAAAGTCGACATTCGCATGCTCGAACTCTACAGCCAGAACGACACGGATGCTTACAGCTATTCGGGCGGCCTCAACCGGACCACGCAAGGGATCCTTGAATTCGTGGAAATGTTCAAAGCGCCGATCAAGATTCTTCACCCTCTGCTGACCGCGACGCAGGAAAATAATTACACGGGCACGGAAAATATCGGCGCGATCCCGTTCCATGGCATCATCCTGGCCCACTCGAATGAGGCGGAGTGGCAGAGTTTCAAACACAATAAAAACAACGAAGCCTTCATCGATCGCATTTGCGTGATCAAGGTTCCCTACTGCCTGCGGGTCACCGAAGAGCAGAAAATTTATGAAAAGCTGATCCGCAACAGCGAGCTCGCCGACGCGCCTTGCGCTGCGGCCACCTTGGAAATGCTCGCCCGATTCGCGGTTTTATCCCGCTTGCGGCCGCATCCGAATTCCAATCTCTTTTCAAAATTGCGTGTCTATAACGGGGAAAGTTTGCGGGATACCGAACCGAATGTGAAAACCATGCAGGAATACCGGGATACGGCCGGTGTCGATGAGGGCATGGAAGGCATCTCCACACGCTTCGCCTTCAAGGTTCTGTCTGCGACCTTCAACCATGACACCCGCGAGGTCGGCGCCGATCCGGTCCATTTAATGTATGTGCTGGAGCAACATATCAAACGCGAGCAGTTCGGCGAGGAAACCGAGAAACAATATCTCGACTTCATCAAAGGCATTTTGGCGCCGCGCTATGCCGAGTTCATCGGCAATGAAATCCAGAAAGCCTATCTCGAATCCTATAACGATTACGGGCAAAATTTATTTGATCGCTATCTGGATTACGCCGATGCCTGGATCGAGAACCTCGATTTCAAAGACCCCGATACCGGACAAATGCTCGATCGCGAGCAGCTGAACCAGGAATTGACGAAGACTGAAAAGCCCGCGGGGATCGCCAACCCCAAGGATTTTCGCAATGAGGTCGTCAAATTCGCCTTGCGGGCGCGCGCGCAACGCGAAGGGAAAAACCCGTCATGGACGTCCTACGAAAAGATCCGTGAGGTGATTGAACGCCGGATGTTCAGCCAGGTTGAAGATTTG
>JBAVWC010000254.1:0-6382 GCA_049697595.1 Alphaproteobacteria bacterium
CATCAAAGCCGCCGACGCGGTCGAAATCCGCGCGCGACAGGAACATAAATGCGCCGCTGATCGCCGGGATAGGGGTAATGGCTGCGGGTATAGGTTCTTCATGCCTGTTCAGCCGCAGCTTGGGAAATAAACGCGAAAGATGCAAGGCTTCGACAAACGCCGTCGTCGGAGTCAGCAGTTCACGGCGGCATCCTCTTTGGTCGGAGCCGTCCTCGTTAAGAATGCGCGCGCCGATCATAAAGGGATGGGGCAGCCGTGCCGCGTGGCAATGCAGCTTCTCAAGCACATCGGTTTGCAGACGGCAATCGGGGTTCAGGATTAGGACATAATCACCCTTCGATGCCACCACACCTATATTGTTCCCACGGCTAAAGCCGACATTGCCGTGTCCCGTTATAAGTGTCAGCCGCGCTTCCGCAGCCGCCAGATTCCGAAGTTGAGCCACAATCGCCTCCGGATTGCCGTTATCGACGACAATCAGCTCCACCGGCGTGGTTTGGCGCAGAATGGAGTCGATAGCCGGGAAAAGTGGCGTCCCGGTATAAAAGCTAACCAGAATGACGGATGTCAGAGGATATTCGGGACGAGAGGGCACAAGATGTTCTTTTCGTGGAACGGGATGCTGCTATGCGACAAACCACATAATATACAGCTTTCCTACATTATCAATTAAGGACAGCCTAAAGGCGATTGGAAAGCTTGCCTCCGCTATAAAAAGATTGCACAAATACCCCCTGTGACCCCTTTTCAATAGCGAGCGTTATGTCCCCCGGACTTGCCGATATTCTTAGAACCCTCAAAATGCCGCGCCTTATTCTTTATATGGCGTGGAGCGATGTTCGCGCGCGCTATAAGCGCAGCATTCTGGGCCCCTTTTGGATCACGATCAGCACGGCGATCGGCGTCGTCGGGATGGGCTTCATCTGGAGCGAACTCTTCCACATGGAGCGCGCCGTTTTTATTCCGATGCTGACGATAGGGCTGATTTTGTGGCAATTCATGTCGACCTGCATCGGCGAATCCACCTCGATTTTCTACAAACAGGCCAATATCATCCGGAACCTTAATTTGCCGATCTCTATACATCCGGCGCAGCTTATTCTGCGCCAGTTGATCAATCTCGCGCATAATTTCCCGCTCTTCATCATTGTCGCCTTGATATTGGGGTGCAAATTCGATTGGCAAACGCTGATGTTCATTCCGGGGTTGCTGCTGGTTGTTTTGAATCTTTACTGGATGTCGTTGATGATCGGCACTCTGGGCGCGCGGTTCCGCGATCTGGAATATCTGGTCGCTATGGTCATGCCTTTGTTGATGTTCTTGAGCCCGGTTATGTATCGCCCCAACGCTTTGCCTTCTATCGGCAAATATATGTGGTTCAATCCTCTGGCAGATATGATCGAAATCATACGCTATCCGCTGCTGGGGCAGCCGACACCGGAATTTATCTACATCATAAATATAGCGATGCTGCTGGTGGGGGGAACTTTGTCATTTATCCTCTTTAACGCCAAACGCAACCGCATCGCTTTTTGGGTATAACCGATGACAGCATTGCTCAAATTTGACGATGTGACGATCCAATACCCCATTTTTAATAGCCGCAATATGTCGTTGCGCAACCAGTTGGTACGCATCAGCACAGGCGGCCGTATCGAAAGCGAGGCTGGGCAAATTCAGATCGTCACGGCCCTGCGCAATATCAGCTTCACGATCAATCACGGCGATTCTGTCGGCCTGATAGGGCATAACGGCGCAGGCAAAAGCACGATGCTGCGCACAATGGCAGGTGTCTATACGCCCGCCCTCGGCAAGGTCACGCGCCACGGCCATGTGGCGACGGTTCTGGAGCTCGGCGCGGGGATGGACCCCGAACTTTCAGGCTATGAAAACATCGTTCGCATGTCGATGCTTCTGGGCGTTAGCCAGGAACAAATTCACGCGCATGCCAAAGAGATCGAAGCCTTCACCGAACTCGGCAATTTTCTGCAATTGCCGGTACGTACTTATTCATCGGGTATGGCCACGCGGCTGATGTTCGCCGTAGCGACCTCGACCAAACCTGACATCCTGCTGGTCGATGAAATGTTCGGCACAGGCGACGCCGAATTCCAGAAACAGGCCAAAAAACGCATGGAAGAACTGATCCGTGCCGTCGGCATCTTTGTCTTCGCCTCGCACAGCAACGATCTGGTAAAAACCTACTGCAACCGCTTCTTTTTCCTCGAACACGGCTCTGCCAAAGAAATATCCCGTGACGAGGTCGATGATTATACAGGCGGCAAGAAGCATATGAACGCCCCGGCCTAAAAACCCTGTTTTCTCCCCCAAAAAACATGCTATTCATCAAGCCTAACCCCTTGGGAACAAACAGATGACCAAAACGCTTGCCGATATCCGTTCGACCTTTCTCGATTACTTTGTGGCGCAGGGACATGCGCAGGTGGAATCCAGCCCGCTGGTACCGCGCAACGACCCGACATTGATGTTCACCAATTCGGGAATGGTTCAGTTCAAGAATGTGTTCACCGGAGCGGAACATCGCGCCTATAAACGAGCGACCACGGCGCAGAAATGCGTGCGCGCGGGCGGCAAGCATAACGATCTGGAAAATGTCGGCTACACGGCGCGGCATCATACGTTTTTTGAAATGCTCGGCAATTTCTCGTTCGGCGATTATTTCAAGCCGGAAGCGATCGAATTCGCCTGGACGCTGGTCACCAAACATTATGGCCTGAACAAAGATCGTCTGCTCGTCACCGTCTTTCACGAAGACGAACAGGCGGCGCAGTTGTGGAAGAAAATCGGCGGCTTTTCCGACGACAAAATCATCCGCATCAAGACCGATGCCAATTTCTGGCGCATGGGCGATGTCGGCCCCTGCGGCCCTTGTTCGGAAATCTTCATCGATCAGGGCGACAAGCTGCAAGGCGGCCCCCCCGGCAGCCCGGACGAAGACGGCGACCGTTTCCTCGAATTCTGGAACCTCGTTTTCATGCAGTTCGAAGAACAACCCGGTGGCGGACGCATCAACCTGCCCAAGCCGTCCGTCGATACCGGCATGGGGCTGGAACGTATGGCTGCGATCATGCAGGGCGTTACTTCAAACTATGACATCGATTTATTCCGCGCCCTCATCGGCGCGACGGCTGATTTGGTCAGCGTCGATCCTGCGGGCCCACAAAAACCGTCTTTCCGCGTTATAGCCGACCATTTGCGCGCGACATCGTTCCTGATCGCCGACGGCGTCTTGCCGAGCAACGAAGGGCGCGGCTATGTCCTGCGCCGCATCATGCGCCGCGCAATGCGCCATGCGCATTTGCTAGGCGCGAAGGAACCGTTGATCTATCGTCTGGTAGCAGAATTGGTCAAACAGATGGGAACCGCCTATCCCGAACTGGTGCGCGCGCAGCCACTCATCACCCAGACACTTAAGCTTGAAGAAACGCGCTTCAAGACGACGTTGGAGCGTGGCCTGAAACTGCTGGATGAAAAGATAAATTACGCTCAGCAAATGTCAGATAATTTGGAAAGAAATATTTCCATTTCCGGTGACGCTGCGTTCCAGCTTTACGATACATTTGGTTTTCCTCTTGACCTGACACAAGACATTCTGCGCGGCAGGGGAATGAAAGTCGATGTGGCAGGCTTCGACGCCGCAATGGCCAAGCAAAAAGCAACAGCCCGCGCCGCCTGGTCGGGCTCCGGCGAAACCGGCACCGCCAAAATCTGGTTCGAATTGCGCGAAGAATTGGGCGCGACGGAATTTTTGGGCTACAGCACCGAAAAAGCCGAAGGGCAAATCACTGCGCTCCTGCGCAACGGCGTCCGCGTGGCCGATGCCAAACAAGGCGACGATATCCAAATCACCGTCAACCAAACGCCCTTCTACGGAGAATCCGGCGGCCAAATGGGCGATATGGGCATTCTCACGACAATGGGCGGCGCGGTTGTCACAATCACAGACACGCAAAAAGAAGCCGACGGCCTTATCGTACATCACGGGCACATAGACAAAGGTACAGTTAAAACCAGCGATGCCGTCGTGTTACAAGTCGACGGCGAACGCCGTTCGGCCTTGCGCGCGCATCACTCGGCAACCCATTTGCTGCACGAAGCCTTGCGCCGCACATTGGGCGAACATGTTTCGCAAAAGGGCTCGCAAGTCGCGCCCAACCGCTTGCGTTTCGATTTCACGCAGCCGACGCCGATCTCAGCCGAAGATTTGGTCGAGATCGAAGCCGAAGTGAATCGGCGTATCCGCATGAACGAAGAAATCGAAACCCGCCTGATGACGCCGCAAGAAGCGGTCGGGCAGGGCGCAATGGCCTTGTTCGGCGAAAAATACGGCGACGAAGTGCGCGTTTTGTTCATGGGTGGCCGCGAAGAACGCCTGCCTAACGGCAAAGAATTCTTCTCGGTCGAACTATGCGGCGGCACACACGCCAAACGCACAGGCGATATCGGCTTGTTCAAAATCACATCCGAAAGCGCAGTCTCGGCAGGCGTTCGCCGTATCGAAGCCGTGACGGGAGCAGCGGCTCTGGCGTGGCTGGACGCTCAGGGCAAATTACTGCACACGGCGGCTGATGCTTTGAAAGTCTCGGCAACCGAATTGCCCGCCCGCATTACACAAATAATGGAAGACCGCAAAAAACTGGAACGCGAAGTGGCGGATCTGCGCAAGCAACTCGCGCTTGGCGGCGGTTCATCGGGCGCTTCCGAGGCTCCGCGCCAGATCAACGGCATCAATTTCATCAGCCGTGTTTTGACAGGAGTTCCGGCGAAAGATTTAAAACCAATGGCCGATGCGTTCAAAGCGCAGATAACATCTGGCGTCGTCGCGCTCGTCGCAAGCTTTGAAGGCAAAGTGTCTTTGGTTGTTTCCGTCAGCGAAGATTTGACCAAACAAGTCAGCGCAGTCGAACTCGTCAAACTCGGCGCCGAACAAGTCGGCGGCAAAGGCGGCGGTGGCCGCCCCGACATGGCCCAAGCCGGAGGCGCCGACGAATCCGCAATGCCCAAAGCAATCGCCGCAATCGAGCAGGGCTTACAAAGCAAAGAAAAAGCAGCGTAATCTTAACCCCTCTCCCGCATCGCGGGAGAGGGTGCCGAGCACTTGCGAGGCGGGTGAGGGAGTGGTCGCCTCAAGAATCCCAATACGTTTATTGCTGCGCTGGAGCCGGCAATTTCGGCGCACCTTTTGATCCCGCGCCGGTTCCTGCCCCGGTTCCCATTGGTTTCGAACTCAGGCACTCTTTCATGAATGCGTGATATTGTGACTTGGGAATATTTTTTGCGTGATATTCCTTGGCGCAATTACTCATGCGGGATTGTTGCGCCGTTTGAGATTTTGCGGGGGGCACATTTGGCGCAGTTTGAGCATAACCCTCACCACAAAACGCGATAAGAGCAACAAGGCAAAGAACGGTCTTTTTCATGTGAATACTCCAAGTAAGTGAAAGACAGACGAGCGGTCAACGGCACAATGAGCTAGCTAGCCGCAAGAACGACAGATTCCCTCCCCCCTGCGGGGAGGGTTAGGGAGAGGGGGGGGGGCCGCAAGAGATGTACGTAAAACAAAGACAACGCGATTACAGCTTCCCAACTTTCGCTTTGTTCTTCAGGCATTGGCTCATAAAAGCCTTTTGCTGAATTTTGGGAATATTTTTCTCGGCAGATTCCGCCGTGCAGGCTTTGATCCTGCTTTGCTGCACCGATGCCGGCACCGCCGGAATGTTGGTCGCGACAGGAGCCGCTGCCCAGACCCGACCCGCGCCGCACAGCGCCACAAACGCGACAAAGAAAAACACGGATTTTTTCATAGGGATGCTCCTGCGTGAGGGGGTAAATGTTGTTACCTTTTTTATACGCACAGGATAGACTATTACCAAGACAGAAAACAGGAGAAAACCGATGATCAAATCCACATCCCCCGCCGAATTACATCAATGGCTCCAATCGGATCAAGCCGTTCTGATCGATGTTCGCCAGCCGGAAGAATATGCAGCGGGCCACATCAAAGGTGCGACACTGCAACCGTTGGCGCAGGTTTCAGCCAAAACCTTGCCGCCGTTTCAGGGCAAAAAACTGGTCATGCAATGTCATCTAGGCGGCCGCAGCCGAACCGCCTGCGGAAAACTGACGCAGGAAATCGCCAATCTTGACGTCTATAATCTAGAAGGCGGCATCGCCGCCTGGGCGAATGAGGGGTATGAGGTAGAGAAATAACGCCCAGGCTCCACCTAGAATCATCCGAGAAAACATCGTCATCCCGGCGTAAGCCGGGATCCAGATTAAAAACTTTTGGTTTCTTTGGCTATCGGAGCCATGCGACGCGCAGACGCGCTTTCTGGATTCCGGCTTACGCCGGAATGACGAC
>JBAVWC010000255.1:0-2506 GCA_049697595.1 Alphaproteobacteria bacterium
TCCCTGTCCCAGTAGGGACTCCTGCACCTTGGGCACTGCACCGGAGGATCATCCTTCCTCGGCCTCCAATTATGTCCACACCTCAAACAGATACGCATAGTGCATCACCTATTCACATAACCATAGCACATAACCATAGTCTATTGCAAGCTGGATTGCATTTTTTCGCCATAGGCACCGAAGGACGTCCAAGCCATCACGCCGCCCTTTCCCGGACAAGTCCCGGCGATCTCCGGCTGCGCCCGGCGCCGGCCAAGTCCGCCGATAACCCGCGCATTCACAGCGGATTGGCACCGCATCGGCGGGCGAACGGCGGAACGGGAAACGGGAACGGGGGAGAAGCGGGGCGGGGAAGCGGGGAAAAGAACCCCCACTCCCGCCAGCTTGCACGGTGAATTGAGGGTGGTTACTAAAGATTATCGAAGACCATACGATTTTAGTTGACATCATATAAGGATAGGAGCAGAGTGGATACATCAGGAGGAAACACCACATGGCACGCTACCTTTACAGCGAATTGGCTTCTACTATCGACGCTTGCCGTCGTTGCTCTAACGATCTTCCACGCATGGCAGAATGGTACGGCAAGCACAAGGACGCGATTGAATCCCTTGTGCGCGAGCATATGCCGTCTGGCTCGGGCTTCGATTGTGGCACGGCATTGGATTATGACGAGTCTCATGCCGAAAAGCTGGTTTTCACCACATCCTTCCACCACATGAACGATACCGGATACTACGATGGCTGGACGGAGCACATCATCACCGTTACCCCGTCGTTCTCTGGCTTCAATCTTCGCATCTCTGGCCGCAATCGCAACGAAATCAAGGATTACATCCACGATGCTTTCAGTCAGGCATTGAAAACTGAGTTGACATCTGTCGTTCGTGACGGCCAGCCGGTCTCCGCATAACCAAAGCGGCCAGCCGGAGCCGGAATCCGGCACATGAGCCGCTACCAGCGGTTAGGAGGAATGAAATGATCGAATACGGACACGACAAGCAAGGTGGATTCTACGCTATTGACGAAGCTGAGAGAATCGCCTACTACGCTTACTCTTCGAGCCCGAACGCTGATACCGCGAAGTCTCACGTCCTCGCACCTCGTTTTGTTCCCGGATGGGTTTCTGGGGAGATTGCTTACCGCAACGCGCATCCCGAGTTTGACTGGGAAGAGCGGTTTGTCCGTATCGCTGGCGAGTTCCGGTCGAAGGTTTCCATGCCCTATTGGATACCAGTAGCGGCTGGCCATCGCCGCGAGAAAGAGAAGGAAGCCGCGCAATCCATGACCTACGAGCAAATCAAAGCTGCTCAAGATTCCGAGCGCGAAGTTGCCCAGTGGTATACCTGCTCAATGACGGAAGCCGAACGGCAAGAGGTAATTGGCCGGTCCCGGCTCTCTTATGGCCTCGCCCCGTCTTGGCATAACCTTTCCGACATCAGCAAGCAAGCCATTCGCGCCCGTCGCATTGAAGTCTTGGCCGAGTGCGAGCGGATGTATCCCGGTTCCACGGCGGTGACGGCATGACCGCCCCGCGTTGGGTCAAGTGCGAACTATGCGGCAGGGAGAATTCTTCCGAAACGTGGGTAAAATTCGGCGATAAGTGTCCTAATTGTCTCGGCCTCTTTGACCGAGACGAGGAAAATAGGGATTTGCAGGCGTGTTTTATTCAGGCAGACACAGCCGAAATCGAGTCGCTTAGGACGATTCAACTCAATTTGGCAATGCTTGTCAGGAGGCTGGTCAGAAAACTCCACCAATCTGCGCCAACCGACCCGATTATTCAGCAGGCAATGGACTTTCTCGCGCGGCATGGCTTGCAGGGTTCGGTATTGAGGGCTGAAGCAAAAGAAAACCAAATCGAACAGTGCGTGTCATGCCTTGCCGACGTGCGGGACTGCACTTGCAAGCTGTAGCTCCTTCACCGCTAGCCCGGAGCGTTAGCTGGGCAGAGGCAACCAGCCTCATGGATAGCAAAATGACACAAATGAGACAGCTTGATAAGGCGGAGTGGGAACGGAAAGTCGCCAGGATAAAAAATTACCACTCCCGCTATGAACTGATCTTGACGGACGGAACCAATACGTATTTAGTCGCCTACGTTTCTGGTCGTTCTTTCCGCATGGCAATGACAGCAGCCCAGAATCGCATTCCTGAACTGAATGCCGTCACTGGCAACGATGATGTCTACGTCGAAGGGCGGAAATCCAGCCCCATTCCAGCCGATGCCAAGTGGCGCATCCGGTTCTCTGGCAGGACGCAGCGTGAATGCTACGACAATGGCGTCTGGCCGCTGATCGGTCAACAGGTTGCGGCATAACCTTCGCCGCGCCGTCTCCACGGCAAGCGGAGCGCGCTGGCGGTACCAGCTTACCGGAGGCGTACATCCGGTGCAATATTGCACCAGAAAAGAGGAACCATGACAGCAACAAACAACCCTTTCGCCGATGCAGTTGAGCACCTTTCTGAACTCAACCACGCCCTTGTGCTACTAAAGGAAATCTAC
>JBAVWC010000256.1:0-1950 GCA_049697595.1 Alphaproteobacteria bacterium
CGTCAAAAAGATGTGGGCGACAGCCGCCAGTGCCGGGAGGTCGTCCAAGCATTTTGGGCGTTATCAGGAATTACAAAAATATGGGGCGCTCAAGCCCATTAGCTTGCCCAAGCCCACGCGCTACAAACCGGAGGAAAAGTCTTCTGAACCCGTCAAACCCGTCGCATCGACCAAAGGCTGGCCGCTAGCTGCGATCACAGATTGGGAGACATGGGGGAGCAAAGACCCCGAAAGATTCTTCAAACTCTGGTCGGAATTATCATCGGGTGGGTTTTCCCCGTCAGGGTAAACTCTCTGTGGATTGGAACCATATTGAACCCCACATCCAGCACCAAGCCTCTTGCCGCTGTCGCTGCCCCTCAAAATTATCAGTTTACCTTTCGGCCTGTTTGGCCTTATGTTCTATGCGGAGACAGGCCATCCTGTCTCCGGGGTGTAGTTACCTCACGATGAACGTTCTTTGCATCACGACACGATGCTGCCTTTCGGTCTTTGAGCCGGGAGGCGGCGGTGGGGTTTTTGCGCGAGCAAAGACTCTGGATGTCCAAGCCTTCGGGCTAAAGATCGTCGCAATCGTTTCATCGCGATTAACTAACTCCCGTGCTCACCAGAGGGCAGGACACCCTTCTGGTTGGCACATTCAATATGAACAACAGGAAAAGAAATATGAAAACAATTACATCAATTTTATTCGCAATAACACTGATGCTTGGCGCGATAACCGCGCCTGATTTATCACGCGCTGCTGACCAACCTCCCTCCACAGAATTGGCGTTGCTGTGTTTTGCTAAAGGCGAGCAAATCTCTGGTTTAAACAAAATATGCTTCTATGACTGTGCTGGATCGGGGACGGCTATAACTGTGAAATCGTATGAGCTTTGTCCGCTCACCATCAATGGCTAGAAAACAACACGATTAAGCCTTGTGCGGGCAAACGAAAGGTGGGGGCGATGAAGGATTTTTACCTAGCCATAATATTTCTGTTTTTTATGATCACACTTCCGTTATCGCGACTGCTTCCGACGCATGTGGTGCCTGTTGCCTTGTTGAACTGCAACAATGGGCTTACCCCTAATCTCACTTGCAAACAAATCGACCATCGCGGAGCGGACATAGACATTTTAGTCAATACCGCTACACAGCGGGTTCTCATGTCCGTGACGAAGCAAACGCCCGACACAGACATAATTTATGGTGGCTGCAACATTGTTGATGCCGACAACTGGACATGCGAAACCCCAATGAATATAGGCATGGCTCGTGGTCAATATTATCAAGCCGGCTCCCTGTCGGCATCCGGCGTTTCTGGCTGGAAATATTGGGCGTTACAATTGCATTTAATTGATTTAGATGCAGCCGCATATTGGCCAGAGAAAGGCAGCGTGTTCGGCATAGATAGTCGCCACTTGAAATTTGTGGCTATAGTAATGGGAGGGTTATTTCTTTTTCCAGTTTTTATGGCACTCGTCGCAGTTTTTCTAGCCTATATGAGGCCGCGTATTGCGGAAATTGGGCAAAATATTGCTAAGAAATTTCCCCAAATATCTCACCCCAGAATAAATGACTTAATAACACTCATTCTGACAATGGTTGTTCTTGCTACGATCTTGCTTGGAACTATATGGATTTTCTCATGAAAAAACGTTTTGCATTACTACTGTTCGTCACCATCGCCTTGCTGGCCGCAATCGCGCTCGAAGCATCAGCCTCCAGACCCAGCCTTAAAATTCGCATCGCCGCAGAGTTTGGTGACATCAACGCGCAAGTCAAACTTGCCGATGCCTACCTTTACGGTACGGGCATCAAAAAAGATCTGTCAGAATCTATACGTTGGTATCAACGGGCGGCTAATAACGGAAATGCGGAGGCGGAGACACAAATCGGTTCTGTATATCTAGTGCCAAAACATTACGGCAACCCATCAGGCTTTAATCGTGACCAAGAGAAGGC
>JBAVWC010000257.1:0-3143 GCA_049697595.1 Alphaproteobacteria bacterium
CCACTTCTCCGGACAACCGCTCCATAATAATGCGGTGATTCCATAAGCCGGTCAGGCCGTCGTGCTCGGCAAATTGGCGCATCTGCTCTCGGGTGCGCATGAGTTCCATCTTCTCCCGTTCCAGAGCGTCCTTCACGCGCTGTTCCTCGCGAAGCCTGGCGTAGACGGCATAGACGATGGCCACCAGGAGAAGCGCGCCGGTAAGCGTATGGAGAGAAATCGCGCTGCCACCCAAGGTAAAGAGAGGCGAGTCGATCTTCGACGCCATCGACCAATCGGTGAATTGGCGGCCTTGTTTGACGGCGTTTCGGACCACGACAATCATGTCGTCGAGAAAGGCGAGGATGGCCACCAGCCAGCGGGCGGAATCGAAGCGCTTGCGCCGGGAGAGTGCCAAAGCGACGAGAACGAGCGGAAAAGCTTCCAGCAGAGTGTAGAGGATGGCCGATATGCCGTCGGCGATCCGCGCCAGCGCGATCCACCCGGGACTCCAATTGAGGACCAGCAGCACGCCGTCGAGCGTGGCGTTGGTCAGGCTCGCGACAGCCAGGATGCGGGTGAGCCGGCACAATGCGCTGTTCTCCCGCAGAGGGAGCAGCCACAGAAGTAGAAACCAGAGCGAGATGTCTTGAAGGGCGAATAAGGGCTGCACCGCTCCAACGGCTACAACATAGGGCCAGCGGACGTCCGCACCCAGGAACAGAAGGATCAGCGGTGGAGCGAGCGCAAAGGCCGTCATCCAGAAGAGGAGCCATCGGCTGCGATTGCGCCACCATGCCAGGAAGCTCAACAGGGCAACCAGGGCGTACAGCAGATTCTCGCCCAACAGAAATTGACGACTGCGCAGCCACTGGTAATCCAGCGCTGCCTTGGCGGTGGCGATGGCTTCCGGGCTGCCGAGGATCGGGGCCGTCTCAAAACCACCGGTCTGACCGGAATCATCGGAGAACAGGGGAGCCTTCCAGACGCGCACGGCCAGTAGCCCACGCTGCCCTTGGCCCAAGGGGAATATTTCCGGCGGCCGCGAGTAGTACCAGATCCGGTAAGGTTCCAGCTTGCCGTTGTGCCCGATAAGCACGCCATTCCAGTAGATTTCATCGGCATCGTAGATGCGCTGCAGCAGAAGCGAGAACTGCGGCGCAATGCCCGGCGCCGGGGTAAGCGCGATGTGGCAGCGGTACCAGGCATAGCCTGTATAGCGGGCGTGACCCTGCTCCCCCCACGGCCGGTCAGCACCAAGCTGCTCCCAGCCGGAATCATCGAACCCGGGCGCGGCCCACTCCGCCTCGTCGCCAAGGTGGAATTGGCAGGGGCCATTCAGGGAGACCGTTCCCTTGCCGAGGCCGTCATACACAAGTGGCGCGATCTGTGTCCTCGCTGCTTCCGCCTGGGAAAAGACGGCAGCGAAGGTAAAGAAAGCCATGGCCGCCACGCGGGGGAGCCATGAGGAAGGTGCAGGCATACGGTCAGAATCCTCCCACTTTTGTTCCTGGCTGGGATAGGTCGGCAGGGGAAAAACCACACTATCGCAATCCTGCCGATCACGCAACGTCCTTTTGGGGCGCGGTCGATGAAACATGTGACTGGGAACGTCGGCTTATGGTATGCGACATGTGCGTAATCCGGCAATCCAGGCGATATGGTGAATGTATGCCACTCAACGTTCAAGAGCAGTTTGGACAGATCGACATCTATGTCTTCGATCAAATCCTTCGCGGAAACATTGCGCCCGGAATGCGCGTGCTGGATGCTGGATGCGGATATGGGCGGAATCTGGTCCATCTGCTGCGACAGGGCTGCGAGATATTTGCTCTGGATGCGAACCCCGATGGAGTCGAGCATGTTCGCCAACTCTCGGCGTCGCTGGGAACCGGACTTCCTGCAGACAACTTTCAGGTGGGGCTCATTGAGCGGATGCCTTTTCCGGACGCATTTGCCGATGTCGTGATGTGCAATTCTGTACTTCATTTTGCCCGGGATGAAGATCACTTCAAGATCATGTTGTCCGAGTTGTGGCGTGTTCTTAAGCCTGGAGGGATGTTCTTTTCTCGCCTGGGCTCGCGGATTGGAATGGACTTCGAGCGGGTGCAGGGCGGCCGCTATGTCGTTGGGGATGGTTCGGTATGGTTTCTCGTGGACGAGGAGATGCTCACGCAGCTTGTCGAGGAAATGAATGCCGTTCTCGTCGATCCCCTCAAGACCACCATCGTTCAAGACTATCGCTGCATGACGACGTGGGTGCTGCGAAAGCGGCGGTGAGCTTTCGACCTGCCGCGGCAAGGCGCGCACGGAAAACGGCGCAGGCTGGAAGCGCGTTTCGAGGATTTGCTGAAGAGGGCAAAAATTCGGAATTTTCGTTTCCACGAATCTGCGCCACAAGTTCGCGTCCTGGTACAGGATGAACGGCGGCGATCTTTACGAGCCTGCGAAGATCCTCGGCCGCGCGAACCTCAAGAGAACCGAATGCTACGCGAAGCTCGGCCGCAAGCACATTGTCCGCGCTGGCAACACAACGCGCGAACTTTGGAAGCTGATGGAGACTGGCGAACACGCGAACACCGTTGGACGGGATGTTCGCGTATGGTTCGCGCGACTAAAATTTCCCGTTGTTGGTTTCCGCTAAGTTGTTTGTTATGTGGTGGCCAGGGACGGGATTGAACCGCCGACGCCGGCCTTTTCAGGGCCGCGCTCTACCACTGAGCTACCTGGCCTCAGTGCAGACTTTATCAGTTGCAATTCCTGCGCGGATTCCGGCGGATGCGGCCGGCGGGGTGGGACAATTCCACGAGCAGTGCGCTGCAACAACTGCATCCCAGTATACCAACTCCCGATTGACCCACCAAGTCCGGAACTTCGACCCACTCGCCGCGCCCGTTACGCCCCCGTCACGCTTTGACCGCAACACGCCAAATCCCCTGCAGGAGCGGCCCTCGATAGCCCGCCGTACTACACTGGATGGCAATTATGTCCAGAACCGGCCGTCTGCCCGCAAGTCTCCTCCTCCTCGCCGTGTCCGCCGTTTGCGCCATTCAGCCAATAGCTCACAGTCAGGCGGTGGCCCCTGCCTCTGCGCAAGTCGACCAGGCGCGCGACCAGTCCCGCGCCGCCCACGCCTATGAAGCAGCCGTGCACCAGGGACCACC
>JBAVWC010000258.1:0-6528 GCA_049697595.1 Alphaproteobacteria bacterium
GGCGTGGATCGAAACCCATATCTCCAGCGCCGGTAGGCACGTATGCGCCGTCGCCCCCCGCGCGGGGGCGTGGATCGAAACGCGTTACCTGTCGGTTAGGATTGACGCTGTGCCGTAACCCCCCGCGCGGGGGCGTGGATTCGTGTGTTAGAGCGGAGTAATGCTACAGAGCATAATCAGCGTTCTAATTCTGGTTGCCTGCTTTTGACGGGTTGGGAAACTTGAAGTTTCCCAACCATTGATCGAGCGGTCTCCCTGACCTCGGTTCGCGCCCAACGTCCGGCGAGATGGGCTTTTCTTTCAAGGGCACTGGGGGCGCGGTCAAGGAAATGTCCCGTGGCGCGGGCTTTCGCACGAAGTTCGCTATCTATCATTCGCTGGTCGATGACAAAATCCGTTCGTTCGCGCGCCCGGCTGGCTGCAACGTAAGCCTGGTTCGCCGAGAAACTCGGGTTGCCCACGACAATCGCGCGATCGACCGTGATGCCCTGGGCATTATGGATTGTGGTGGCATAGGCATGGCCGATCCGGGCACGGCCCTTGGCGTCGGTAATCTCCCTGGTGGAAAACGTCACGCTTCGACTGCCAACGGCGAGCGTCAGGCGGGCGTGGCCGCTGTTCTCTTCCTCTATCTGCGTGACGGTTCCGGCCGTGCCATTGACCAGGCCAAGGTCCCTATTGCGAACATGAATTTCCACGCGGTCTCCCCGGGCTATCGGAAGGTCAAAAACGGCCCTCGACCGGTCGGTTGCGTGGATTGCAATATCCTGACCAGACAACCGTCCAGCCTGCCGAAGTTCATCACGCATCGCAGCATTGAGCGCACGCGTATCAGCGTTGGATTTGGCAAGGACGATCATACTTTGCTCGGGGTGCTCGTGTCTATGTTGGCGCCAAAGCATTACCGCCTGGTCGATGGTCGCCTTCTGGCCACCTGCCCAATGTAACCAGCCATGCCGGTCAAAAGCATCCAGGGCAGCAGCCGCTTCACCCCGAGAAAACTGACTCACGGCCTGTCGTGCCCAAGCCTCGCGTTGCCGGCGATTGGTGTCGATCCGTACAGACGCAGCTTGTTCGGCGACGATAGAAAGACCGGAACCAGCGCCAATCGCCTGCAACTGGCGCTGGTCACCCGTTAGAATCACCTTGGCTGAGAAGCGCGGCCAGAAAATTAAGAAGCGCCTAGATATCGACCCGCTCCACGCGGAAATCGTGCGCCTGATTTTTGATCTATATCTCATTGGCGACGGGCAATCAGGCTCTTTGGGACTAAAAGCCATCGTCAACCGCCTGAATGCCCAGGGCTACCGCACCCAAGCCGGGGCAAAATTCTCGTGCAAATTTATCCATGATATCCTGACCCGCCCAGCGTATACCGGTACCCACACCTTCAACGCCACCGAGGCCAAGACCAAGCGGCAAAAGCCTCCCGAGGAGGTCGTCGCCATCAGCATTCCCACGATCATTCCCAAGGACCAATTCGAAGAAGTGCAAATTCGGTTAGGTGAGCGTGCCCCGCGAGTAACCGCGCCACGCATTGTTAACGGTCCGTGTCTGCTCACGGGCCTGGCAACATGCGCTACCTGCGGCGGCGATTCTGCCAGGCTGGAAGCCCTTCGCGGCGCGGCGCGCGAGGCTGAACTGCGGGTTCAGCGCCTCTATGCCGCCATCGAGAATGGCGTTGTTGATATCGCCGATCCCTCGCTCCGCGACCGGCTCAACACGCTCAAAATCCAGCGCGACGAAACCAAGCGGCTGAGCGATCTAGCCGAGGCACCCGCCATGGTCCTGCCAACCATCACCGACGAGATGATCGAGCGCTTTGCCCAGAACCTACGGGCCAAGCTGCATGATGGCCCCATCGCCATGCGCAAAGCCTATCTGCAAGCCATCGTCGAACGTATTGAGGTCGATGACACCGAAATCCGCATCTTTGGGAGAAAAGACAAGCGGCTCAACCAGCTTATGTCAGACCGTCCGAAACCTGCGGGGAAAGTTCGCAGTTTTGGACGGGAATGGCGTCCCGTAGGGGATGCTGCTCCATCAAGCAAAATCAAGCACTTACGCTCATAATCGAGGGCTGTATGTTACACCCCCATGTTACCAAATCGTAGCCGTATCACGCTCACCGGTCCATGGCTGAACGTTGCGCCGGAAGATGTACGGTCTCCTGCCCGTACCGCCGCGCGGTCTGACGTATCTTTTTTTGAGACTATGCACGATTTTTATTGACATTCATTACGATATCGTTCTAAATAGCACTGTGATGTTAGATTTGACATGGTTTCAGGAACGGAAGATTGCCCAAGCCGCCGCGGCTTGGATTTGCACGTTTCCATGGTCCCATGCCGTGACCGTCAGTTACCCTGCGCCGAAGATGGCGCCGGGTGAGCGCAGGAGCACCCATGGGAAGGTTGCGACTGTCCCGGCGTCCTCGAATCTTATTCCCCCTCTTTTGACATCATCGACCGAAAAAATCCTGCGCCACGATTTGCGCCTCATGTGGGCATTTGTGGATGGCGATTTATTTGGGAGTCGCTTTGATAAAAAGCCGCTCCTGAAGCGGTCAAATTTCTTTGGATTTCCATCTGTCAGTCCGGACAATATGTTGCACGTGCATATGATCTGGAAAGTGCAGGAGGATCGTTGGACGGCGTTTGAGGACATGTTTAAAGATGGTGCACCGGAAACACCATTCACTAAACTTGTCGCTTCCGGAACTCACAAGCTCGACCGACTTTACGAAATTGATGGCTGGGTAAATTATTGCTCCAAGCAATGCTTGTGGCGGAATTGTATCATCAGCCAGGAACTCGTCCCCGAGAAATAAAGAGGGTCAGCAATTTTGACGAATGAAGCGGCACCCGCGCATTTCCAGACCTGCTGAATACCTTTGTCGCTATGAACCATTTCTTGAAGGAAGAGATGGCAATAGCGAAGCTATGCGTAAATAGAAATAGCTCAAGCAAAGGAAAACATCATGAAGCTGATAGAGATTTTAAAATCATTGAAGCCTCTGGAACCAATCACACCGATAGAACCAGTTGAACCAACAAAACCAAATCATCGCATCAAACCGATCAAGCCGGTCAAAGCCATCAAGCCACAGAAGAAACGGTTATCTCAATAGGGCTTGCTTGTGAGAGACGATACGAATCCAAACGAAAGCGTTTCATATAAGTCGCTTTACAAATAGAGACGATATGGTATCAATAACTCATAGAATTATGTGAGAAAAATATGCTCGTCGGATACGCAAGGGTAAGCACCGCAGATCAGATTGCCGGACTCGAATCGCAGCAAGAAGATTTGAAAAAGCTCGGTTGTGAGCGCGTGTTTTCTGAACAAATATCTTCCGTGGCACGGCGTGCCGTTCTTGACGACGCCCTTCGATTTGTCCGAGAAGGCGACACGTTGGTTGTAACAAAGCCAGACCGTCTGGCGCGCTCGACCGCAGATTTGCTTGCGATTGTAGACGATCTTACTAAGCGTGGAATTGGGTTGAAAATCATCTCGATGTCAGGGCTGGAAATAGACACAACAAAAGCAACATCAAAATTGATGCTCACCATGCTTGGCGCAGTTGCAGAGTTCGAACGCAGCCTCATGAAAGAACGTCAATACGAAGGTATCAGGAAGGCGGCGGAGGCTGGAAAATACAAAGGACGCGCGCCCACCGCCCGGCGGCAAGAGGCAGTGATCGTTATGCTTCGAGGGCAAGGTGCCAAGCCAAGTGAAATTGCCAAGAAAATTGGAATTAGCCGAGCATCTGTTTACAGAGTTCTGGCGACGTCCGCCGCGTAAACCACTGCTCATCAACACCAAAATCATGATGGCGGTTCTTACCAAGGAGTTTCTATGTTCGGTTTTGGCGTCAACAAAAAAATTGAGAAAGACGCAAAGATAATAGCCGAGGCAATACAGAAGGTTGCCTCGATAATTCACGCCAGCTCATCGTTTGATGAGATGCGCGAGCTTCTCGAAAGAGAAGAATTTGAAAAATTTGAAATAGTAAGTGATGAACTTGACCATATTATGCATCACAAAAAAATATTATTTTTTCGGAGCAGCAATGCAAATATAAAGAATTTCAAGTTTTGGATTACCTACAAAGAGCAAAAACAACTTGGTAATCGACATTCATTAATGTCTGAAAATACGGGAGATTATTTTGGCGTTATGATACTGTGGTCAGATGTTGATGATGCTAATGGTTTCGTCAGCGTAGAGTTGTCTGATATTGCAATCAAACAAAGGACACTGGGAAAACATGCGAGGGAACTCGCACATATTATGCTTAAATTCCCCGGCTTCACGAACCAAGAAAATATGTGGAAGATTGACTAATCATTCACGATTTCAATGTCGGTAGAAATAAAGAACTTTCAATTTCTCTCAGGAACGCCAGGAAAGCCTACAAATTTCAAGGCATCGATCCCTTCTTTAAGCGCTGCCAAGTCAAACCCTTCACCGTAGCGGTCGCCAACAGAACCGCTGCGGTGTCCGGTCAGGGTATGATGCACTTCCGGATGAAGCTTGGCATCACGACAACGATCCTTAAAGGCATGCCTGAAACTATGAAACACGTATGAAGGGTCATCTATGCCAACTGAGTGCAAAAAATCCCGATTAAACCACCGGGACATTTCTTTGGTCCGGCTTCGGATGATGGGCAGCTCCGGGAATATCGGTATTTCACCGTCATGAACTCGCTTTTTCCAATAATCCTCAAAGCCAGCGTCCAGCACGATCTTGTGCAATGGCATCTTGCGCTTGCTGGATGTTGTCTTTAGCGATTTTAGTCCGTTGGCAGCGTCGTTTGTTGTCTCGTGCTCTTCAGTGATGTCGAGAAACAAGATGCCATCTTGTTTCTTTATATCAGAAACTTGTAGCTGTCCTAATTCTTCGAGGCGACAGCCAGTAACCATGCCAAGCAGCGGAAGCCAGAAGCGGTGGTTCGATATGAGAAAATTTCCTTTAGTCCGCCAGTTATCCTCGTCGGCGCACCCTTGAAAAAGAGGGGCAGAAAAGATCTGCTCGACATGCTTAGCCGTCATCGGACGACGCTTTCGTTCAGGCTTTGCATCTTGCGGTCCAATTAATCTCGCAAAAGGATTTCCTCCGGAGATCCAATTTCGTGCCTCACCTCTGGTAAAGATCGCGGAAAGAAGGCTAATTTTCTTTGCCGCCGTTCCACCTGCAACAGCGGATTGTTTTCGTGTTCCATCTCGCATCTGCTGTGCGAGTTCTGTCATAGAGAGCTTGGCGTCTTTGATAGACCGCGATTTTGGCTGAAGCTTCAAAACCTCGTAGAATTCTTCCGCCTGCTCATGGGTTATATCATTCGCCCATGGGTCGCTTTGACCAAGAAAATCACAAAGTTGCCTCAAAGCCAAACGTTGCTCGGTGTCCGATTTTGGTTTCTTCCACGCCAAATACTTCTCCACCAGTTCGCTCAGGCGAATCTTTCCTCGTGCCGATTCGCTGGGAGGTGCATCCGCTAATCGTGGCGATGAGGTAGGCGCAGCAGTTTGTGCAGAAGGCACAAAGCCTCGCTCCGGAGGCAGAGATGCCAGATCGATTTCGCCGTGCGACCAAGCCTCGGTGGTCTGCCAAATAGTCGTCAGTGTTTCACGTAGCGGTCCGAGCAGCGCGGTTCGGAGAGGGTGCCGCCTGGGCAACTCATGCCCGAACTGCCGTAAAGTCCGGTCAAGCGTCCAGTTCATTATCCTCGAATCGACGTCGCCCGCAGAGAGAAGGGTTTCCCAGGATCTATAATTCTCCGGCGCAAAGAATTTGTCTTCTTCTTCGTCCGTTGGACCAAAGGCGATCAAATATTGGCGTGGCTCCCGCGTGGTGCCGGAATTCAAGTCGTCCAGGCATTCCGCCAGGTACTGGTCCTTCCACCGCTGGAAGAGCCTGATGCCCTCGTGCAGCGTCAGAGTGGGCTTTGGTGGCTGGGGTGAGGCTCTGTTGTCATAAACTGCCTGCGCCTCGGCGATCCGCTTCTGTTGTTCCGCCAGAATCGGCAGCGCAGCCTTCTTAGCAACCGCCGCCTCGCGTGTGTGCAAGGACTGAGTAAAACTGCCGCGCCCCAGAATTTTGTGCAGGTGGACCGGGTAGGTCAGCCGGACACGATAGATGCCACTCTTGGGATGCTTGTCTACGTTTTCCATGCGCCGCACTTGTTACACCCGTCCTGTGATATGCAGGAGCGTAAGTGTCTAATAATGCGGAGTTTTGTTCGATGCCAGAGCCTTAATGGCTATAACAAAGATATGGCGTCCCGTAGGGGATTCGAACCCCTGTCGCCGCCGTGAAAGGGCAGTGTCCTGGGCCTCTAGACGAACGGGACGAGGCAGGAGGGCATTAGGCCAGCGCCAAAATTAATTCAACCCACCCAGGCGCAGATTCCTCTGTTTTCAACACGGCGCATGCCGTCATTGACCTTGAGGGGAGCCATGTGTCAGGGCCGCGCGCGCAAGATCACGCTGCCCCGCCCGCTGGCGGGGTCGATAAGCAGCAGCC
>JBAVWC010000259.1:0-1679 GCA_049697595.1 Alphaproteobacteria bacterium
TAAATCAAGCTGATCTGTCGCCCAGGCCGGATTAGCCGCCAGACTTAAAGCAAAAACACAGACAGCAATCAGGCAATGTATAATTTTCATTCAAGACTCTGTGTCCGGATAGCGAGCGACTGGATGAGCCGCAACAAGAAGACCGGGGACAGGATGAATAAGTTTTATTTAAGACACAACATGTCGCTATATGGCGGTGTGTTTTATCAAGCCTTTTAGCGCAACAGAACAAAACGCACTGCACCGGGTGTCAGAATCCAAACCATTTTTCAGACATCCGTATTCATACGCGCTCATCCGTGAAATCTCTCCCTATGTCGCCCCAATACATTCAGAGGATCGATCGCGCGTTGCATCAAGACAATTTTCTGTAAGGCTGGAAGGGAAAATTGGGGACGGAATTGAACCGCCGACACGGGGATTTTCAAAAGCATGCCGCCCCGATATATGTCAGCGGGTTAGCTGATTTTTGCCGCTCCAATGCCGCTACGAGAAAATTATCGATTATTTCCCATCATTTCCGATCCGTTCCAACGGTCCACTAATATGGCGCAGTCCTTACTCCTCTTTGCTGAAAAGAGAAGCAAGCTCATACAGGCTAATAGCTTCAACATCCGTGGCCACAGGAAAGCGTTCCTCTCCAGCATAAACAACAAAAGCTTTTTCGGGCTTAAGATCGTCGCAGGCTTGGTAAAAGCCGCGCCCAAGTTTAGCGGCAAGACTGCGCTTGATTTCTACAACCCACAACTTCCCGTCAGGTCGTTCAATCACAAGATCAATTTCGGCACCAACCGCTGTGCGATAGAAGAAAGTCTGGCTCCGCCACGGCAAAGCGGCCAATAATGTTTCTAACACAAACCCTTCCCAACTGGTTCCGGCCACGGGGTGACCGGCCAAACTATCCAATGTTTGGATGCCCAACAACGCATGGACAAGGCCGCTATCTCGTACATAAACCTTGGGCGATTTAACCAGACGCTTGCTGACATTGGCATGGTAAGGGCGCAGACGGCGAACCAGCAACAGATCAACCAGCAAGTCAATGTAGCGGGTCACGGATTGCGTACTGATGGCCAGCGCGCGGGCAAGATCAGAAGCATTCAGCAACCCGCCTTGATGATGCGCAAGCATAGTCCACAAACGCTCCAACGTTTCCGCCGGAACACGCGGCCCAAACATGGGAACATCGCGCTCCAGGTAGGTGCGAATGAAATCCTTCCGTACCGCGAAGCTTTCTTTGTCATTTTTTGCAAGATAACTGCTCGGAAACCCGCCCCGCAACCACAGGCGTTCGCGGGCGGCAGTCTCCGGCCCGATTTCTAGCGCCGTTAACGGCGTCATGTCGATATAGGCAATACGTCCCGCCAATGACTCACCTGATTGCTTCATAAGATCAATCGAGGCGGAGCCAAGGATCAGAAAACGCCCAACCCCTTTGCCTTTGCGCCGCCCTTTGTCGATCACACCACGCAAAGTCTGAAATAGTTCGGGCACACGGTGAATTTCGTCGAGGATAACGAGCCGATCCTCCATACTGTCCAAATAGAGAGCTGGGTTGGATAATTTGGCCCGATCCTCGCTGTCTTCAAGATCAAGATATATTGCGCCAAATTTTTCCGCGATACGGAACGCCAGCGTCGTCTTGCCTACCTGCCGTGGCCCGATGAGCGCCACAGCGG
>JBAVWC010000260.1:0-1884 GCA_049697595.1 Alphaproteobacteria bacterium
AACTTCCGGGAAGCAGCAGATCCAGAAAGCTAGCAAAGACCATCGAAGATGACGCTTTCTAGCTTAACCATGGCTCTCCCCTTCGAGGATATAGTACATATGACTCATACTTGGACTCCGAACTAAACCGCTACGATACACTTCTGCGATTGGAGGGATCTCTTTGCTGCCGGTCCACGGATGGCCTTTCGGTGCCCTGCTGTTTGCACTTTTAACGACCGGCGCGGCGTGGACGCAGGCGGCGCCCACGCAACCGCTGTCGCCAGCGCCCCCCAAGATACAGCAGGGGATGGGAGGCATTGCCGGTGGCATTGGCGCTGCTCCGGTCTATGACGAGCAGAAGCGACCCATCACCGCGGGTGGTTTTGTAACCAAGGGCACAGTGGTCTTTCAAGATGTCACCAAGGCCGCGGGGCTGTCAGGCTGGACTCACAAGATGGGTACACCGGAGAAGGATTTCATCGTTGAGACCAATGGCTCGGGAGTATGCCTGATCGACTACGACAACGACGGCTGGCCGGACATCTACCTGGTCAACGGCTCGACCTTTCGCGCATTGGACGGCAAGGAAGAACCGCCGCACGCCGCTTTGTTTCACAACAACCATGATGGAACTTTTACCGATGTGAGCGCCGCAGCCGGTGTGCAGAACGACCGCTGGGGTTATGGCTGCTCGGTTGCCGACTACGACAACGACGGCTGGCCAGATATCTACGTAAATAACTACGGCAAGAACCGGCTCTACCACAACAATCGCGACGGTACCTTTACCGACGTGGCTGAAAACGCCGGAGTGACGCTGGGCAACTGGTCGCCCGGCTCGGCTTGGGGCGACTACGACGGCGATGGCTTACTTGACCTCTATGTGACCGGCTATGTCCACTTCGACCGCGACAATTTGCCGACCAGCGGCACAAAGGCGGTGGGCAATGCCTTCTGCCAGTATCGCGGCGAGACAGTCAACTGCGGCCCGCGCGGCTTGCAAGGCGAGCCCGATCACCTCTTCCACAACAACGGCGACGGAACCTTTACCGATGTGACGGTGAAAGCTGGCGTCGAGGACAAGGACCGCTATTACGGGTTTACCCCGATCTTTGTCAGCCTCAAAGGTAACGGAAAGCCGGATCTGGTGGTGGGCAACGACTCGGAGCCCAACTTTCTGTATCTCAATAAGGGGGACGGAACCTTCGAGGATGATAGCTATGTCTCGGGATTCGCGCTGAACAAGGACGGCCGCGAGATTGCCTCGATGGGCATTGCCGCGGGCGACTATGACAACTCAGGACAAGTGAGCTTTTTCGTAACTGATTTCGGCGACGACTACAAAGTGCTCTACCACAACGACGGCGACGCCACCTTCACCGACGTGAGCTACAGGGCCGGCGTCGCACAGACTACAATTCCTTTTGTCGGTTGGGGAGACGGCTTTCTCGACTACGACAACGACGGCTGGCTCGACATTTTTATGGTGGCCGGACATACCTATCCCCAGGTGGACCAGCACGACTGGGGCACGACCTTTGCCGAGCGACCGCTGCTGTTTCATAACGTGCCGGAAGGGAAGGAACGGAGATTCGAGTACGTGCCGCCGGTGAACGGTTCCGGGCTGGCCGTGGTCATTCCGGCGCGCGGGGCGGCCTTCGGCGACCTCTTCAACGACGGCAAGATCGATGTGATCATCAATCCCATCGATGAGCCGCCGGTGCTGCTCAGGAACGTCAACCCGGACCATCATCACTGGGTGGAGATGAAGCTGGTGGGCGGACCCAAAAGCCCGCGCGACGCCACCTGCGCCACGGTGTACTTGAAGGCCAACGGCATGCGCATGCGTCAGGATGTGCTGGCCAGCGGCAGCTACATCTCGGCTAACGACCGGCGCCCGCA
>JBAVWC010000261.1:0-2237 GCA_049697595.1 Alphaproteobacteria bacterium
CGCCTCGGCGAACTCAGCGCGCGGCATCCTGAACTTGCCCCTTATCTGACGCGCGAGATGGCGGTGCGCGCGCGCGCTTTCATGAATGGCGTCGCGTTGTACCGCGATCATCCCGTGCGGCGGCCCCGCGAGGTTGCGCCGATTATCTGGCAATCAGGCACGACATGCCTGCGCGATTACGCGCCGGATTCCGTTTATGCGCCGGTGGTGCTTGTGGTGCCGTCGCTGATCAACCGCTTTACGATTCTCGATCTGCAGCCGCAGCATTCTTTTTTGCGCATGCTGGCGATGAACGGATTCCGGCCTTTGGTCGTCGATTGGGATATGCCGGGCGAAGAGGAAAAACATTTCACGCTCGGCGATTATATGACGCAGCGTTTGATGCCCGCGCTGCAAATAGCATCTCAGGCTCGGCCTGCGCATGTTCTGGGTTATTGCATGGGCGGGGTTCTGGGGCTGGCTTTGGCTTCATTGTGCCCGGAACGCGTGCGAGGCTTGTCGTTGTTGGCGACGCCGTGGGATTTTCATGCAGGATACGAAGCGGTGGGGCAGGAGGGTGGGCGGCTTGAAGAAAAACTCGCGCCGTGGCTGACGACAGATGATTTCCTTCCGGTCGAAGTCGTGCAAAGCGTTTTCACGGCGTTTCAGCCGTTGCATGCGTTCCGCAAATTTTCGTCGTTCGCCGCGCGCGATCAATCCGGGCTCGATGCCGCGCGTTTTGTTTTGACCGAAGACTGGCTGAATGACGGCGTGCCGCTGACATCCAATGTCGCGCGCGAATGTTTCGGCGATTGGGGTGGCAGAAATGTGCTGGCAAAAACCGAATGGCAAGTCGGCGGCACAGTCATCGACCCGCGTAAAATTACAAAGCCTTCCTATGTCGTTGTCCCCACCCGCGACCGGATCGTGCCGCCGGAATCCGCGATGCCTCTGGCGCGCGCGCTGGGTGGCGCCGTAAGTCATGAACCCCAAATGGGGCATGTGGGATTAATGTCCAGTGCCCTCGCGCCCAAGCAGGTATGGGAGCCGCTGATCGAATGGCTGGCGCGGAACTGAACCCTGCCGACACGCCGTTAACCATAATATGGGCTTGCTGGCATAATTTCCGCATGATACGCCACGTATAGGTTGTGAGTTCGTTTAACTCAGGAGATTCTCGATGACTCAATCAAATAATAAAAGGAAGTGGGTTTCGCCCGCTCTTTTTGTGTTTACCGTAGCTGCATTAACGGCAACTACCCCTTACATGCCATGGGGGCAGGCGAAGGAGCCGCAACAGAAACAAACAACCACGCAGGTTGCCGATGCGCCGCAACGGAGCGATGTCAATTTTTCCCGCGCTTTCGTTCCCCCTATTCAAGTTCCTTTTTGGTAAGAGAGCAATCTGGCGTTGTGTTTTGTGGCTGCTGTGTGCTAACGAGGCGTTGTTCATTGGTTTTTCTTTCGGGAGGTTTCTATGACTATTGATTCTAATACGCGCAGACGCGCCGCCATTTTGGGCGCGTTTGTCCTCGGGGCTGGCATTTTGGGAACTGTGGGTTGCCTTGTCAGGGAAACGAGCCTTCTTGCCGGAGAAGTACAACAGCTCAATCAAACGCTCGAGCACAAGACCGCCCAACCTCAGCCGCATCGGCATGTCTTCTGGCACAAGGGACATCATCACACCAATGCCCACGCCAAAGTGGATTGCACGCCGACGATTCCGACCCTGACCTTGGATTAAATCCCGGCGAATAGGCGGGAGTTTATATTGATGAAAGTATTTTTTGTGTGCCGATGCAGCACATAGATAAGCGAATTATTTAATTGAGGATATTTTCGATGACAAAATCACAAAAACTGCTGGCTGCTTTTATTGCTGCCACTGTTTTCGTTACTGGAAATGTTTATCTTGATTCTCATAAAGACACTTTCAGTAAAAATCCCTGCGCTGATTGGAAGAATACACAAGCGTCAGTAGTAAATTTTTTTAACGCCAGAGACAGCGCAGCAAGCAAAGCAATCGTCGCCCATAAGTCTGAATTTAACTTCAGCGTTCAAGGAAAGAAATACACTGGTCGCGTAGATTATAGTCATGCCTCATTTGGTGCTGTGGTCACTTTTTCGCGGGATTGTGTTATTCAGAAGAGTAAGGTTTTTGCTCCGCACTTCCGCTAGGTACGGCGCTTCTTCAAACTCAGAGTCGAAAAAAATCGGCTTCCTACTGCATAAACCAGCCGTGGCTGACGACCAGCGAT
>JBAVWC010000262.1:0-1531 GCA_049697595.1 Alphaproteobacteria bacterium
GCCGGGTCCACCGGCACGCCTGGGTGGTGATGGCATCGCCCGGGCGTGTGCCCTCGGGATATTTAAAATAATCAATGATCTACATCAATGAATGGTTCCCCAACCCTGTCGGCAACGATGCCGCGGGAGAATTTATCGAGCTCTATAATAGCGGCTCGGCTTTGGTAAAGCTTGATGGCTATGCACTCAGCGATGGCGCAAAGAAAACATTCAAGCTTGATGGCTACAGTATTTCGCCCAGCGGTTATTTGGTTTTAAAGCATGCGCAGGATAAACTGACTTTAAAAAACACCGATGGCGAAGTATTGTTATATGGGCCGGGCGGTCAAATAGTAGACAATGCGAGTTTTGCCGGCGCGGCGCCGGAAGGAAAGAGCTATTCTCGCGTGGACTACAGCGCCGCGCCGATCACCCACTTTGCGTTTGAGTATCCAACGCCAGGCGCGGCGAACGAAAAAATGGACATGGCAGTGTCGGTGCAAAATTATCCGACGGGCGTTTCTCTCGCGCCGCAACTTTCGCCCATAGCATTCATCGTGACCATGTTCGGCACCGCATCTTTCTTTCTGTTATTCTTTATCTATGTCATCCAAAAAAACAGAACTATATCGCAGTTTTTCTTCGGAGGAGACGAAGAAGCTGGGGTATGATATTGCGCGTGCGCTTACCCGTAGTGGCGTGACCAAAAAAAGTGGCGCGGCAGTGTTTGCGCTCCAAGGCGAGCTTGGCGCAGGGAAGACGACCTTCACGCAAGGTTTTTTAAAGGGTCTCGGATCAAAAAAACGCGCAACGAGTCCGACGTTCGTGCTGATGCGGCGGCATGCGCTTGGCGCCAAAACAAAATTCAAAAACCTGTTTCATGTCGATGCCTACCGTTTGAAAAAATCGGAGCATCTGGCAGCGCTCGATATTAATGTCATTCTTGATGAGCCGGGGAATATCATGTTGATCGAGTGGCCGGAACAAGCAAAAAGGTTTTTACCAAAAAGCACGACGTGGATAAAGTTCAAATACGGTAAAAAAGAAAACGAGCGGACAATCGCGATACAATGAAAAAACTGCTCCTCATCGACGCGAATTCCATCATTCATCGGTCATTCCACGCCCTGCCGCCGTTCACGACGCCGGAAGGGAAGCCGTCGGGGGCGATCTACGGCATTGCGAGTATTCTTCTTAAGCTGTGGCGCGACGAGCGCCCGGATTACGCCGCCGCGCTGTTCGATCGGCCGGAGCCGACGTTCCGCGATGAAAAATATGCGGAATACAAAGCTCAGCGCCCACCCGCGCCGGATGAGCTAATCGCGCAAATAATAGAGGCGCACAAACTATTCGAAGCGTTCGGTATCGGGACGTTTGAGAAGCCCGGCTATGAGGCGGACGACCTTATCGCTACGCTCGCGGAAAAATTTAAAACATTGCCGGACGTGCAGGTGGTCATCTTGACCGGCGATCGCGATACCTTGCAGATGGTGGAAGGGGATAAGCTTGTGGTACAGACGTTCAATAAGGGGGTGAGCGATACGACGATCTA
>JBAVWC010000263.1:0-11918 GCA_049697595.1 Alphaproteobacteria bacterium
GCATCAAAGCGCGACATCACCCAGACAGGTTTGCCCATACCGCCAACCAGATGCACGACAGACGTATCGACGGATATAACAAGGTCGAGATGTTCGACAATCGCAGCCGTATCCTCGAAATTCTTGACCTCTTGCATCAGATCGATCATGCGGTCGCGCAGGCCGCAACTGTCGATCTGCGAAACACCGGCGCCTATTTGCAGATTGTAAAACTGAACGTCCGGCACATCGAACAAAGGCAACAGAATTGCCAAAGTCATGCTGCGCCGCTTGTCGATCATATTCGCGTTGAGTTGATTTTCGCGCGGATTGCCCGACCAGACCAGCCCGACTCTAAAACCATTTTTATCGGTAAATTTGTCTTTCCATTTTGCCCGCGCCGCCTCGCTGACAAACAAATAGGGAATGGGCGCAGGGATCGTTTCCACGGTTGTGCTAAAAATATAGGGCAGGCTCATCATCGGCACATGAACATCGAAATCGCTTTCCTCGATGCTTTCCGGCAGCACATCGATGAAAGGACAATTGCGGAAAAGCGGGCGCAGAGGCCACGGGCACAGAACGATAACAACGCAGCCCCGCGCCTTGCAAAGCTGGGCATAACGGACGAATTGCAAATCGTCGCCAAAGCCCTGCTCGCACCAGATAAGCAGGCGTTTGCCCGTAATGTCCTCGCCGTTCCAACGTCGTTCGGCAGAAGGATAATCGCCCCGCATATGCGAAACGCCGAGGCCGACTTCATGCAGGGGCAAGCCTTCTTCGTAACGCCCCAAAGCCAACAACGACAGCGATGTATTCCACCGCGCGTCAAGCGAGGTGGGTTTAAGTTGCAAGACTTCGGCAAAACACTCGATCGCTTCTTCGTGCCGCGCCATATCTTGCAAAGACGCGCCGAGATTGATGCGCGCGTCGGTCGAATCCGGCTGCAGGCGCAAGGCGGCGCGGCAGCTTTCAATCGCTTCATCCAGCCTGCCCAGATCGCGCAGGCTGGAGGCCATATTGATATAGGCCTGCATGTAATCGGGGCGCAGGCGCAAAGCCTCGCTGTAATAAGAATAGGCTTCTTCCGGCTTGCCCTGCTGGCGCAAAACATTGCCGATATTATTCATCGCCGTCGTATTTTTCGGATCGGCTTTCAAAGCTTTGTCGAACCAGCTTCGCGCGATCTGCAGCCATTGCCGCGATTGTTCGCCCTTGCCCGCCAGACTGAGCGCCATACCCAGATTAATCATCGCTTCCATATAATCCGGCTTGAGCTTCAAGGCATGTTCATAACGGCCAATCGCCTCGCCGCCTCGACCCGCCGCCAGCAGGCTGTTGCCGTAATTGAAATGCGCCGATGCGCTTTCCGGCTCAAGCCGCAACACCTGCCCATAAATCTCCAGCGCCTGAGACGCGCGGCCGCTCTCATGATACAGGCCGCCCAGATTATTGAGGGCATCAAGATAGGTGGGTCGAACGGCCAGCGCCTGTTGATAACGCAGAACCGCTTCATCCAACCGCCCAAGCCCTCGCAACCCGGTGCCGAGATTGGTGAGCGTTTCAGCGTCTTTGGGCAACAAGCGCACGGCGCGTTCCAGATATTCAACCGCTTGCGCCTGCCGCCCCGTTTGCAGGTAAAGGCCGCCTAAAAGCCGCAAGGCGTCGGCGTTCGCCGCCTCGACCCGCAATAATTTTTGATAGGCTTTTTCAGCCTCGGCCAATTGCCCGGCTTGATGATGCGTGGTCGCGGTGTGCAGCAATTTGGCGGCGTGAGGCATTGTGAACTTTCGCAACTGAAAACGGGGCCGTCACTTGAATCTATGCCGAAGCGGCAACAAGTTCAACCAGCGCCGCTTTGACTCTTTCAACCACCCCTGCCCAATCGCCGGGGGATTGCTGGCCGAAAATGCGCGCGGTCGGATACCACGGGCTGTCCGGGCGGTTTTGCAGCCAGCGCCAACAGGCATCAAAGCGCGACATCACCCAGACAGGTTTGCCCATACCGCCAACCAGATGCACGACAGACGTATCGACGGATATAACAAGGTCGAGATGTTCGACAATCGCACCAGTATCCTCGAAATCCTTGACCTCGAACATCAGGTCGATCATGCGATCGCGCAGGTCGCAAATGTCTATTTGCGATGCGCCCGCCCCCATTTGCAGATTGTAAAACCGCACACCCGGCACATCGAACAAGGGTTGCAGCGTTTCCAGATTCATGCTGCGCCGCCGATTGGTCATATGCGCATTGAGCTGATTGTCGCGCGGATTGCCCGACCAAACCAGACCAACCTTTAACCCCTGCTCGTCGGCAAATTTATCCGCCCATTTCGCGCGCGTCGTAGCGCTGATATGCAAGTAGGGAATCGGAGCAGGAATCGTTTCAAGAAGAGTGCCCAAAAGGCGCGGCAGGCTCATCATCGACACGTGAACGTCGAAATCCTGTTCCTCGACGCTTTCCACTAGCCTGTCGATGAAGGGATCATTGGCAAAAAGCCGCTTCAACGGATCAGGGCACTGCACAATGACGCTGCATCCATGTTCTTTACAAAGCCTCGCATAGCGGATGAACTGCATATCGTCGCCCATCCCCTGTTCGCACCACAGCAACAGGCGTTTGCCCGTTATATCCTCACCCTGCCAGCGCCGTTCGGGAAAGGGGTTTCTACCGCGCATGGAAACGACGCCGAGCCCCACGTCATGCAGCATCCAACCCTCTTCATATCGCCCCAGAGCCAGAAGCGAGAACGACTTATTCCATTTTGCGTAAAGAGAGAAAGGCTTGCGCAGCAATGCCTGATCGAAAGAATCCACCGCCTCCTCGTGACGCGCCATTTCTTGCAAAAAAATGCCGAGATTAACGTATATATCCGCTGATTCCGGCATCAAGCGTAACGCGTAATGGCACATATCAATGGCTTCTTGCATCCGGCCGAGGCCGCGCAACCCCGCGGCGAGATTGGCCGCGGCCTGCGCGTAATCGGGGCGCAAAACTAAAATATCACGGTAATAGCCAACCGCTTTTTCCAGGATGCCCTGCCGTTGCAGGATATTGCCGAGAGTGTTCATCGCCGCGACATTCCGGGGGTCGGCAGCCAGCACCTTCTCGAGCCCGTTTTGCGCCAATGCCAGCCATTTATGCGCCTTCTCGCCCAGCCCCGCATCGCTGAACGCCATACCGAGATCGATCATCGCATCCAGATAATCGGGGTCGAGTTTTAACGCATGCTCGTAACAAGTAATCGCCGCATCTATTTTGCCCGCGAGGGAGAGGATCTTGCCGTAATTGTCATAGGCGGGCGCATGATCTGGGTAAAGCTGTACGGCTTGTCCATAGACGACCACGGCTTCGGCGATATGACCCTTCTCTTGATAAAGGCTCCCCAGATTATTAAGGGCAACCAAATAGTTAGGCTGTATGTCGAGTGCCTGACGGTAACGCAGGATCGCCTCATCATGACGCCCGGTGCCGTGCAGGGCGAGGCCCAGATTAGCGCGCGTTTCGGCATCCCTGGGCAGCAATTCCGCCGCCTGCCCCAGATAATCCGCCGCCCGTTCAGCCTGCCCCGCCTGCAGATAAAGGCCGCCCAAAAGGCGCAGGGCCTCAGTATGAGCGGCATCGGCCTCGAGCAACTGGCGGTAAGCAGCTTCGGCATCGGCCAATTGTCCCGCCTGATGATGGGCGAGGGCGATTTGCAGTAATTGGTCGGCATTCAGCATGAAGAACCCGGTAAGACGACAGTGTCGCCGTCAATCCTCTTGATATGGGACGGCAAAAGGGTTTTTATCATCCCCTAATAATCTCTGTTAGGCCAAGCAAAAATGAACACGCGTTATAATCCCCAAATCACCGAAGCCAAGTGGCAGAATATCTGGGCCGAAAAACAAAGCTTTAAGGCGGTTGAGGATGCCTCAAAGCCCAAATATTTCGTCATGTCGATGTTTCCCTATCCTTCGGGACGCATCCATATGGGGCATGTGCGCAACTATACTTTGTCCGACGTCGTCGCGCGTTATAAAAGAGCGCAAGGATTCAACGTCATGCATCCGATGGGATGGGATGCTTTCGGCCTGCCCGCAGAAAACGCGGCGCGCGACCGAGGCGTGCATCCGTCAAAATGGACGCATGAGAATATCGACAATATGCGCCGCGAACTCGACAGTATGGGTTTGGCAATCGACTGGAGCCGCGAAGTCACCACCTGCGATCCGTCTTATTACAAGCATCAGCAGAAACTGTTTCTCGATTTCCTCAAAGCCGGATTGATTTACCGTAAAGAGTCCTGGGTCAATTGGGACCCGGTCGATAATACCGTCCTTGCCAACGAGCAAGTCATCGACGGCAAAGGCTGGCGTTCGGGAGCCACTGTCGAAAAACGCAAATTGTCGCAATGGTTTTTGAAGATCACCGCCTGCGCCGAAGATTTACTGGAATCGCTGAAGCGGCTCGACAAATGGCCGGAAAAAGTTCGCCTGATGCAGGAAAACTGGATCGGCAAGTCACAAGGCGCGCGCGTTAAATTCGCGTTGAAAGACCGCGCGGATTCAATCGAGGTTTTCACCACGCGTCCCGATACTTTGTTCGGCGCATCCTTTGTCGCGATTTCCGCCAATCATCCTTTGGCTTTGGGCCTCGCCAAAAAAGACGAGAAGCTGGCGACCTTCATTGCCGATTGCAACCGCATCGGCACGACCGAAGCGGCAATCGAGACCGCCGAGAAGATGGGCTATGACACCGGATTGAAAGTCGCGCATGTGTTCGACGCCAATTGGCATCTGCCGGTCTATGTCGCCAATTTCGTTTTGATGGAATATGGCACCGGCGCGATCTTCGGCTGCCCCGCGCATGACCAGCGCGATCTGGATTTCGCGCGCAAATATCACCTGCCGGTCAAAGCCGTGGTCTTGCCGAAAGACGCAGACGCCGCAACATTCAAAGTCGATAAGGAAGCATTCACCGAAGACGGTGTCGCTTACAATTCACAATTCCTCGACGGTTTGGAAGTCGTCGAAGCCAAAAAACGCGCGATTGCCGAAATCGAAAAGCTTGGCGCGGGCACAGGCACCACGCAATATCGCCTGCGCGATTGGGGCGTAAGCCGCCAGCGTTATTGGGGCTGCCCCATTCCCGTTATTCATTGCGAAACATGCGGCGTGGTTCCCGTTCCGGCAAAAGATTTGCCTGTCGTGCTGCCTGAAGACGTTACGTTCGACAGGCCGGGCAATCCGCTCGACCACCACCCGACATGGAAAAATGTTTCCTGCCCGCAATGCGGCAAGGCTGCGCGCCGTGAAACCGATACCTGCGATACCTTTGTCGATTCAAGCTGGTATTTCGCACGCTATTGCTCGGCGAACGACACGACACAACCCGTTGACCGCAAAGCCGCGGATTACTGGCTACCTGTCGATCAATATGTCGGCGGCGTCGAACATGCGATTTTGCATTTGCTTTATGCGCGTTTCTTCACCCGCGCGATGAAACAAACGGGGCATGTCGGCATCGACGAACCCTTTACCGGATTGTTCACGCAAGGCATGGTTTGCCACGAATCCTATAAAAGCCTTGCGGGCCAATGGCTCTATCCCGAAGAGGTGCGCAAGAATCCCGACGGCAGCGCCGTTAAAATCGCCGATAACAGTGTCGTCACCGTCTTCCGTGGCGAGAAGATGAGCAAATCGAAATGCAATGTCGTCGATCCCGGCAGGATCATCTCCGGCTACGGCGCTGACACCGCGCGGTTGTTCATGCTGTCCGACAGCCCGCCCGAGCGCGATCTGGAATGGACGGATTCCGGCGTCGAAGGGGCGTGGCGTTACATCAACCGTTTGTGGAGAATGGCCGAAGATGCCGCCGCCCACATTGCCCCCGGTGCCGCGAATGAAAAATCCGAAAAAATAAAACGCATCCTTCACCGCACAATTGCGCAAGTGTCGGAAGCCTACGAACGTTTCCATTTCAACGGCGCGGTCGCCAAAATCCGCGAATTGAGCAACGCGCTCGACGAACTCGACGCACAGAACCCGCAAGAATCCGGCCTCTTCCGCGAAGGCGTTGAGGTGCTGACTCAACTGATCGCGCCAATGCTGCCTCATATTGCCGAAGAAATGTGGGGTGCGCTCGGCCACAAAAAAATGCTGATCGAAACCCCGTGGCCGAAGGCCGATCCCGCGATGTTGATCGACAACACGGTGACGATTGCGGTGCAGGTCAACGGCAAACTGCGCGCGACGATCACTTTGCCGCGCGACATGCATGCGGCGGAAGTCGAAGCGGCGGCCTTGGCCGACGAGGGCGTCAAACGCGCGCTCGACAACAAGCCGCCCAAAAAAGTCATCGTCGTTCCCAATCGCGTCGTCAATGTAGTGGCATGATGAAAACATCTCGCCTTTCCCTCGCGCTCGCCTTGCTGCTTCTCTCAGCCTGCGGCTTTCGTCCTGTCTACGGCACGCACACCACCGAAGACGGCGTGTCTGTCTCTAGCGATTTGAACAGTGTCGCGATTGACAGCATCGCCGATCGCAACGGGCAGATGCTGCGCAACGATTTGATCGACCGCATGTATGGCAAGAACAGGCCGGCGCAGCCGCTCTATACCCTTACCGTCAAAGTCACTAGCAGCGAGCAGGATCTGGGCATTCTCGCCAACGCGACATCGACGCGGTCTATGCTGAACATGTATGGCGATTTTGTTCTAACCGACGAGTTCGGCAAAACCGTCCTGAAAGGCTCGGCGCATAGCGTCGCCAGCTTTGACCTGCTCGACCAGATGTATGCCACGGTCGCCTCGCGCGAGGACGCCAACGAACGCACGATCCACGAAGTCGGCGAGCAAATCGTCAACCGCGTTAGCCTCTATTTCTCTGAACGGAAAAAACAACAATGACACGCAAATATTTCGGCACCGACGGCATTCGCGGCCGCGCCAATCAGGAACCGATGACCGCAGAAACCGCTCTGCGCGTCGCAATGGCAGCAGCCGGGCTTTTCAAGCGCGGCGATTACCGGCACCGCGTCGTTATCGGCAAGGACACGCGCCTGTCGGGCTATTTGCTGGAACCGGCTTTGACGGCGGGCTTTATCGCCAAAGGTATGGACGTGATTTTGCTGGGCCCCCTGCCCACCCCCGCCGTCGCGATGCTGACCAAAAGCCTACGCGCCGATATGGGCGTGATGATTTCGGCCTCGCATAATCCTTATCAGGATAACGGCATCAAATTATTCGGCCCCGACGGCAGCAAATTGTCCGACGATCTGGAACGCCAGATCGAAGCGCGTATGGACGACAAAGATCTCGCCAACGATCACGCGCCGTCCGACGCTCTGGGCCGCGCCAGCCGATTGGACGACGCGATTGGCCGCTATGTCGAATATGCCAAAGCAACCTATCCTTCGGGCGGCAATCTGGAAGGATTGAGGATCGTCGTCGATTGCGCCAATGGCGCGGCGTACAAAGTCGCGCCCACCGTTTTGTGGGAATTGGGCGCGGAAGTCATCCCCGTCGCCTTTCAACCCGACGGACGCAACATCAACCGGGGCTGCGGCGCAACACATCCGCAATTGATGCAGGAGGCCGTGTTACTGCATCAGGCCGATCTTGGCATCGCGCTGGACGGTGACGCCGACCGTTTGATTATGGCCGATGAAAATGGCAATCGCATCGACGGGGATCAACTTATGGCGTTGATCGCCCATTCCTGGGCCAAGGCCGGACGATTGAAAGGCAACGCGCTGGTTGCCACTGTCATGTCGAATTTGGGCATGGAGCGTTATTTGACGCAAAACAACATCAAGCTGATCCGCACGCCAGTCGGCGACCGTTATGTGGTCGAGGCGATGCGCGCAAATGGCTGCAATGTCGGCGGTGAGCAATCGGGCCATATCGTATTCAGCGATTATTGCACGACAGGCGACGGCTTGATCGCCGCGCTGCAAGTACTGGCCGTCATCCGCGAGAGCGGGCGCAAGGCGAGCGCAGTCTGCTCGGTCTTCAAACCCGTGCCGCAAATCCTCAATAATGTCGTCGCGCCCGGCAGCGTTCTCGAACTCCCCGCCGTCCGCGCCGTGATCGCCAAAGCCGAAGCCAAACTCGGCACCACAGGCCGCTTCGTCATCCGCAAATCCGGCACCGAACCCCTCGTCCGCGTCATGGCCGAAGGCGACGACGGCAAACTGGTTCAGGAACTGGTCAGCGAGATTTGCGAGGCGGTGAGGGTGAATAGTTGAGATAATGAATTCTGTCTATACCACCTCCGATGACATCGAAAAATTCCTGAATACTTTAAAGATCAAAATGCTTTTATTTTGTCCAGCGAACTAGGCGGCTCTTTTATCGCGCCTCCAAACAGTTGCTGCATTTGCGGAGCAAAGTCATCCAGCATATTTGCCCCCCATTGCCCGGTGGTGTTGATAAATTTATCGTAGCGATAGAAGCCAAAATGGGCATCAAACCCAGCATTAGCAGATAAAATAGGGCCTACAGCTAATGGATATATAAAGGGCTGCCCTTTAATTAAAGAATGTCTGTAAGTCACTTTGTAATCATTTCCGTCTTTTTTTAGAACCTCAATAGTTCTAGCCCTAAGATCGCCGAGCGTTATCCAACCATATCTAGGTTGTTCGTCCGTTGAATAAGCCACTAGAATGATACCTGAATCAGAAAGTGGCGCATGAGACTGAGCCAAGCACTGACCATTCTTCTTAATTAACTCAACATTTTTCAAGACTGGCGTATCTTGATTAGCATTTTTAACGCTACCCGCAGCATCACAACTTTTCATTTGCTCAACACTGTAGGATAAAGCTTGTACTGGGGTTGGGTCGAGGGCATTAGCCAAGGTGTATGGAGCTATCAGAACCTTCTTTACTGCACCGCTATTAAGAAGCCTTTGGCAGAGCAAATCACACGAATTGTTGCGATCATCAGGAGTGTTCATTTGGGGAAACTCTTTCATTAACCCAATGACGTCGGGTAATGCGAGGGGCTGCTGAATTTCAATATCTGACATATGAATATTTCGCATTTTTTCGAGGACTGTCTGATTCAGAAAAAATGAAATCACACAGCCAGCAAGCACGGACAGCAGCAAACTTATAAATACCGGATATTTCTTGAATAATGGATTGGAATATAGAGCAACTGCTATTGAGCCATATATTGTTACTGTTGGCGCAATTTCTAGTAAAATCCCCGGCACAACAAATAACATTAACCCAATTATAGGACTGCCCGGATAAACCACAGCAATGAGAGAGAGCACACCAAAAATCTTGAGGTAATCTTTTATCATTATTTGCTTTCTCAACGAGAAGACCTGTTTCGCTAATCAATATGCCCGGACATCGTTTATTGATTATTAAAAATTAGACGGCTGACGTCAGCATCTGTACACAATCAGCTAAACCTTAAACACAATTTCCCAATGCCCCGATTATCCTGTATGCTCCCCCCTACCTAAGCCTCCCCTTTTCCATCAGTGCTTTAAACTGTGGATCACCCGGGTTTGCGGCCAGCCCTTGTTGCAATGCCTCATGCGCGCGAGCGGTGTCACCTTGTTTTTCATAGATCATCGCGAGGGCGTAATAGCTTAGGCCATAAGTCGGAGCCAATTCGATTGCCCGGTGAAGCGTGGCGAGTGCTGTGTCCAGATGGCCTTGCATTGCTTGAAGGCGGCCCAGATTGTAAAGCGTGACGCCGTCTGTGGGGTATAGTTCCGCCGCGCGTTGGACGAGTTTTGCCGCTTCATCAGGATTGCCGGATTTTTCATGCATTTCGGCGGCGCGGATATAGGCTTGCGCGCCGATGCCTTGCGGAGAAATAGCGAGGCCTTTTTGGAAAGCGTCGAGCGCGGGTTCCGGTTGCCCCGCATCGGCATACATCGCTGTAAGCGTTCCCCAATTCTGCGCCGACAAATCAGCCGCACCCCCCATAGGATATAAAGCCAGCGCCAAAAAGAAAAAACCTGCGCATGCCGCGACAAGCAATTGCCGCTTGCGCCTCTGTTCCCACAACTGCATCGCGCAGGGCACCGCTGCGCCAGCCAGAGGCATAAGAAACACAACAGCCGGCAAACGATAACGGTCCGTGACATAGAAAATCAGGACGGAGGCCATATAAAGAAAAACACAGGCCGGAAGCAGCGCATAGAGTTGTTTATCCTCTCGCCGCACAAATCCCCTCGTGCCGAAAGCGGCAAAAACCGCGAGCGCGGCGATGAGTCCGAAACTTGTCAACGGCATGTTTAGGAGAGAGGAGAAATTCTGTTTGATAAAACCTGCATCGTAATTATCGGCTCTCTCGGCATCGTTCCAGAAAGCGAGAAATTTGAGGCCGAGCAGTTCGGCTTCCCGTTGCGGATTGGCGCGGGCGAAATCGATCGCCTTCATGCGCCAGAAAGATGAAATTTCGGACGGTTTTAATTGCCGCCCTGTTTCATGTTCGGCGATCCAGCTTGTCTCGGCCCGTTCATGCTCGGGGTCGGTGGAAATGCCGGGGGGATAGGCGTTCACGCCGTTGGCATAGGGCGAATGCCCGACATAAAGATTGAACCCGTCGGCATAGGTGATCGGCACAAAATCATGCGCCACGACATAATTGTGCCAAGTCGCGGGCAAAACGGCCACAAGACAGGCAAGCACAAAAAGCCCCGCGCCACGCAAAGCCGCGCGGCGATAACGCAGCCACGCCAACAAGGGCACCACGGGCATCAGAAACAGCGCATTGCCACGCGCCAAAACCGCCAAACCCAGCACCAACCCACACACTCCATAATCGCGCAAACGGTTCTGTTGCAGTATGCGCAATGCGAGCGCCAGAAAAAGCGTCAGCAGAAAAAGCGTCAGCGATTCCTTCATCAGCGGCGCGGTATAGAAAATCATCGGCGCATAGGCGGCAGCCAGCAAGCCGGTGATAACGCCCGCCAAACGCCCAAAAAGGGTAAAGCCGATCAAGGCGAGCAGCGAAGCCGTTGCAGAATCCAGAACAGCATTCAACAAGCTCGCGGCAAAAATGCTGTGCCCGGTAACGCTATATAAAATGGCGAGAAGATAGGGATAAACCGGCGACTGGTAAAACGCATGATCGTTCGACGCTTGCCCGTCAATGATAGAAAGCGCCCAATCATCATAAGCCCGCGCATCCAGAAGCGGATCAATACCATACGGCATATGCTGCCACTGCACCGCGAAAATAATGCGCAGCAAAAGGGCAAAAGCGAAGACGCCCAGCGCAAGGACCATGCGTGGGCGGGTGCGGCAAAGATTTAAAACAGTGGCTAAGGAAAACATTCAGGCGGCATGTTTTGGGGGAAGTGTTAGGTGTCTGCAAATCATAGCTCGGACCACCGACCGGAGCTAGATAATATCCATTCTCCGGGTTATGCTGGCCGCATGTTCTCACTTGCCAAAGATATTACCCTTAAGCCCCGCGCCATTGGCATCGGCATTTTTCTGCTGGCCTTGGCTTTGCGGCTTGGCTTTGCCTTGCAATGGCATGAGCTGCCTTATGGCGATGCGCCTTTGTGGGATGCCAAGGGGCATGATGATTGGGCGATGAAAATCCTGCAGGGGCAGTTTCTACAACCCACCGCTTTTTATTCATCGCCGCTTTATCCTTTTTTTCTGGCGCTGATTTATCAGTTGTTCGGGCACAGCTTCCTGATCGTTTCAATAATTAATGCGATGATCGACAGCGCGACCTGCACGATGCTCGGCATTATCGCGCTGGAATATTTTGGCGTCTGTGCGGCGGTATTGACGGGGTTGCTTGCCGCCCTTTGTCGGTCGATGATTTTTTATACCGCGCCGGTAATGAAGGAATCTTTGGGTCTGTTTTTACTTGCGGCTTTTACATATCTGTTTCTGCGCGCATTGAGAGAGAGTAAAGCACGTGATTTTGTGTTGGGAGGATTTTGCCTTGGCCTCTGCGCGCTCG
>JBAVWC010000264.1:0-3185 GCA_049697595.1 Alphaproteobacteria bacterium
ATTGTTATTCGGCCCGGCTTCCTGCCCGATATGGCCGCCTTCGACATGCATAATGCCGATCATCACCGCCGCCGGAACATGATAAGTGTTCGAGGCCATGAGAATGCAGGCGGCAAGGGCTTGAGCAGTTAACATGAAGCTTCCAAACTCGGCATTTGCGTACACCTTTCCGGTTAACATAAGAAAGCGAATCCGAATTTTCTTATATTAACCGCGATTCACAAATTGTAAAACTCGCTCACAGAACGGTTATCACCTCTCGGGGGAAAGAGGGGCAGGCAAAGCGCACCTTAACCGACTTCTTTACCACCCGCTAGCGTCAAGACGCGCCGATTCCGGCACCTCCAGATATGTCGACAAAGTCGCGAGCATCGCCATACGCTGATTAAAGGCCTGCCATACCTGCTGCATCGGCACGATTTGGCCGTGTTGGGCGAAATAGGCGGCGCGTTCGTCGGGCTCCATATACAAAAGCCGGTCGGCTTCGGCAAAATGCGATTCCGCGTAAATCTGGCCCGAAGCCTTAAGAACATGCCAGCATAAAAGGCGCCATTCTTCCGGCGTGGCGCCGGTCGGCGCCAAAGCGCGCGTGACCTGATCGGACGTTTTGGTTAGTTTTTCCGCCACTTCGGCGAGCAACGCATGTTCGGAACGGCCAAAAGAATA
This sequence comes from Alphaproteobacteria bacterium, assembly GCA_049697595.1. Classification (GTDB taxonomy): domain Bacteria; phylum Pseudomonadota; class Alphaproteobacteria; order UBA9219; family UBA9219; genus CAIXLI01. The sequence goes on from JBAVWC010000264.1 coordinate 667, forward strand.
TTGCGCGACCGCGCCCACCACCGGAACCATAGCTTCCATCATTTTGGCGCGGAACGTCGCGATTGTATTGGGGATGTTTTCCTGACCCTCGGGAATTTGCGCCTTGAACGTGCTTTGAAGGGCAATAGCGACATCGGCAATATAGCCCGCTTCGTCTTCCGTCATCAGTCGGCCCGACGTTTTATAAGCCGCCCCCACCACCTGCGCCGAAGCACCCGCCAGCGCCCATCGCACCCAGGCATCCACCTGCTCTTCGGATGCGCCTGCTTGCGAGGCGAGTTTCCGGCTCAACATCACTGTGTTTTCAACGAGAGGGCCGAACACATCGATATTCAAAGTCTGGGGTTCGCCACCCTCACTGGCAGCCTTATGCTGCGCATCGCCGACGGCTTGCAACAACGGCAAGCCCAACTGACGAAACACTGTCAGAACGGCCTGCATCCGCGATTGGTCGCTACTATCACCCATTCCTGTATTTCCTAGCCCATAACGCAGTTTATAAGATCATCATCGCCCGCGACCAGAACGGCCCTTTCCCCGCAAGGAAGTTGGCGCCAATCCGGGCCTTACCAGAATGCCATTGAAATGGTTAGGAAAAGGTGAAAAAATCGCGACTCGTCGAAACGACTGCCCTAAGCCCACCAGATAGCGACGGATTTTAGTTGATCGGCGTCGTCAGATCTCCGAAGTACTTCGTTTGATTAAATTGCTGTGTCGCGTTGACCAGGGCGAGGCGTTCGGCCTCGAGATCCCTTTTGAAGGCAACCTCCGCCGCGTTATTCGTTGCCGTATCTGAGGCTGCCTCCGCAGTCGGCAGGTAGGCCTGAACTGTCGTCTGGTAGTTCCCGAATTCATTCGCATAGGCCCTGTCATGCTGGAGCTGCAACTCGCTGCGGCCATAGGTCTGGCATTCGGCAAGTATGGTGTCGTCGATATAGCCCGCCGCATTCGCTTCCGTGCATTCGGCGACTTGTTCGTCATGTCTGGTTTTAATATTGGCGGCGCCAGGATAATTGTTTTGCCCGGCAGGCCACAGAGCGGCGTTGGCAGCGCCAAATTGCATGCGCCGTGACAGCGAAGCGAAACACATTGACGCAACGCCGCTCATCCGCGAGCCTGATGTCAGAAGTTGCGTCATGTTCAGCGAATCGATGTTTATCTTGCCAGCCGGAACCTTGGGCGGCGCGGGCTGGAGCGGGACCAGATGCTGACAAAAGGTCAGCGCCTCGACAAACAGATAATAGGATATCACCGTTCCATCGGCCGCGACAACATCGGGTGTAATAGCCGTCTGACGCTGATAGGTGCCGTTGGCCAGAGGCATCTGTGCAAGGGGGTCCACAGGATATTGAAGCGGCCCCGTCACGGCGGCAACATTGCGATCCCCTCTCACATGCTCGACGCCAACACAGGGGTTCGCCGCGCATATACCCGTCCATTCCGAACTTTCGGGGTCGGTTGCCCCCAGCGGCGCGAAACAAAGGGTGCATTCATTGACGAGAACTTGTGAATTCACCATCGGATTGGCTTGAGATTGCTGATTACCTTGCGTGTAGGCCTGCGCCATAGCAGAGCCCGCCTGCTCGTTATTGTCGGCCATAGCGGTCATTTCGGCGATATGACAATAACTGTAATTGGAAGGGCGGGTGTAAGCGACTGAGATATTTTCCGCCGTCTGGCGGTTGACGTTGTTTGCGGCATTGGTGGCAGCGGTATCCGCGATTTCCGCGGTGGCTTGCGTTTGCAACTCCTGGCCCACGCTGTTGGTCACCTGCCCGAAGGCGGTTTGCGTCGCCTGCAAGAGCTGCTCCGCATATTGCAAGGCCAGCTCTGCCAATTGAATGATCTGCTCCGGAAGGGTGGCCACTTGCGCGTGCGCAGGCTGCGCGGTCGCGGTCAGCATAAAAGCCGCCAGCACTAAACAAGCCGCGCCGTGCCCCAACTGCTTTTTAAGAATGCCAACCTTACTTTTTTTAGTCATCGAGCGCCCCATCTCTTATTCTGGCTGCAAGTACTGGGAGTAATTATAGGCGGCCGTCGCCGAAGGTGACGCAAAACCGCTCAGGAAGTTGAGCTGTAATCCGCCCGCACAAGTCGGCTCGGTCAATTGCGGCAAATCGATCCCGCCAAAGGTCGGTAACGGCAGACAAATTTTGGTCAGATTAAGCAGCGCGTTCTGCGCCGAGGTGATTGTCGCGATAACGGCCGAACAGACCTGCCCGATGAGGCCGGTAATAAGGCCGGTGACCGCCCCGCCGACAAGCCCCAGCGGATCGGCCAGCGTCGGAAGCTCGGAAAAAATATTCATCAGATTTGTCAGGCATTGGTTCATCGCCGGCGCAATCGGGAACGCCGAGCCGACATTGGTGGCGGCCGTGAACAACTGCTGTGCCTCGGCGTCGCTGTTGGTATTCGCCTGAGTATCAATGGCGTTATTCGCGGGGCATAAAGGAGTCGCGATAGGCGGCGGCCCGATAGGCGTGCCGGGGCCTGCCCCTGCGGCGGTAGCAGTCACGACC
>JBAVWC010000265.1:0-10129 GCA_049697595.1 Alphaproteobacteria bacterium
GGGCTGCCTGTGCTGGTCGCCGACAGGTTGTGGAGATGCTTCACGATTTTCTCCGCTGCGTCGGAGACAGGCAGGGCGGAATTCTTGTTGCTGGAATGAATGCGCGACTGGGCGGGCGCTATGTGCAGCAGATAGGCGTTCATCGCTTGCTGCAAATGGTCGGTCAAAAGCTGAATTTCCTGCCATTGGGCATTGTGGTCTATCGCCGTCGCCAAATCCTGCCGCGCGTCGCGCAATGTGCGTTGCGCGGCACCCGCGCTGCCGTCTTCGATGCGCGTGGCGGCTTGCCACAGCAGGTCGTTGACGGACACCACCGCATCCCGGTTGTGCCCAAGGATCAGGCGTACAGCACCGGAACGCAACGCCATTAGAATAACGGGATCGCCGTGATAATTGGCCGGGTCGTGGGCGATGCTCGCCATAATGTTGGCCGCTTCGTCGCGCAGGGCTTCATTTTCAGGATTTTGCAGCAGTCTCTTGCGTTCCTCGACCAGCACGCGCGAGATGGGGTGGAAGAAACTACGCTCCGGCAATGTGAAATCGACAGCATCGCTTAGGCTTCTTTTTCCGGCCTCGTTAGTCGCGACGACTTGCATCGCCACTTTTTGCCCGGCCCAGGGGCGCGAGGTTAAATCTTCGAAATCGACGCGCGAGATTTGTTTGGCAGTGGCGACGGGCAACGGAATCTCGACCGGATTATTATTAGCGCCGGGCAGGGGATCGCTGGGCGTAATGCGCAGGGCGATTTCGGTAACATCCAGATCGTCGGACGCGCTGTAAGCGACGCGCACGGTTTTGCCTTCGGTGATTGCCAGAGGTTCGGTCATCGAAACTTTTGGCGGATCGTCGGCAATAACTTTGATCTTCCATGAAGCCAGAGTTATCCAGCCGCGTCGTATCGACAGTTTCTTGCCGGTGGTCAGTGTTTCCATCGCGGCGAAATCGCCGTGGGTGTCGGTGGTGAAATCCTGGCCCTCGCCGTCAACGACCAGCTCGGGCGCATCGCCGTCTTGTTCCGCCAGATGCGCGCTGACGGTGCTGCCTTGGGGAACGATCAGCGTGTCATGTTCGAAACGCACGCCTGCGGGCGTGGAAATAATCATCGGCTCGGCGTTGCTGGCGTAATCGGGCGGCACGATCCAGACATCGAGCGCCGGATGCTCGGCGATTGCCAGTTCATGCCCCAAAGACGGATTAAGGGCCGAGATAACCCTCGCCCCCGCCACGCCCCAGCCCGCCAAGGCGATCACCCCGCACAAAATGGCGGCAATGCTGCGCTTATGGCGCATCAGTCGCAGCATATTGGGGATTACGAAACGCCAGCCCATTAAAACCTTCCCGGAATCGAAGCATCTATCTAGTTATAGTATCATCGTTAAGACTAAAAAAACCGTTAGGAAAGTTAAAGTCCCAGAGGTTTTTCGATTCCGCAAGTGCGAAGGGCGACCGCGACCTGGGGTGCTCACCGGGAGGGCCGGAACCCCCAAAAAACCCACATTTTACAGGCAAAAGACGGGGGCGAATAACAAAGCTGGACTTCAGCCGTATTTTGTTTTATCCCACCCGTCTTCTCATGCTTCCAACATACACAGGGATTTTGGAAGATTTTTGGTGAGGGCGATTAGCTCAGTTGGTAGAGCAGGTGACTCTTAATCACCGGGTCCGGAGTTCGAGCCTCCGATCGCCCACCATTACTTCCTTGAAGCTGGGCACTCCTGGTTAATCAGGAATAGTTCTGCCAGAAGCAACAAGGCATCTTTAATCGGTTTTTAGCGATTGGGAGCACAACAATCGGCATTGGGAACAATGCTGGGAGCGCGGGCTATGCCGAAAATGTTTTTGATGCGTTGGGTTGTAATGATCGGGGGATGCGTTTCTTTGTGTGCTTTGCCGGCGGCGGGGCATGCGGAAGAGGCGAAGTCGGGGCCGAAAGCCATTTATCAGCAGGCGTTGGTCGCAGAGCACGTGGAGGATTATCACAGGGCTCTTGAATTATTGCGCGAGGCGGCGAAACAGAATTATGCTCCTGCGGAGAGCGATATCGGGTGGATATATGAGGGCGGCCTTGGCATACCCAACGATCATGCCGAGGCGCTTAAATGGTATCACAGGGCTGCCGATCACGGCTATGCGCAGGCTCAAACAAATTTGGGATGGTTTTATCAGACGGGGCTGGGTGTCGATAAGGATTATGGCGAAGCACTGAAATGGTACAGAAAGGCTGCGGATCAGGGCGATAAGACGGGGTATAAGCGTTTGGCGGCGATGTATGAGGAAGGGTTGGGAACGGACAGGGATGCAAAGCAGGCGTTGACCTATTATCTGAAGGCGGCGGAAAAGGGTGACGTGGCGGCGCAGTGTCAGGCGGGAACCATTTATATGAAAGGCGTGGCGGGAGAACCGGATTATGCGGAGGCGATGGTATGGTATGTGCGCGCAGCGAACCAGAATTCTGTTTGTGCGCAGAATCAGCTCGGCTGGATGTATCTCAACGGGCTGGGCACGCCGAAAAATTTGGAAGCGGCCATGACGTATTATTCGGTCGCTGCGGCCAAGCAAGACAAAAATGCCGAATATCAATTGGGGTGGATTTACGAACATACGGCTACGCCCAATTATGTATTGGCGATGAATTGGTATCAGCGTGCCGCACAGCAGGGAGAGGCGAAGGCTCAGAACAACATCGGGTTTTTGTACGAGAAAGGGCTTGGTGTACAGCAGGATTATGCGGAAGCGGCTAAATGGTACGGGGCGAGCACTCGCCTGGGCTATCCTCGCGCTTATTTTCATTTGGGCGTCTTATATGCCGACGGGAGGGGCGTAGACCAGGATGAAGATAAGGCGCGCACTCTAATCGAAGCGGCGGCCAAGACCGGGGATGCGGAAGCGCAGGCGTGGTTGGACGCTGAAAACTCTGGGCGCTAGGAAAACGCAGATTTAACTTTTACCTCTCATTTGTGTTCAGCTTAATCGCCTCTGGCCTGCTACCCTGTTTGGGGAGGGCTGGAAAATAGAAACCTCAGAACATAAAAAAAACGCCAGCCGAATCCCGTTCTTGCTTTGGCAAAAATGGGTTCCGGCAGGCGCTTAGCTAATCACCTATGTGGAGGCTACCACTTTTGGTGTGGTGCTGTGCCCCCTTGGGTGCTGTCGGATGGGGTTTGTTGTTTGTTGTTCATGTCGTTCTTTTGTCCGTCATGATGCTTCCAGCCGCCGTGATGATGATGGTGGCCGAACATTCTGCCCAGATGGGCGCGTTCTTCGGGCGTCAATTTGTCGGCGATAGAGGCAAAGGCTTCGGCGCGGGCTCTTTCAAGCTGGCCACGGTTTTCTTCGATCTTCATTTCGACCGACATAAACGCATCCTTGTCAAAGGTCTTGGCGGCTAGGATGTCTTGTTTTTCTTTGGACAATTTATCCATGTCTTCAAAGACAGCTTTGTTGTCTTCGTGCACTTTCTGCATTGTTGAGTGGAGTAATTCGCGGCTGGATTTCGACAAAAATTCATGTTCGTGATGCATCTTATGATCGGATTGATCGGAGCCGTCATGCGCATAGGCGGCGCTCGATAGAGCTGGTGCACTAATCAAAGCGGCGGATAACAAAAGAGCTGCCAGGCTGGTTTTGTATTTCATAGTCTATCCCCTTGTAGTTGGTGGTTGAATGAGGATTATCTCGTCAATTTGTGTCATTTTTTTGTGTGCAGGTTCCCAATTGGCTTATTAAGTGCTATCCTGTTACGGTAACAATCCTGGGAGAAAGCTTATGAAAAGACTTTGGCTTATCGCGGCGCTTTTGCTGGCAATGATTTCAAATGCCCATAATGCAGCCGCGTTTTCGATAGATCAGAGCTCTAACCAAAATACCGACGGTTCGGCAAAGTTCACCGATCCCGATGAGAAAATGCCGGGTTTTGTGGTCGCGCCGAGTAGTGCGGGGGCTGGAAACGGCGTGCTTTCTTTTGGCAATTCCGGCGTGAATGTGCCTGCACAGGGAGAAAATGACAGCGGCGCGAAAGCGTTCGATCAAGCCTTCTCGCATCAGCAGGATAAAGAATAGCCTTTCCGCCGCAATAATCTTCGTCGCATCACCAGCAGACACAAGACGGCCCAAAGCTGGGGCCGACTTCTATGCTATACAGCCCCAACGGCGAACCGCTGAACGGCGGCCCTCTGGGCAGGCCGACATGCGCGCAAGCTTTATTGGTTTGGTTCGGGCGCATGAATGTCAGCCAAAACGGCTATCTGTTGCCCGAAGAATTGGAACGCTATCGTATGCCTTATCGGCAGGATGTGGCGTCGAGTCCCGGCGGTTCGCCTCCTCCCGACACAAGTTCTGCGGGGCAACAAAAGCGAGGACATCACGGCATGTCCGCAGACACGAATAACGATTTTAGAGTCACCTTTCAGGAATATATTGCCCAAGCGGACAGCAAATTCGCTGAACTCGACGCCAATCACGATAGTCTTATAAGCCTCGACGAACTGCTGAAATCATGTGGTCAAAACAGCGAGCATAGATGACGTCCACTGTTTTTCTTTGTATTTTTGCCCTAATTCCCGTATTTCATTGCATTTTAGTCGTGTTTTAACTGTCTTTTAAACACGCATTGTTACAATGCGAATTATTACCTATCGGACAGGACATTCTGCGTCTGACGGATTGAGCGAGTAATAACCGGATTTATGTGCAGAGAGGAGGGTAAGGAGATGGGACACGAAATGGGCTGGGCCGCAGGCAGTACAATGAGTCAGGCAATCAGCAAGTCATCACAAGAAAAAGCGGAAAAACAAGCGCTGGAAAGAGATAAGCAAGAAGCCAGCCAGGGAAAAGGCAGGAAACTGAGCTCATGGGAAAAGACTTTAATAGATAACGAAGAGCGTCGTAGTGCGGAGGGACAATATCAGGATCAGAAAGACAAGGCGGATCGCGATCGAATGGCAACGCTGACTGCAGAGTTGCGGAGGATCGAGGACGCAAAAGTCGCAGATCAGCATCGGCAGGATATCGAACGGCAGGTCTTGCTCAAACGGCAGGAAGAGCAGCGAATAATTGATCAGCGGCGCCTGCTGGATCAGCAGCATCATGATGAAATGCAGAGAAGGGATGCCGCTCATCATGCGGCGATGCAGGAACATCTGCACGGCAAATCCTGATTGGTTCCGTATTATTCTCTTAAAATGACCCACCCGAATGTCGTCATTCCGTGGCGCGCTTCTTGCGCGACCCCAGAATGACGATTTTTCTTATTAGTTTCGCGGAAGAGGGGCATAGTAACGCTTCATTTCAGGGAAATTATTGATGACGGCGTTAACCATAAATGATTTTAAAGAAAGTGCAGTTTGCGAAACCGGGCAAGGCTCGGATTCTAAATGGGCGCGGCGTGTCTGTTCTCAGGCAAATCAAGATATTAAAAACGGTCAGGCCAAAGCCGCCGCCGAGCGTATGGGGCCGTTGGTGCAAGAGGACGGCAAACTGTATGGCAATTCCTTTGCGCACACCGCTTACGCAAAGGCCTTGGCCGAGGACGGTCAGGCAGGGGCGGCGGCGGCCGTTCGCCATCTAGACCCTTTGGTACAAATCGGGGGCATTCTTTACGGCAATCCTTTCGTTCATAGTTTGTATGCCAAAGTCTTGTTCAAGAGCGGTCGAAACGATGCCGGCAGTCTTGCCGCCAAAAATTTGAAGCCGCTGGTACAAGCGGGCGGTTTGCTTGAGCATGATCCTGTTATTCAGACTATATATATTCAGGCGTTGCTCAAGGATGCTCATGCGGGCGGGGCTATCACCGCTATTTATCATTTGGAGCCGCTGGTTCGTGAGGGCGGCCTGCTTTACAAAGATCCCGCTGCGCACATTTCATACGTTCAAGCTTTACTGAAAGACGAGCAGACAGGAACGGCAGTCGATCATCTGGGGCCTTTGGTCGAAGAAGGCGGCATGCTTTCCGGAAATAGCTTTGCCTGTAACACTTATGCCAATGCTTTGCTCAAACACGGTCAGGCGGAAGCCGTAGCCCGTTTTCTGGAGCCGCTGATGCGAGAGGGCGGTGTGCTGCATCGTGATCGTATTGCCAATGCGATTTGCGCGCAAGCGTTTGGCAAAATAAGTCAGCACGAAGCCGTTCGTCCCCGCGCCGAAGCAAGCGATAAAAATTTACCAAATCGCCCTTTGGTCGTGGGTTCTTAGGTTGGCCCAGTGTTTTGCTTTGGGGCTGTGACGGGGGTTGGCTTCCGCTTGGGGGCGTCTGGAAGAAGCCCTTCGCGACGGAACAGCGCATCTGGATCGGGGGCGCGGCCCATCATGTCCATATAAAGCTTCATCGGATGTTCAGTGCCGCCTTTGGCATAAATGGTTTGCCGCAACTTGTCGCCAAGCTTGCGATTGTAAAGCCCCTTCTTCTTGAATTCGGCAAAGACGTCGGCATCCATAACCTCGCCCCATTTATAGCTGTAATAACCCGCGCCATACCCGCCCGAGAAAATATGGGTGAAGCCGGTGGACATCAATCCCGCTTCGCGTTTGATAAACATCGTCCGTGCGGCAACGCTTTCCTCAAGGGTTTCGGGGCTGGTAATCGTCGCGGGATCGGTCGTGTACCACGCCATATCCAGAAGGCCCAAGAAAGTCTGTCCTAATCCGAGTCTTCCGGCCTGAAAATTCTGGCTGTCTTTCATTTTCTGAATCAGCTCGGCGGGAATAGCTGCACCTGTTTTGTAATGATGAGCAAACCCGGCCAGAACCGCAGCATCGCCGACCCAATTTTCCATCAGTTGCGAAGGCAGCTCGACAAAATCCTGCTGGACATTGGTTCCGTTAAGAGACGCATAAGCTCCCTTCGCCAGAAGGCCGTGCAAGGCATGACCCAATTCATGAAAGACCGTTTCAACTTCTCGAATGGAGAGAAGCGTCGGCTGTTCCGGAGTCGGTTTAGAAAAATTGCAGCAATTGATGATAATCGGAATCTGATCCTGACCGCCGGACATACCCCGGTTCCGGAAATCGCTCATCCACGCACCGCTTCTTTTGCTTCCCGGGCGGGCATAGTAATCGGCATAGAAAATGCCGATCTGGTTCCCGGTCGCCTTGTCGTACACTTCATAGGTTTTGACGTCGGCGTGATAAACGGGATATTTGCCGGTGGGTTCGGCACGAAATTCGATGTTGAAAAGCTTCTCGGTGTGCTGGCGCAAACCGTCCAGGACTTTTTCCAGATCGAAATAAGGGCGTAAATCCTCGGTCTTGAGATTAAACTTCTGCTCTTTCAGCATGCGCGAATAATAAGCGGTGTCCCACGGCTTCAAGTCTGTCAGCCCGTCGGTCTTTAGGGCGAAGGCTTGTAGTTCCTGCAAGTCGGCATCAGCAGCCGGTTTATAGGTCGCCAAATTTTTCTCGAGGAAATCTTTTACTGTCTTGGACGATCCCGCCATGGAATCCGACAGCGAGAAATCGGCATAAGTGGCATATCCCATCAGCTGGGCTTTTTCGCGCCGCAGGCGGACGAGGTCCATAAGGATGCCGGTATTGTCATAGGCATCGTGAAAGCAACTATTATTATCGGCGCGATAAATGTCTTCGCGCAAAGCGCGGTTGGTGGCTGAGTCGAAGATATCCGCGGGATAAGGTTCCAGCGCGATCAGGAACGTTCCGTCTGCCAGACCGGCTTCTTTGGCTTGAGCGCGGTAGTCATTCTTGGCGCGTTCCGGCACGCCGTCCAGTTCGGCTTCATCCGTAATGATGCGCCGAAAGGCTTCGGCGGCCTTCACTGTGTTATTTTCGAACTGGGTTGTTAGATTCGACAATGTTTCACTGATAACCCGCAGGCGAGTCTGCTGTGCGGTATTCAAAAGAGCGCCGTTATCAACAAAACCCTTGTAGGTTTCATTCAACAACATCGATTGTTCGCCCGTCAGCGACAACTGGGCGCAATTGTCGTAAATCGTTTTGATGCGGGCGAACAACGCGGCGTCCAGAGAAAAGTCACTGTAGTGGCTTGTTAATTCGGAATTGCCTATTTCTTCAATCGCGCGCAAGGAATCGTTGCTGTTCGCGAGGCAGATATTCGCAAAAACGCTTTGAATCCGTCCTAGATCCTTACAGGAGAATTCCAATGCCTCGATCGTGTTTTCAAAAGTCGGCGTCGCGGGATTATCCCGAATAGCGGCGATTTCTTTTTTGGCTTTTTCGATGCCCCAACGGATTGCCGGAAGGAAGTGCTCATCCTTGATCAGATCAAGCGGCGGCGCGCCTTGCGGCAGAGCAGGTGGAGTGATGAGTGGGTTGATTGGCAAAGCGGCGGCGGGCAAAATCTGCGGGTCGGACATGAATAATTCCTTCTGAAGAAATGTGGATAGGATCTTTTATATTTGATTTCTTGAGGGTAAGCATTACCCAGGCCGAGTTGTCGGTCAAGTTTATATCCGGTGGATCGGAGCCGTTAACCATAAACTACCGCACTGCGGCGCGGGATAGCCTGTCATTGATCGCGACGCCCAGGCCGGTGTTTGGGATGGGCGCTACGGCTATGCCGGAATAAATTGGCTTATCCAATTCACGCAGCATTGCGAACAGATTGGCGGCGGCTTCGCTTAGATCGCCTTGAGGGCTTAGGTTGAGGCGCGCTGCGCCGCCTTTCACAAAACTGTCGGGGCCGAAAGCCAGATAGGCTTCGCGGTCGCCGATATTTTCGGCGTTTAATCTGACGGGCAGATGTGGGGCATAGTGGCTGGCCAGCATGCCGGGCGAGGGCGGGGCATCGGTTGATTCTGCTGGGGCGTCATACAAAGGCAGTTTATATCCCAAAATCATTTCAAGTTGTTCCTGCGTCACGCCGCCGGGGCGCAAAATGCTGGGCTGTGGTGAGGCGAGGTTGACAACGGTTGATTCAACGCCGATTTGTGAACGGCCTCCCGCTAAAATCAAATCGACTTTATTACCCAAAGATTCCGCGACATGTATCGGCGTCGTGGGACTTAGTTTGCCCGATGCGTTGGCGCTGGGCGCGGCGATAGGAAGATTGACGGCGCGGAGCAATTTTTGCGCCGCAGGATGTGAAGGGATGCGTACCGCGAGCGTGTCCAGCCCCGCGCTCGCCAATAACGAAATTGGCGAATCATTTTTGCGCGGCAGGATGAGCGTCAAAGGGCCGGGCCACAGGGACGAAGCCAGCAACCGCGCCGTATCGTTCCATTCGATAAGGTTGTCGAGCGCGCGCGGTTCCGCAACGTGGATGATGAGTGGATTGAAAGAAGGTCGGCCTTTGGCGGCATAGATCGCGGCGACGGCTGGCCCGTTGGTAGCATCCGCGCCCAGCCCATAAACGGTTTCGGTCGGAAACGCGACGAGCTTGCCCTCGCGCAACAACGCGGCGGCGCGGGCAATGGAGTTTTCATCAACGGGGAGGACGAGGGGATTCACAATTCAGCAATTGCCTTTTTGACTTCGTCTTCGTGGCCGGGAACGCTGACTTTGCGCCACGCGGCGCGGATGATGCCCTTGTCGTCGATCAGAAAGGTCGAGCGTTCGACGCCCATATAAGTGCGCCCATACATGCTTTTTTGTTTCCAGACACCGAATTTTTCGCAAACGTCGCCATCTTTGTCCGAGGCGAGGGGGAAGGACAGATCATATTTTTTGGCAAATTTTTCGTGGCTTTCGATGCTGTCTTTCGACACGCCGATGACCGTAATACCTAGTTTTGAGAAATGGGGCAGGGCGTCGCGGAAGGCGCAAGCCTCGGCTGTGCAACCGGAAGTGTCGTCTTTGGGGTAAAAATAAAGCACGAAAGCTTTGCCTTTAAGCCCTGCGCTGCTGACCTTGCCGATTTTCGTGGCTGGCATGGAAAAGGCGGGCGCGCGGGTGCCGATGTCTTTTTCTTCCGTTTTAGGCTTTTTCGGGGCGGGTTTGGCTAGTTTTGCGGAGATTGGCATGTCTTGTTCCTCTGTGATAGCAATAGGTTCGTCAGAATCCCCTCCCCCCACCTTGTTGTTTGGTTTGGGGAGGGTTAGGGAGGGGGCGTTCAGCTGGATATCCTGCCGGGTTATTATAAGCAATTTTGCTGCAATGCTAACTGCAAAATTGCTTATAACTATCAAACTGAATCCGGGTGGCACTCCCCCCTCCCTAACCC
>JBAVWC010000266.1:0-3590 GCA_049697595.1 Alphaproteobacteria bacterium
AGCTCGCGCAGCGAGCGTAGGTTGGCAGGAGTGGAGGGTCTCGAACCCCCAGCCTTCGGTTTTGGAGACCGACGCTCTACCAATTGAGCTACACTCCTAGATATCGCCGCAAACTTCCTTTTTACTCATAGTTCCCCGTCCGGTGTTTGGCACCGGACTAAACATTCTACTGTGTGGGGAACGAGACTTTTTAGCCGATCAAGCCCCGATTGGCTAGTAAAAAAATGCGAGCCGTAAATGGCCCAAAAAACGGCGTTAACCCGCGCTATTAGCCCTCGCCCCGATAGGCCGCATAGCCTTCCCGGCGCAGAACGCAGGCCGGGCAAACGCCGCATCCATAGCCCCATTCATGCTGCGCGCCACGTTCGCCCAGATAGCATGTGTGGGTATCCTGTTGCGTCAATTTCACCAGTTTGTCGCCACCCAGCGTTTCCGCGAGCCGCCAGGTATCGGCCTTGGTTAACTTCATCAAAGGCGTGTGAATGATAAAATCTGCCTCCATCCCAAGATTGATCGAGGTTTGCAGGGATTTCAAAGTCGCATCGCGGCAATCGGGATAGCCGGAATAATCGGTTTCGCACATACCGCCGACCAGATGCCGGATGCCCTGCCGGTAGGCAAGCGCGGCGGCCAGAGTCAAAAACAGCAAATTACGTCCCGGCACAAAACTGTTCGGCAAGCCGTTCGCCTGCATTTTGATATCCATATCGCGCGTCAGCGAGGTCGCGCTGATCGATTTCAGTACGCCCAGATCGAGCATATGATCCTCGCCGATCCTCAAAGCCCATGCGGGAAATTCGGCCACTAAGCGGGTGCGAATTGTTTTGCGGCATTCGAGTTCTATAATATGACGCTGCCCATAATCGAAGCCGACCGTTTCGACGTGATCGAAACGATCCAATGCCCAGGCGAGGCATGCGGTCGAATCCTGGCCTCCGGAAAAAAGAACGAGCGCGCGTTCGCTCATGACTTGTTCAACGCGCCGTTATAGATGCAGCTTTCGCCGCTGCTGTCGCGATAAACGGCGACCCGCGCCAATCCCGGAAAATCGCCCGCCAGTTTTTCCCATATCCAATGGCAAATATTTTCCATCGTCGGAATCTCCAGCCCCGGAATATCGTTGAGCATGCGGTGATCCAGCGCCCGGTGCATTTCCGCCAAGGCATTTTCCAGCACGGCGAGATCGACGACCATCCCCGATTTCGGCAGAACGGCAGCGCGCAAAATCACCTCGGCGCGATAGGAATGGCCGTGGATCGTACGGCTGGATTCATTTTGCTGTTCCGACATCTCGCGCTCCAGCGTATGCGCGGAATCGAAACGGAATTGTTTGCCGAGTTCGTACATTTTACGGAATACCCATATATTTATGCGTCTGCACACTGATACGCCAGGACGGATGCGCGAGGCAATAGGCGGCTGCAAGAGCGGTATTGGCCGCGCGATCAGGCCCATCCATAGGTTGTAAAAAGAAATGCTCGAACTTCAGGCCGATAAAATCGGCGGGTTTGCATTCCTTTTGCGGATAAACGAGCTTCAATTCCGTACCCGAACGTTGCACAAGCGGCGCATCGGCTTTTGGGCTAACGCATAGCCAATCAATGCCGGGAGGGGCGGCAATCGTGCCATTTGTTTCCACGGCGATGAAGAATTTCTGCGCTTTCATCGCCCGAATTAACGCCTCGTCCAGTTGCAACAAAGGCTCGCCGCCGGTGAATACAACCATTCGGTAGGCTTCGTCGTCGCCCCAGCAAGCAGCGATAGCCGAGGCCAGTTCTTCAGCCGCAGAAAATTTGCCGCCGCCGGGGCCGTCGGTGCCAATAAAATCCGTGTCGCAAAACCGGCAGGTCGCCTCTGCCCGATCCTGTTCGCGCCCGCTCCACAGGTTGCATCCGGCAAAACGGCAAAACACGGCCGCGCGGCCCGTCTGGCCGCCCTCGCCTTGCAGCGTTTTGTATATTTCTTTTACGGCATATGTCATGAAAACATCTAAAAATGGTCATCGACAATAATTGTATTGGCGTCTCTATAGCCCGATTATCGCTTGGATAAAAGACTTAACGATAACCTCTCAGCAAGCCCCTATATGGCTGCGTATGTAGTAGGCTAGCCGGGCGATAAGGCCTTCGGCAGGAAGCTGAACCCCATATAGGAAGCCAAGAACAATCAGTGCGATAAGGACAAAGGGCCCCCAGGAACAGCGCACCGTTTCTCCGCGCAGAAAGGCCCACCAAGCCGCCAAACCGACAGTCCCCCCGAGACGATCAAGCCTGCGATCACATCGCCCGTCGTGTGATAGCTCAAGACCACGCGCGAGGCGGCGATAAGCCCGATCAATGGCACAGCAACAAGATAGGGAATAATGCGCCGCCTGCCTGTTTGAGACGCCGCAACAAGCGCCGCGAACAGCCCATACACAGCCACGGAAATCGCAGTATGACCGCTGGGCGACCGCAGGCCAAACGGGGCCTCGGAAAGATCGCAACGGCTGTAAAGCGCGATTTTGCCTACGGCAATAATCAGCGCGGCAACTGCAAATGCAGCCCCCACCGCCAAGGCCGCCCTCTTTTGGCGCAAGATCAATAAGTAAACAATCAAACTGACCGACAGCGCACCTGTTACCGCGCTGTCGCCCAAATTTGTAATCGCATAAAACAGTTTTTCCGGCATAGTAGGCGCGTCCAACAAGGGAGGGGTTATGCATAGCATCTATCAACAAACAAAACATTATGGCTTAAAATTGTTTCTTACCCTTTTCCTGACCACCCCCCTGCCCGCGCAAGCCGGAGAAATCCTGTGGGGCGTGAACGGCCACCCTATCTACAGCCCCGTTTTCGCCGACTATGAAAAGCAGTTTGAGGTCATGCATCAAAACCATCTGACAAC
Source organism: Alphaproteobacteria bacterium (assembly GCA_049697595.1). Lineage (GTDB taxonomy): Bacteria > Pseudomonadota > Alphaproteobacteria > UBA9219 > UBA9219 > CAIXLI01. Next base: position 2,887 of record JBAVWC010000266.1, read on the forward strand.
TTACCGGTTTGATGTTCCGCTTAGTGAGGATTCCGAAGCAAAATCGATAACCCAAACGCGCGCCTTAATTACCGTGGCGAAAAAATGGGGCATCATTCTGCGCCCTGTTTTGCTGGTGCCCTTTACCTGGGGAGATCGCACGGATGTCGGACACTATAAAGCCGGAGATCAACAGGCCCTTTATCGGCAAGGTTTTGACCGCACCTATAATTTCGTGCGCCTTTTCAAAGATGGCATTCAAGATTGGGAGTTGGAGAACGAGATCAATCTGGTGGCTACAAACGAGGGCGGCGAAAAGCTCTTCGGGTACGGTTGGACGGCCAAGGAATTCGACACCCCGATCATGCGGGATTGGGGCGAAGTGATGAAAGGCATGTCCGATGCCATTGGCAAGATCAACGAGAGCGGCGGCAAGCTGAGAAGAGTGTTGGGCACAACCTCAACCAATTTCGGATTTATCGATTATATGCAAGCCCACGGCGTGAATTATGAAATCCTCGGTTATCATTATTATGTTTTTTCCGGAGACAGTCCGTACAAGGCGTGGAGCAAGGCAACCCCGCATTTTGACCTGTTTCAGAAGCTGGCCAGCTATGGCAAGCCCGTGCGCTTTACCGAAGTGAACGCCTCGGAAATCTATGACAAGTCCTATGGCAACAAAGAAGACGATGCCGACACCCAAAAGGGCTATAAAAGCCTGAGCG
>JBAVWC010000267.1:0-18078 GCA_049697595.1 Alphaproteobacteria bacterium
CCGCATCTTGCTCTGGTCCCGGCGGCAGCGCGTCGCGGTTCCAGGCGATTGCCGTATTGTCGTTCACCGGCTTACTCCCACTCCAGTGCGCCCTTGCACCACTCGTAGATGAAGCCGACGGTCAGCACGCCGAGGAACGCGATCATCGACCAGAAGCCGAATGCGCCGATGCCCTTCAGGGACACGGCCCAGGGGAACAGGAAGGCCACTTCGAGATCGAAGATGATGAACAGGATGGCGACGAGATAATAACGGACGTCGAAGCGCCGCCGCGCGTCGTCGAATGGCTCGAAGCCGCATTCGTAAGCGGATAGTTTTTCCGGGTAAGGTTTCTGGCGCGCTGCCAGAAGCGATCCGCCCACCATGACGCAGGCGATGGCTCCGGCGATGATCAGGAAGACCAGCACCGGAAGGTAACCGAAGAGGACTGGCTGCATGTCGCTCCCGCTCAGCTAGCCGAACCGACCGCGGGAAACATACCGCAGTGCAGCAGGCGCAGGACACTAGCCCATATCGTTACGTCCCGCCATAGGACCAGGCCCGGTGATACCAGTTGCCACTGGCGCGAGTGACTGGGCTCGAACCCGCGACCTTCGGCGTGACAGGCCGACGCTCTAACCAACTGAGCTACACCCGCGTAAACAAAGGGACAACCGTCCCCGTTTCGACAGGCGGCAAGGTTTAGGCAAAGCGCACGCCCCTGTCAACGCAGAAATGTGCCCTTACTGCCCAAACAGGCCTTTAATCAATGAACCGCCTATATTTTTTATCTTCTGGCCGGCATTGGTGACGGGGTTTGTCGATAAAATATCGGACAAGTCGCCCGGTGCCTTGGGGTTATCGAGGGTATAGAGACAGGCATTTTGCCCCGCCGGAGCCGTCTGCATGTCCGGCACATTGCTGGCGATAACGTCGATATTACCGGATGTCAAAGACCCAACGACATTGTTAACCACACTGACCGCATCGACCGAATAATGAGGATCGGCCAAGCCGCCGCTGATTTGCAGCGCGGGCACCAGCCCGCCGATATCGAGCAGTTTGGTCTTGGCGCGCAAAGACATATCCACCATTTCGCTGTCCAGATTAACCCTCCCCTTGCCCGAAACGACCGAAGCCGTGGAGTCGATCAATATGCCGTTGTCGGACAAGACCCCGTTTTTGGCGATAAATCGCGCCGCAAGGCATTCCATCGCATCATCGCCGCCCACGGGACTGAACACCGCAGCCAGCAGCGAGGAAATATGAGACGCGGCCCCCGTCAGGATTTCCCCTTTTTCCGCCGTGACGACGATAATGCCACCGAGGCTAGAAGCGATCTCATGCAAGCTGTTCCCCTGCCCCGTCAGTTGGACATTCGCTCCGGCTTTGCCCGACATGAAAGGCGCCATGCCGCCCAGCTTTTGCAGATCGCCCAGATCGACGCCGTCGCCTGTCACCTTAACCGACAATCGCGCGGGCGATTGCGCCGCCTCCAACTGCAATTGCACATCCACAGGAGAAGCGCCGACATTCGCCGTAACGGGATACAAAATCAGATTGCCGTTGGACAAGGACAGTTTCGCGGAAATCGTTTTCAGCTCACCCGTTCCCAGCTTCAAAGCACCGACGGAAACGGCAAGATCAGCATTCACAGCCTGCAACGCGCCAAACGGCAAAGGCGCAGCACTGAATATCCGCTTAACGCCGGAAGCTGCAGGTTGGGAATTGGCATTGACCGGAGCCGTGCTCTCAACCTCCGGCGACGAGGAGGATTTGAAATCGGCGAGATCGATCTGATCGCTGTTCAAACTGCCGCGTATCGTCGGGCGCGGGCCGTTCCATGTCGCGGCAACGTCGCCCTTGATCGTCGTTTTACCTGCCGTTACCTCATAGGAGGAAATCTCGGCATTGCCGCTGCCCATATCGGCATCGCCCTTCGCCTTCAGATGAAAAGCGTTGTAAGTCGCATCGGCGTCAAAAGGAAATTTATCCCTGCTCATCAAATCCGTAATGCCGGTCTTGAGATCGAGCGTTATCGCCGCGCCGTTGGCATCGCCCGTGAATTTCAATTCCGCACCGCTCGACCGCATCGTCATATCCAAAGACGAGACGTTAAAGCTGCTGACTTTTCCGTCGGCGTCGCGCAGAGAAAGCTGGCTATTGATAATGCTGAGCTTGCCGACGCTCACAGGAGGAAGAGCAGAAGGCGCGGAAGGCGAAACTGGAGCCGCAGTTTGTTCGCCGCCCGCATTGCCCGCCGCGCCGAAATCCCAGTTGTGCTGCTTCGCGGCGTTGCTTTCCAAAAGAATATCGGCATTTTCAATCGACAATTTATCGACCGATACCCGATGCTGCAAAAGCGGCAACATGCCGATAATCAGTTCAAACCTGCCCATGCTCGCCATAACCGGACGACTGCCCCAGGCGGGATTACTGATCGACGCATCCTGCACCGAAACCCGAATGCCCCCGAACCCTAGCGAGAATGCGATAGGCCCGCCGAGCTTAACGTCGCGCCCCGTCTGCTTGGCAAGCTCCGCGACCAATTGCGGGCGGTATTTATCGGCATCGATCGTACTGACGAAAATCGCCAATCCGACGAAAACGACCATAAACAGTACGATAAGGATTGTGAGAGCTTTAAGAGGTTTGTGCATTTTCTTCTTCATAAAAACAGCCTGCGCAACCTTACCCGCCGCCCGCCCCCAGAACAAGCGCGGTTTCGCGGATTCCGGTACCAGAATGTTCATATTCCACCAAAAATGAGCCCAAAAGGGGTGACATGCGATAGTGTTTTCGACTAGCATGCGGCGGTTCCGGTCCAAGGCCTTAAAAGAAGTAAAATATGAATCTTATTTATGCCAACCGCCGCTTGCTGGCTTTTCTGCATGATATAGCTGTCGCGGCGATTTCATTCTGGCTCGCGCTTTACCTGCGCGTCAGCGGCGACTTCGGCATGCTGGATCTGGGCGCGACGTTTGTCGCCTCGGTGCTTTTTACCGTCACGTGCGGCGTCGTGTTTTGGGTGAACGGGCTTTACCGCAGCATTTGGGCTTTTGCCTCGCTGCGCGATTTGATGGAAATCCTGCGTTCGGCGACAATCGCCGTGGCAATTTTTCTGGCAATCGCATTCGTCACCACCCGCCTTGTCGGCGTGCCGCGTACAGTTCCTTTTATGGCATGGTTCATTATGCTCGCGGGCCTCGGCGGATCGCGCATGCTGTTCCGCCTGTCGCGCGAAAGGCGTTTGAGCGCTTTGTGGGAACGTTCCGGCGCGGGCCGCGTGAATGTTCTGCTGGTCGGCGCGGGTGACGAGGCCGATATTTTCCTGCGCGCGGTCGACGCCAATCCGCAATCTGCCTATCACGTCGTCGGCATCATCGGCGAGAACGCCAAGCGCGTCGGGCGTTCCATTCACGGCATCGACGTGATCGGCACCGTCGATCAATTGCCCGCGATCGTCGCCAAATTGCGTGATCAGATGAAAGCCCCGACCCGCCTGATTTTAACCCGCGCCGTTTCCCGCTTTAACAACACGCTGGTCAGCCAGTTGCTCGAACAATCTACCGCACTCGGCCTCAGCCTGTCGCGCCTTCCCGCCCTCACCGATGTGCGCAGCGATGTCGCCAGCGCGATGTCGGTGCGCGATCAGCCTTTGGCGTTGGAAGATTTGCTGGGCCGCCCCGAAACCAAGTTGAACCGCAGCGATATCCGCACGCTGGTCAAGGGCAAACGCGTTCTGGTCACAGGTGCGGGCGGCACAATCGGTTCGGAACTCGTTCGCCAAATCGCAGCGCTGGAGCCCAAACATTTGATCCTCGTCGAATTCAGCGAATATAATTTGTACCGCATCGATATGGAGGTACGCGAAACCTTCCCCTATCAAAGCCTCAGTTCGCTGATCGGCGATGTGCGTGACGCGACGCGCATCTCGCAAATTTTTGTCGATGAAGCCCCGGAGCTGGTTTTCCACGCCGCCGCGATCAAGCATGTGCCGCTGGCCGAAGAAAATATCCGCGAAACGGTTCTGACCAACGTCATCGGCACACGTATTGTGGCGGATTGCTGCCTCGCCTCGGGCCTCGCGGCAATGGTTCTGATTTCCACCGACAAGGCCGTGCATCCGTCGAGCGTTATGGGCGCGACCAAACGGCTGGCGGAAATGTATTGTCAGGCGCTCGATCTGTCCTCGAACGCGACGCGCTTTATCACTGTGCGGTTCGGCAATGTTCTGGGCTCGACCGGATCGGTTGTGCCGCGTTTTCAGGAACAGCTTGCCAAGGGCGGCCCTTTGACCGTGACGCATCCCGACATTACCCGCTATTTTATGACGGTGCGCGAAGCGGTCGAGCTGGTGTTGCAAGCCTCTGCTCTCGGCACGCGCCCGGGCGATCAGCGTGGCAAGGTTCTGGTGCTTGATATGGGCGAGCCCGTGAAAATCGCCGATCTCGCGCGGCAGATCATACGCCTCGCCGGATTGAAGCCAGACGAAGACATCAAGATCATTTATACCGGCCTGCGTCCCGGCGAAAAATTATTCGAAGAACTTTTTGCCGACGACGAAGACCTGATCCCGTCTGCCGCCGATGGCGTCAAACTGGGCAAAGCCGCTACTGTTGAATTGCCTGTCCTGCAACAAGCCTTGGAATCCTACGCCACGCAATTGCGCGGAGGGCTGAATGAGGTGGAATCCGTCGCGCGCCTATCCACCCTCGTGCCGGAATTCAAACGCCCGCAGCAAGAGAAGTTGCAGCAGACAGCCTAACTGCCTAGCCGCAATTATTTCGGGGATTAAGAGTCGGTACAGCCGTTGAGCCGGGGAGATTTGGTTCCACCCACCCGCAAATGCGCGCCCGGTTTTCAAAAGAAGCGATGGTTCTCTCTTGTTGGCGACAAGTCTCTTGGACAAACGCGACGATCTCGTTATTCGTAAAAGTTTTTTCACCGCTCGGCGCCGTAAAGGGGCCGCTGGGGTGGAAAGCATAGGCCGTTGTTACGGGCCACAACGACGGCACAATCATCCTAAGATCCGGCCCCAGATTGACTTTCCATTCGTTCGCCGAAAAATTGCCCTCGATCGCCAGAATGTTGAAGTCGGGTTCTTTGTGCAAATGGGCGGGCGCATGAATATGCAATTTCGTGCCAAAATATTTATCGTCCCACCGTATGATTTGATCCAGCATTTTGCGTTCCCTTAAAAGTTGCCGGTAAGTATTACGAATTGGGCCCCACCTCCGACAAGCACTAAAATACTTTCATCAGAATAGTTAACGCAGGCCACTAGCCCAGCATGCCCGGCGCATAACATCCCTGTGAAATCAGTATCTGCGTAAAAAATTTTATGCAGATAAGCTGGCAATGAAAAATTTCAGAATCATCCGTGTCCCACAACAAACCCATGCAAGCGATATGCTCGCGTGGAACTTTTTTCAAATAATCAATGATATAAGGCCATAATTGGAGCGCGCCTTCCGCGCTCAACCCTTGTCCCAATTGGTCTGAAATCGCCTGCCATGAGACTCGGCGGCGAAACCAGGATCGCGTCAAACGTTCGGCGGATATGCAATGCGTGACCGCCGCCAAAGGCGCATAACCAAACTTGCCGCCCTGCGAGTGGATATAATTGGTGAGAGCCGTTTCCTCGCCGGACAATAAATTATTGGATTCATTACCGCGGCGTCCGAGTCCTGTGTGAAAGCCATGATCTCTCAAAGCCGTGCGTCTGAAAACCACATTTGCGCTGATAGGCTGATAATCCGGCGGCGCAACATCGCAATCAAACACGGAAAGGTAAAGCAGCATGGAGTCACGCAGCCATACCGGTCTTGGCACTTCAAAGCCCGCAACGATCCGGCCACCTATCGCCGCCACATTGTCGGGCGCACTCGCAAAGGCATCCCTGTGATGACGCAGCCAACCGGGCGAAGCCAACACATCATCGTCGAGAAAGGCAATGTAGTTCCCTTGCGACAACCTGATCCCTTCGTTGCGGGCATTGGCAGCACCGGGCGTATCCAGTTCGATATAATGCAGATTGGGGGTATTGGCGTATTTTGCCTTACTCGCGGCGCGTTCCGGCGAGGCGGGAGAATTATCCATCACCCATATATCGTAAGCGTCGGCGCCGATATCCTGTTCAAGCACGCGATCAATCGCCAGTGACAGCTGATCAAAGCGTTGATATGTGCACATGACGACGGAAAATAAAGGGGGGCTGTTCATCACGCTATGATGCATAAGGTGGAAATGATAAAGCATGACAAATATGCCCCCTTTCCAAGTTGGCGGCAAGATTTTATAAAATTCAGGCCTTTCCTATTGTCTGCCTTCACTGTCAAACCTAGAATGAAAGCAGCGATCCCATAATTCGTGCCGAGGGTTGATCAATATGCGCGCTAGTCTTTATTCCCTTTATTGGGACAACATCGACCCCGCCATTGTCACGGCACAGAAAGAAGCGTGCGCCGCGCTGGGAATGGCCGTCAATCAACACCGCATCCAGGGACTAAACCACGGCGAATGGATCGACTGGGTCATGGCACGAATGGACGATATCGATATTTTCCTCTTCATCGATATCGATTGCGTGCCGTTAAGCCGGGATAAGTTTGCCGAGAATCTGCAAAAAGCGGCGAAGGGAACGCTCATCGGCGCGGAAGGGGCTGCAAACCATATCGACCCGACACGCTCTTATGCCGGCGCTTGGTACACCTACATCAGCCGGACGACATGGAACAGTCTGGGGCGCCCCTCGGCCAAACCGACGCCGTACGCGGATATTTGCCAAAACTGGACGGATGTATGGAGGCAATTTCAAGCTCCCGTCGAATTGATCGCGCCGACGCATTTCATCACGCCAAAATGGGATTTACCCAATCGCCCCATGGCCTATGGAATCGCCACCACCTATGGCAATGATTGCTTCCATCTTTTTGAATCGCGCAGCGGCGACCCTCAGCCATTCCTCGATGAATGCCGTCGGATTATAGCGAAGGGTTAGGTTATAAACGCACCCTCTTCTCGCGCATCCTGTTTCCCAAGTGCTGCATGTCCGAGAATTCAGATTCTTACATGCTGTGCTTAACAACCGTGGCCGGATCGACCGGTTTGCCCGATTGACGGGTTTCAAAATGCAATTGCGGCGTGGTGACATCGCCGGTCTTTCCAACAGTGCCGATCATATCGCCCTGGCCGACAATAGTATCTTTCTTGACCAAAACGCGGTCCAGATGCGCATAGGCCGTCACCCAATCGCCCTGATGCCGGATCAGCACGAGATTGCCGAAACCTTTCATCTCATCCCCGGCATAGACGACCATTCCGGGCGCAGCGGCGACGACGGGCGCGCCTTTAGGGGCCCCTATATTCACGCCGTCATTATTCAACCCGGCCCCTTTGGAGCCAAAGGCAGAGAGAATAGGCCCCTGCACCGGCCAGACCATATTGAGAGCCTCAACCGCCGGAGCTACGGCGGCAGGAGCCGCAGGGGCTGCAACAGCCGCCACAGTCGTCGCCACAGGCTTTGGCGGCGGTGTCGGGCTGTTAAGAGCCTCCACAGGTTTCGACGCCGGGACAACCTGAGTGGCGAGCGCCGCATTGGGCAAAGGTTGCGGCACCAAAGCTTGAGGCGGCGCAGTGGCGGGGGCCTGAGCGATCACAGGGGCCACAACAGGAGCTAAAGGCTGGCTCGAAACCGCTGACGGTTCGATAGGCGCAAGCGGGCTCTTTTCCACCTCGTCCAGAGGCGCTGCCTCGGGAGGTTTCATGTCGCCCGCAAAGCTGGTACCTCCGGCGGGAAGGATTAAATCCTGTCCCGGATGAACTTCAAAAGGCGGTTTCAAATTGTTGAGAACGATGAGCTCGCGCATCGACACGTCATGTTCGCGGGCGATCGTATAGATATTTTCGTTCCCCTTGACGGTAACCGTCTCGCCCACCTGAATGCCGTCGCGCGAGGGCAAATAAGCATTCGGCCCGTGGAACGCGGTACAGGCGGAAAGCGCCGCGAGCATGATAATTAAGGCTAAACGTTTCATCCGATGCGCTCCAATCCGCCCATATATTTGCGCAGAGCGGTAGGAATGACAATAGACCCGTCGGGTTGCTGATAATTCTCCATAACCGCGATCAAACAACGCCCCACGGCGACGCCGGAGCCGTTGAGCGTATGAACAAACTCGGTTTGTTTTTCGCCCGCGCTGCGGCAACGGGCGTTCATACGCCGCGCCTGAAAATCGCCGCAGTTGGAACAACTGGAAATCTCGCGATACGCATTCTGCCCCGGCATCCACACTTCGATGTCATAGGTCTTGCGCGAGGCAAACCCCATATCGCCGGTGCAAAGCACAATCGTGCGGAACGGTAGTTCGAGTTTCTTCAAAACCGTTTCCGCGCATTCCGTCATACGTTCATGTTCGGCGTTCGATTGGTCGGGCGATGTGATGCTGACCATTTCGACTTTATAGAATTGATGCTGCCGCAACATGCCGCGCGTGTCTTTGCCAGCCGCTCCAGCTTCAGCGCGGAAACAAGGCGTGCGCGCGGTGAAACGCAAGGGCAGTTTTTCCCGTTCGACAATCGCGTCGTTGACGAGATTGGTGAGCGGCACTTCTGCTGTCGGAATGAGCCACAGCTTGCCTTCCGTATTCAACCGTCCGGCAAAAAATTGATCATCGGCGAATTTTGGCAATTGCGCCGTACCGTACATGATTTCGTCTTTAACCAGCAAAGGCGGCGAAACTTCGGTGTAACCAAATTCCTGCGTATGCGTGTCGAGCATGAAATCGCCCAAAGCGCGTTCCAGACGCGCCAATGCGCCTTTCAAAACCGTGAACCGCGCGCCGGACAATTTCGCCGCACCCTCAAAATCCATCAACCCAAGCGCCTCACCCAATTCGAAATGCTGGCGCGGATTGTTGATGAGGGCTGGCTTGCCGAAAAGGCGCAGTTCCTTGTTGTCATGTTCATCCTTGCCGTCCGGCACATCGGCGACAGGCAGGTTGGGGATGCTGCTGAGCTGGGCGTGCAATTCATCACCCTTGATCTTGTCGATCCCTTCCAGCGCCATAAGGCGTTCCTTCATCGCCGCAACCTGCTGCATCAAAGGCTCGGCATCGCCCTTGTTGCGCTTGATCTCGCCGACCTGCTTGGAAACCTCGTTGCGCTTGGCCTGCAGTTCCTGCATCTCCGTCTGCGCCGCGCGGCGTTCGGCGTCGAGCGCGAGAATCTCCGCCGACAAAGGCGCAAGACTGCGCCGCTTCAAAGCGGCATCAAAAGCTTCGGGTTGTTCGCGGATGAAACGGATGTCGTGCATTTAGTTTTCCTAGATTTCTTTTTTCTTCTCGACCCATTTTGCGCCAAGGATAGAGAGTTCGTAAAGCAGCATCATCGGCAGCGCAAGACTTACCATACTGATAAGATCGGGTGGCGTCAGCACGGCGGCGAAGACGAAGATCAGCACGACAGCATAACGCCGGAAAGACGATAATTTTGCCGCCGACAGCACCCCTGCCCGCGCCAGCAGCACCAAAATCACCGGCAATTCAAACGCCAATCCGAACGCGAAAATCACCGTCATCGACAAGGACAGATATTCGCTAACGCGGGCTTCGAGCTGGATCGGCAAGGATTCAGTCGTGCCGGGCATTTCGAAACTCAGGAAAAATTTCCACGCCATCGGGAACACGACGTAATAAGCGACCGACGCGCCCATGAGAAAGAAAACCGGCGTGGCGACAAGGAACGGCAAAAACGCTTTGCGTTCGTTTTTGTAAAGACCGGGTGCCACAAACATCCATATTTGCGCGGCGACTATCGGAAACGCGAGAAAACATCCCGTCCACAAAGCCAGCTTGATATAAGTGATAAAGGCCTCGGTCAGGCCGGTGTAAATCAGGCGGCGATGTTCGCCCGCCGTCGCGGCGGCCAAAGGCCGCACGAGAAATTCGTAAATCTGCGGCGCGAAAGCATAGCTGATCGCAAACCCCGCAAGGATCGCCAGCATCGCATACATCAGCCTTTTCCGCAGCTCGACAAGATGCGCGAGAAGCGGCTGCTTCATGGGGTCGAGAAGATCGGGCTCAGTCATGTTTGTCTTGGGGCGGCTCCGGCGCGGGAGGCGGTGCTGGCGTGGCAGGTTCGTTCTTCCTTAATTTTTCCGCGACTTCCGCTTCGTAGGAAATCTGTTCAATCGTGCGATGAACGTCATGCGCAAGCGCGCGCGCCTTGGCCGCCCATTTGCCCAGCGTGTGCATTGCTTTGGGCAGGTCTTTCGGCCCGATAGCGACCAATGCCACCGCCCCGATCACCACCAGTTCAGGCCAGGCTATATCCAGCATCGGAGCCTATTCCGTCGGCGGCGGGAGAGGTGGGTTTTTATCATCCGGCTTATGTTCTTCCAGCTTATGCTCATCCGGCTTCTCGTTAAGGCCGGATTTGAAGTTGCGAATACCCTTGCCCAAATCGCCCATAACCTGAGGCAACTTGCCCACCCCAAAGATGACCAGCACAACGACCAGCAGCAAAATAATATGCGTGAGGCTTAATCCCATGTTTTCCTCTTGTTTTTAAGGTGCGGGGGGGACTATAGCCCTTTCATAACCAACTGAAAACCCCATGTCACAAGAACGCATCATTCTTATCGGCGGGCCTACCGCTTCCGGCAAATCGGCGCTGGCGATGCAGGTGGCGCGGCAGGTTAAAGGCAGCATTATCAACACCGATGCGATGCAGGTCTATGCCGGAATGCCCCTGTTAACGGCTCAACCAGACCCCAAAGATCGCGCCGAAATCCCCCATTTGCTGTATGAAACGACCGATGCTGCCGAAGCCTCCTCGGCTGGCAAATGGCTGGCTCAGGCTCAGGCGGCAATCGCACAAGTGTGGGCAGCCGGACGCACCCCCATTCTGGTAGGCGGAACAGGACTGTATTTCGAGGCCTTGCGTGGCGGATTAACGAATATTCCCAACATTCCCGAAGATGTTCGCGATGCTGCCGAAAAACTTTATACTGAGCAGGGCGAAAAAACATTCCGCGCGACCTTAGCCGCCTGCGATCCCGCCAGCGCCGCCCGCATCGCCCGCAACGACCGCCAAAGATTGATCCGCGCCTATGCCGTCATCGCGCATACAGGCAAAAGTCTGGGTGATTGGCACAAAGAAGGCAGCGCCGCGAGCGACTATCACGACAGTGAACCTGAAACGCATTTATTATTGCCGCCCCGCGATGCGCTGTACGCTGCTTGTGACGCGCGTTTTCTTTCAATGATCGAACGCGGCGCGATTGAGGAAGTGAAAAACCTTATGTCGCGCAACCTGTCCCCCTCCCTGCCCGCGATGAAGGTTCTCGGCGTGCGCGAAATCGCCGCCTATCTGCGCGGCGAAACCTCGCTTGCCGACGCGACCGCCAAAGCCCAGCAAATGACCCGCAATTACGCCAAACGCCAGATGACGTGGTTTAGGAACAGGTGGAAAACACCTTAACTATGTCGATTTTTCTTTTTACTTTCATAGATTGGTTGTATCAGGGTTTTTGCAGCGATTTGGGTTATTTTGCGCTGTGATTACAACTCATCAATCGAGGATATATATTATGGATGCTCTTAAAATAGTTAAAGAAGAACAAGCGGAAGCCGAGGCTTGGAAAGCCACAGCGGCTGAAATAACACTAGAACTGGAGGAGGCGTTAGCTACTATAACGCCCCTTACAAAGATCCAATTGTCTGAATCGCATACACAGAAAGTTTTTTATACTCAAAAAATCAGTAGAGATGAAACATTCGCCGGAATTTATATAAAGTGCGACAGGGGTGGGGTCGCGTCAGATTGTCGTGCGGTTTATACTTTATCTGTTGCGAAAGAAAAAACGCCTACCCCTGTCACCCTTAAAATTGGAGATGGGGTAGATGCGGGTATTCCTCCGATAGGACCAGAACTGGGGATTAAATACAGGGAAATACAGTGCACGCCCGAAGAAGCTATTCGCACTATTGTCAGAGAACTTAGGTCAAAAAATCTGCTGGCACCACAGGCTTAGTATAAATCGCCTGCTCCCCACCATAAATTTTCATCGTTCTATCACCTGAGCGTGCTATGGCACCCGTCTCGCGCTATGCGGGAGACGGGTAAATGTCATTATTCAGCATATTGCCTAAGCCGCCCATACCGCTTATTGTCGCCTTGTTTTCCCTGAATCATCAAGGCTCTATCTCATGTCTCCTTCAGCCGATGCCAAAGTCGAACGGCCACTGTCGCCTCATTTGACGATTTACAAGCCGCAATTGACCTCTGTCCTTTCCATATTCCACCGCATGACGGGCGTCGCGCTGGCCTGCGGATTGGTGATTTTCGTGTGGTGGCTGGTGTCGCTGGCCAAAGGCCCCGAAAGCTATGCCGGTTTCGTTACCTGTTCGCAAAGTATTGTGGGGCAAGTTGTATTGTTCGGATTGACGGTGGCGTTCTTTTATCACCTGTCCTGCGGCATCCGTCATTTGCTGTGGGACACAGGGTTGTTCCTCGAACTCAAGGAAACCTATAAAACGGGCCGCATCGTCCTCGCCGCGACTGTCATTATGACCGCGATTGTCTGGCTCAAAGCCTATGGAGTTTTCCTATGAACGCGAAGATAAAATCCATTCGCTCGCCGCTTGGCAAAGTACGCGGCCTCGGCTCGGCCAAAAGCGGCACCGAACATTGGCTGATGCAACGCATGACGGCGTTGGCCCTGATCCCGCTGACGCTTTACGTGCTGATCGGTTTCTTCGATAACGCGATGACGGGCGGATATAGCGGCGCTATGTATTGGCTGCAATCGCCCGTGTCGGCGACTTTTTCCATTTTGCTGCTGCTGGCGGGATTGCATCACGCCGTTGCCGGATTGCAGGTGGTTATTGAGGATTATGTTCATTGCGAGGCCACCAAATTCGGCGCGCTGTTCATCATCAAATTCATCGCGGCGTCGCTGGCTATTCTCGGCACGCTGTCGGTCGCCAAAATCTTTTTCGGAGTTTAAGTCCTCATGCCTAAAGCTTATGAATTTGTCGATCATACTTATGATGTCGTCGTTGTCGGCGCGGGCGGTGCGGGATTACGCGCCACTTTCGGTATGGCCGAAAAAGGTTTGAAAACCGCCTGCATCACCAAAGTGTTCCCCACGCGCAGCCACACGGTCGCGGCGCAGGGCGGCATTTCCGCCGCGCTCGGCAATATGGGCGAGGACGATTGGCGCTGGCACATGTATGACACGATCAAAGGGTCGGATTGGCTCGGCGATCAGGACGCGATTGAATATATGTGCCGCGAGGCTATTCCCGCGATTATCGAATTGGAACATTACGGCGTTCCCTTCAGCCGTACGGCGGCGGGTAAAATCTATCAGCGTCCCTTCGGCGGCATGACAACCAAATTCGGCGAAGGCGTCGCCCAGCGCACCTGCGCGGCAGCCGACCGCACAGGCCACGCGATTTTGCACACGCTCTACCAGCAATCGCTGAAGCACAAAGCCGAATTCTTTGTCGAATATTTCGCCATTGATTTGATGATGGACGACAAGGGCAATTGCTACGGCGTCGTCGCGCTCAATATGGATGACGGCACGCTGCATCGTTTCCGTGGGCATCAGACGGTTTTAGCGACGGGCGGTTATGGGCGCACTTATTTCTCATGCACCTCGGCGCATACTTGCACCGGCGACGGCGGCGGAATGGTTTTGCGCGCCGGATTGCCGTTGCAGGATATGGAGTTCGTGCAATTCCACCCGACAGGCGTTTATGGCGCTGGCTGTTTGATTACCGAAGGCGTGCGCGGCGAAGGCGGTTACCTGACCAACAGCGCGGGTGAACGTTTTATGGAACGCTATGCGCCGCACGCCAAGGATTTGGCGAGCCGCGATGTTGTCAGCCGCGCGATGACGGTCGAAATCCGCGAAGGACGCGGTTGCGGGCCTTTGAAAGACCATATCTTCCTGCATCTCGAACATCTCGATCCCAAGGTTATTCACGAACGGTTGCCGGGCATTTCCGAAACCGCGCGCGTGTTTGCCGGAGTGGATGTCACGCGCCAGCCGATCCCCGTTCTGCCGACGGTACATTACAATATGGGCGGCGTTCCCACCAATTATCACGGCGAAGCCATTCGCCCAACCGCCGACAATCCCGATGCCACCGTGCCGGGCCTTATGGCAATCGGTGAGGCGGCATGCGTTTCGGTTCACGGCGCGAACCGTTTGGGCTCGAACTCGCTGCTCGATCTCGTTGTCTTCGGCCGCTCTGCCGCCAAGCGCGCGGCGGAATTGGTCAAGCCGGACATGATGCACAAGGATATGCCCAAGGACGCGGGCGATTTCGCCGTTTCGCGTCTGGATAAATTCCGCAATGCCAAGGGTGATGTGTCCACATCCGCCCTGCGCCTTGAAATGCAAAAGGCGATGCAGAATGATTGCGCCGTCTTCCGCACCAAGGAAACGCTGGTGCAAGGACAGAAGAAGATGAAGGATGTTTGGGGCAAGCGCGCCAAGCTCGGCATCACCGACCGTTCGTTGATCTGGAATTCTGACCTGATCGAAACGCTGGAGCTGGATAATCTGCTGTATCAGGCGCAAGCCACGGTCAACAGCGCGGTAGCCCGCGAAGAATCCCGCGGCGCGCACGCCCGAGAGGATTTCCCCAAGCGCGATGACGAAAAATGGATGAAGCATTCAACTGTCTGGGTCGATGAAAAAGGCAAAACCAAACTCGGCGACCGTCCGGTTCATATGTACACGATGACCGACGAGTGCGAAATCGTTCCGCCGAAGGCGAGGGTGTATTAATGCCTCACGCGGTCATAGAATATTCCGCCAATATCGAAGAAGAATTTCTGGATGCGGGCATCTGCGACAGGGTTCACGGAACGCTTATGGATTGCGGTCTTTTCAAACCTCAAGACATCATAACGCGCTCATACCCCGCCAATGATTTTATGGCGGGTGAAAAAGGGCAGGACGGCAGTTTTGTTCATGCCACAGTCTCTCTTTTTGAAGGCCGTACTGTGGAGCAAAAAAAAGGACTAAGCCAGGCGGTACTCGAAAGCCTCGCGGTTCTGAATGGCGTTGATTCAATAAGTGTTGATATCAGGGAAATCGTCAAAGACATTTACCGCAAGATCGGAGCATAAAATGGTCGAACTCACCCTCCCCAAAAATTCCAAAGTCGGCATCGGCAAGGAATATCATTCGCCCAAGGCGTGCAAGCACCCGAAGACGTTCAAGGTTTATCGCTGGTCGCCCGACGACAATCAGAACCCGCGCGTCGATAGCTATGTCATCGACCTCGACGATTGCGGGCCTATGGTTCTGGACGCGATTATCCATATCAAAAACAATATCGACAGCACGCTGACTTTCCGCCGTTCGTGCCGCGAGGGTATTTGCGGTTCCTGCGCGATGAATATCGACGGCACCAATACGCTCGCCTGCACCAAACCGATTGCCGATATCGCTGGCCCGGTCAAAATCTATCCGCTGCCGCATATGGAAGTGGTTAAGGATCTGGTCGCGAACCTCAACCCCGTTTATGCGCAATATGCGTCGATCGAGCCATGGATTAAAACCGAAACGCCACCGTCGCCCGACAGTGAAACGCTGCAAACGCCGGAAGACCGCGCCAAGCTGGACGGGCTTTACGAATGCATCCTTTGCTTCTGCTGCTCGACCTCATGCCCCAGCTATTGGTGGAACAGCGACCGCTATCTGGGCCCCGCCGTATTGCTGCAATCTTATCGCTGGCTGGCCGACAGCCGCGACGAAGCGACAGGCGAACGGCTGGATAATCTGGAAGACCCCTTCCGGCTTTACCGCTGCCACACGATCATGAATTGCACGAACACCTGCCCCAAGGGCTTGAACCCGGCGAAAGCAATTGCCGAAACGAAGAAGATGATGGTGCAGCGGCAAGGCTAAACAGATTTGGTTGCCGCCCGTTTCTTTGCCAGCAGCCAAAGCACGCAGATAAATATCCCCTTGCTGCGCGGCAGGACTAACAAAGCAATAACAGTCGTCAAGACAAGCAGCACCGTCACCTGCGTCCATTGCGACATCATATCGTGCCGGGCAACATAAACCGCCGTCGGCACCATAATATGCCCCGTCACCAAAATCGTCAGCCACGCAGGGCCGTCATCGGCGCGAAAGCGCGAGAAGTCCTCGCCGCACACCGAGCATTTATCGTTCTGCTTGAGATAGGATGCAAAAATCTTGCCCTTGCCGCACTGCGGGCAACGATCACAAATACCCCGCCAGACAATCGTCTTTTTATCAGGCAAGGCGGTTTCGGATTGTTCCGTCATCACACTGCCTACGCCCCAAGCTTCTTCGCCGCCACGCCGAATGCATAGAATCTATTGCCGCGCGCGATATCGACCAGATCGGCGACGATAGCGCTTGCCGTCGGGTCGCCCGCGCCTTGTCCTTGAATCAAAGTTTTTCCGGCGAAATCGCCCGTTATTTCCAGCGCGTTCATCACGCCGCCGACATTCGCCAATTGTTCGGACAAAGGCACAAACACCGGCTGCACGCGCTGGACGATGCCGGATTCCGTGCGCTCGGCTATGCCCAGCAATTTAATGCGCCCGCCGCGCGATGCGGCGTCTTTAAGATCGGCCTGGGTTATGGTGCGAATACCCTCCACAAAAATCGCGGACAAATCCGGTGCGCGCCCGAAAGCCACCGCCGTCAAAATCGCCAGCTTGTTCGCTGTATCGACGCCGTCGATATCGTCAGACGGATCGGCCTCGGCATAGCCGCGCTGCTGCGCTTCGACGAGCGCGGTGGCGAAATCGATGCCCCCCTGTTCCATACGCGTCAGGATATAGTTACAAGTGCCGTTCAAAATGCCGCGCAGAGAAGAAACGCGATTGGCCGCGAGCCCTTCACGCAAAGTTTTCATAACCGGAACCGCGCCGCACACCGACGCCTCGAAAGACAACCGCACCCCTGCTTGTTCCGCCGCGACCGCCAGCTCGACACCGTGCGCCGCGATCAAGGCTTTGTTCGCAGTCACGACATGCTTGCCATTCGCCAAAGCCGCCGCCGCCAAGTCTCGCGCCACGCCGCTGGCACCGCCTATAGCCTCGACCACCACATCGACATCCTTGCGCGCGGCGAGCTCAAGCGTGTTATCGACCCATTCGATGCCGGATAAATCGCAGGCGCGGATTTTGCTCTTGTCGCGCGCGCTTACCGCCGCCACCGTTATCGTCTGCCCCGCGCGCGAGGCCAGCAAATCGGCATTGCCGCGCAACAACCGCAATACGGCTGCACCGACATTTCCCAATCCGGCAAGGGCTATACGCATGGGCTACTCCTGAGGCGATTGAGGAAGTTGAGGCGGCATCAAACGCGGGCCTGTCGACACAACATTGGGCGGCGCGGCATCGGGCAGCGCGGGGCTTTCGTCCACCACCTGTTTCTTGGCGGTTTCGGATTCGGCGCGGTCGTATTCCAGTTCGTCCATATAATGAGTGTAGGCTGGCTGGGGCGAAAAATCTTTGGGCTTGAATGGTACATCGACAAGGCGCGGCCAGGTTTTGGCATCCGTGGGCGAAGGCGGCGGCGGCGTTGTCACCAGCCGCGGTTCGGCCTTGGCCTCGGGCGGCACCTGATCGTCAAGGAACGGATTGCGCAGCTTCACGCTGTCGCAGCCCATCAGCATCAAGGCGCATGACAGGACGAGGATAGAGGGTGTGAGAATCAAAAATTTCATGTAAGCTTTCGCAGTAGAATCTCTTGAATGCCTCTATAGTTATAGCAGACGACCACCCCAACGCTCAAACAGAGAAAATCCGGCTGGGACAAATATGGACAAACCTCTCGACGCCATAGCGGCATTGCGTCATGCAATGGAGGAACGGCTCGCTGCGTCCTCAAACGCGCCAGCCAAAGCAGCAGAACCGCCTGCCCCGCCCCCACCTGTCACAGAATCGCCACAAGCCCCCCCGGCGGCCCAACAAGCCCCTCAACCGCCCCCCAAACAGGAATCAGCACCCAAACCGAAACCGGAAGTCCGCCCCAGTCCGGAAGCCGCGCAACCCGACCCCGCCCCTATTCCCACCGATCCTATGGAA
>JBAVWC010000268.1:0-3825 GCA_049697595.1 Alphaproteobacteria bacterium
GAGCTGCCCCGTCCGCGCGCCGAGATGATCTTATCAAGGCCAGAGAACGCGCCGCCGCAGATGAACAGAATGTTGGTCGTATCGACTTGCAAAAATTCCTGCTGAGGATGCTTGCGACCGCCTTGCGGAGGAACCGAGGCAACCGTGCCTTCCATCAATTTCAGCAAAGCCTGTTGCACGCCTTCGCCCGATACGTCGCGGGTTATGGAAGGATTGTCGGACTTGCGGCTGATCTTGTCGATTTCGTCGATATAAACGATGCCGCGTTGCGCGCGTTCGACATTGTAATCGGCGGCTTGCAGCAATTTCAGGATGATGTTTTCGACATCTTCGCCGACATAACCGGCTTCGGTCAAAGTCGTCGCGTCGGCCATTGTGAAAGGCACATCGATGATGCGCGCCAGCGTCTGCGCCAGCAACGTCTTGCCGCAACCGGTGGGGCCGACCAGCAGAATGTTCGACTTCGCCAATTCGACATCCGAATTGCGCGCGCCGTGAGCCAGTCGCTTGTAATGATTATGCACCGCGACCGACAGCACGCGCTTGGCATGCATCTGACCGATTACGTAATCGTCGAGGATCGCCATGATATCTTTCGGCGACGGGACACCTTCCTTGGATTTGGCAAGCGTCGTCTTGCTTTCCTCGCGAATAATATCCATGCACAGTTCGACGCATTCATCGCATATGAATACGGTCGGACCCGCGATCAGCTTGCGCACTTCATGCTGGCTTTTGCCGCAGAAGGAGCAATAAAGCGTGTTCTTGGAATCTGTGGATGTTGGCTTTGTCATCACATTCTCTTTGTATAAGGACGACTGCTATTAACAGTCTAGGGCCGAATTGGTTACCATAATCTTAAGCAGTGTTAAGCTGCCTTTTTCTCGTCTTCCGCCCCGCCGGGACGCTTGGAAACGACTTCGTCGAGCAGACCGAAAGCCTTGGCTTCTTCCGCCGACATAAAGTTGTCGCGTTCAATTGCCAGATCGACCTTATCATAGGCCTGACCGGTGTGATGAACATAGATTTCGCTCAACCTCTGGCGCAGCTTTAGAATTTCACGCGCCTGAATTTGAATGTCGGTCGATTGCCCCTGGGCGCCGCCCGAAGGCTGATGGATCATAATACGGCTGTTTGGCAACGAATAGCGCTTGCCTGCCGCACCACCTGCCAGCAACAACGACCCCATCGAGCAAGCTTGCCCGATGCACACGGTCGAAACCGGCGACTTGATATATTGCATCGTGTCATAAATCGCGAGGCCCGAAGTTACGACGCCGCCCGGCGAGTTAATGTAGAACGAGATTTCCTTGGTAGGATTTTCCGACTCAAGAAACAGCAACTGGGCGCAGATAACGCTCGAGATATGATCTTCGACAGGGCCGACCATAAAAATGATGCGTTCTTTGAGCAAGCGCGAATAAATGTCGAAAGAGCGTTCGCCACGAGCGGTCTGCTCGATCACCATAGGGATCAGCGCGCTCAGCGTTTCAGTGGGGTGGCGTTCGGGGGTGAACATTCGGGAAACTCCTGTTGGAATGACGGCGCGGGGGGATCAATCGAGGCGATAGAGCAACTTTAGCTCTTAGATACGTAGTGTGCAAGGGATGGATATCAAGAGAGACTTAATATATTGTTACCGCTTATTTATAGAAACGGCGAAAGAATGCCTACCTATGATTGAATCTTTTGTGTGGCTACTTGCCGGACTTTTGGTGCTGGTCACGGTATCCGTGCATTATGAAGCCATCATGCTGATTTCGGACCGGGTCATGCCTTGGGCGCAAAAGCATGTCCATAATCGCCGCGTTATGCCCGTCGTCATTGCCGCGCTGATGCTGGGTCATATCGCCGAGATATGGATGTTCGCCCTTGCCCTCAAATTACTGGTTCAATTTCCGGTCTTTGGCTCTCTTCAGGGGGGTACGGGCAACGGATGGGGCGATTTTCTCTATCTGTCGTCGGTGGATTACACATCGCTGGGCGATAATGGCCTCCGCATCATCGGCCCTGCCCGCGCCATCGTCGCCAGCGAAACGCTGATTGGCATGTTAATGATCGCTTGGTCGGCTTCCTTCACATACCTGAAGATGGAGCAGGTCTGGAAAGATCATCACAAAAAATGAGTGGTGGCTGCACAAAATTCAGTGTGTGCGCTGCCATAATCAACATTATCGGTTTGACAAGCGCATAGCGCCAAAATTATGCTCGTTGCGAATATTGCGTTTCTTGCGTTGCCTTGTTCTTTCTTACTCCAAACCTGTATTTCCTGATTAACGATAAACTTTATGTAGAGCACATCATGAGCATCCCCATCAGACGCATTAAAGAATTTCATAGCGGTGAAGTTATGGAGGGCATTTACGAGGCTTTCGGCCTTCCCCTCGCCAATCCAGCCATACCCGTCGGTCGCGTTGAACTTGAATGGGTCAAGGGAGAAATCTCGATATTGGCCTACAACCTCGAAAAGGCCATGAAGCTCACCGTGAATGACGGCAGCGTTGACGTCTACGACCAAGGCAAATACACCTTCGCGGAAATGGCCCCCTCCGATACCCGGCACATTGTAACGACAATATGCGATGGCAAACGGCCCTATCGCACCGAACAAGCCTGGAGCTCCCAGAGAGGATTGACCGGCAAGCCCCGCCTGATACACACGACCGATGCGGATGCCGCAAAGGCATATAAACGGATCACAGAAATCGTCGCTCTCGTGATGCCCCTGATCAGCCCCTATACAACTCCTGCCGTTATAGCTCCCGCCGCGCCGAGCAAAATACCGACGGTGCTCAAAGCGAGTTATAAGGACGTTGACGCCTATGATCCTAACGCCGTCAGGCCAGTGAACCTGGATACACTGAGAAAGCTTGGACCTTTCACATTAAAGAAATAAGTCCAGTAGGCCACATCCTCTCGTCAACAAAACCAACGCATTAACTATACCAGCGCTACCCTTAAAAGCCGCGATTCCCCCTAATTACTTTCATAATTGTCATGATACGGTGCCAGCCGATCCGGGGATGAACCATTCCCCCGGGAATTGGAAAAACCGATAAATGCCGAATTCTGTCGAACAGAAACAGCAAAAGAAACCGCAACCGCCGGAAATCATTCTCGCGGTCGATGTCCTTGCGCGCGTGCAGCAAGACAATACCGACCTCGCAAACGATTGGCGCAAAAAACTCCCTGCCCTCGCGCTGCGTTTGGCAAAATCGGGACAGGAAGCACAAGCCGATCAGTTAGAACAGATCGTGCGCGAGAATTGGGACGACGCCAAAATCGAAACCCTGTTCCGCGCCGCCGCCACAGAAATCATACGCCCCATCAAACTTACTTACGAATCCGTGATCGCGGCGTTTCCTAAAACCGAGAGGAAAGCGGCTCCTCCTGAAATACCTCCGATCAATCAAGCCGTCATTGATGCATTAGAAGACTCTATTGCCACCGGGACAGAATTCCCTCTCAAGCAAGACGGCGCGCTACACATGGCCGCGCAGGCTGGCCGTCTGGATCTTGTCAAATATCTGCTCGAAAAAGACGGCACAAAAGCCGACATTCATGCCAATAATGATATTGCGCTGCGCAAAGCTGCCGAATGTGGCCACCTAGAGGTTGTCAAATACCTGCTCGAAAAAGATGGAGAGAAAGCCAACATCCATGCCAGAGGTGATGACGCCTTGCGCTCGGCCGCCGAACAGGGGCATCTGGATATTGTAAAATATTTACTCGAGAAGGAAGGTGAGAAAGCCAACATTCATGCCGGAAATGATAATGCGCTGCATTGGGCCACTGGAGGTGGTCGTTTGGATATTGTCAAATATC
>JBAVWC010000269.1:0-19889 GCA_049697595.1 Alphaproteobacteria bacterium
GGGTATATCTGCTGAGACCACGTTGCATATGTTGCTGCTGAACTGTTCATAGCGCCTCATTTTTTATATAATGTCGGCTTGATACATTAAGAAAACATAAACCACGTTTAATACGATAAAAGGGTTCAATATGGACGGTGTTTTTTCGGATATTTCTATGCAAAAATATCAGGCTCTAACCCTATTTCCGCGCCGCAATCAAAGCATCCGCCATTTTCACAATCATATCCGCACGCGCCGATGTTTTGCGCCAGACGAGCCCGACCGAGCGCGAGGGGGATGCGCCTGTGAAGGGGATGTAATGCAATTTGTCCCCCGGCGATACCGCGACGGCGGGGATCAGGGTCATCAAATCGCTGTGCGGCGCTTGCACCATTAAACGCAGGGTTTCCAGGCTGGTGGCGCGGAAACTTTGTTCTTCTTCGGCGCCGTGGGCGCGGCAGACGGACAAGGCCTGATCGCGCAGGCAATGGCCTTCGTCGAGCAGCAATAATTTGTGGCCCGCCAGATCGGCCAGCCGCACGTTTTTTCTTTTGGCCAGAGGATGTTCCGCGCCCACCGCGAGCAGGAACGGATCATCGAACAATTTCGCCTGATCGAGCGTCGCTTCTTCAATCGGCAGGGCCAGCAAGGCGGCGTCGATTTTACCGGTTTTCAATTGCTCGATCAGCACTTCCGTTTTTTCTTCGACCAGTAGCAATTGCAGTTTGAGGAAAGATTTGGCGATTGCCGGAACGTAGGAAGGGAAAACATAGCTCGCCAAAGTCGGGATCGCGCCCAGTTTGAATTCGCCCGAAGCCGGGTCGCGCACCATGCGCGCGATTTCGAATATCTGCTGTTCGTCCTGCACGATGCGCCGCGCCGCTTCTTCTATGCGGCGGCCCGTGTCGGTGATCAGAACGCTTTTATTCGTGCGTTCGAACAGCCGGACGCCCAGATATTCTTCCATTTTCTTGATCTGCATGCTGAGCGTCGGCTGGCTGATGTTGCAGGCATCGGCCGCTTTTTTAAAGTTCCGGTTCTCGGCTACCGCCAGAAAATAATGCAGATCGCGCAAATTCATAACGATAGTTATAATCTATCATTACAATATAAACAATAGATTATTCTTATCATACGCTTTCCCCTAGAGTGACCGAAGTGAAAGGCGCAAGGAGGCAATCATGAGCGATTTTGAAAGCTATTTGGTTCATTGCTACGATCTTCTCTTGAACAAAGAACAGAATCGCGGCTCTAGTGAAGAGGAAGAGCAGTGCGCTTGCGCCAAGCTTATCGACTATCAAGACCACCAGACTCTTTAACCACCACCGTCAACCCAAGGAGAATACACCATGTTGAGCGTAGGACAAAAACTTCCTGATTTTAAGGTCAAGGCGACCGTTTCCACCGACATCGAAACCGCGTTTATGGAAATCGCGCATGACACGTACAAAGGCAAATGGCTGGTGCTGTTTTCCTATCCCAAGGATTTCACTTTTGTCTGTCCCACCGAAATCGCCGAATTCGGCAAGCTGAACGGCGAATTCAAGGACCGCGACGCGCAGATCCTCAGCCTGAGCACCGACAGCGAATTCGTGCATATGGCGTGGCGTCAGCATCACAAGGATTTGAAGCATCTCCCCTTCCCGATGCTCGCCGACATCAAGCATGAATTGAGCACCGCGCTCGGCATTCTCGATCCCGCCGAAGGCGTCGCGCAGCGCGCCACCTTTATCGTCGATCCGCAAGGCATCATCCGCTTTGTTATGGTCACGGATTTGTCCGTAGGACGTAACGTCAAGGAAGTTTTGCGCGTGCTCGATGCGTTGCAGACCGACGAGCTGTGCCCCTGCAACTGGCAGAAGGGCAATGCGACGATTGATGTCAAGAAGGTCGCCAGCGAAAAGGCTGCTTAAGAAGTCGCGAAGCGGGGGGCGGGGCATTCGTTCCGTCCCCTTCTTTTTTAAACAAACAGGAGGCATAAAATGTCCGTCGAAGCCCTGAGAGATCTGATGCCCGAAACGGCCAAGGATATCCGCTTGAACCTGTCCAAGGTTTTGAGCGAAGACGGCGCGCCGGGATTAAGCCAAAAACAAATTCTGGGCACGGCATTAGCCGCCGCCTATGCCACGCGCGAGCCGCAGGTGATCGCCGCGCTGACGGCAGAAGCCTCTGCCCTATTGTCTGCCGAAGAAATCGCGGCTTCCAAAGCGGCGGCGACGATTATGGCGATGAATAATATTTATTACCGCTTCATTCACTTGGCCGCCGATGATGAGATCAAGAAAATGCCCGCCAATCTGCGCATGCAAGTCATCGCCAATCCGGGCGTGCCGAAACTGGATTTTGAAATTTTCGCGCTCGCGGTTTCGGCGATCAACGGCTGCGGCATGTGCATGGAATCGCATATGCATGAGATTGTCAAAGCGGGCCTAAGCAAACAAGGCGTGCAATCTGCCATTCGCATCGCCGCCGTTATTAATGCTTCGGCGCAAGCGGTGGTGAAGTGACAAGAATGTCTGTGACCCGATAGAAAAACGCATGCATTTCATCCGGCACGGACAATCGCACTTCAATCTGGGTTATGAGCAATCCGGGCGCGATCCGCAGATTCCTGATGCCCCCTTAACCCCGCACGGGTTCGAGCAAGCGCGGGGCGCGGCTGCGCTGCTGGCGGGCAAAGGCATCCGGCAGATTATATCCAGCCCCTATACCCGCGCCTTGCAAACGGCCTCTGTTCTTGCCGAAACATTGAGCGTTGGCATCCACATAGAACCTTTGGCGGGAGAACGCTGCCTGTACAGTTGCGATATCGGAACGCCTGCCAGTGTTTTGCGCGCGCAATGGCAACATCTGGATTTTTCGGCGCTGGATGAAAACTGGTGGCCGCAGATGAATGAATCCAGCTTTGCCGTCTCGCGGCGCATAAAGGCCTTCAAAGAGAAATGGGGTGCCGCGGCATCATCCGGCGGTTTTGTGCTGGTCAGCCATTGGTATTTCCTGAATAGCCTGACCAATCACGATTTCGCAAATTGCGAAGTGGTTTTTAAGGAGCTGTTTTCCGGTAAACATAAATCGTTTCCTTGAACGGCGAACGGAAATTCAGCACTTCTACCGGAGTCCACGCGCCGAGAATTGGGAATGTGTGCGAGATGACCAGACTGCCGGGTTTCAATTCCTTATAAAGCTTATCGCCCGCGCGCTGCGCGGCGTTGCCGGAGAGATAGAAAACAACGGCGTCAATTTCCGAACAATCAAACGGCCAGAAATCGAGGCATTTGTAGGAAACGTTTTTCGGCCCCAGCAAACGTTGCACAAACACCGATTGCCAAAAAGGGATGCGCGCCATTTCAATACCCAGCACCTGCGCGTTCGGTATCGCGCGGGCGATGCGGCTGGTCAATTCTCCGCGCCCCGAACCCAGATCGATGATCCGGTAGGGTTTCCCGGTATGGGTTGCGGCCTCTTGCTTCAAAATCTCGGTAATTTTCACGCGTCCGGCGAAGCTGGTTGCCAAAGTCGGCACGTTTTTGCGGTTAAAGGTCAGCTCATACACCACCCGGAACATCCCATAGCCGATAAAGCCTAGCGGAATAAGGGCCCACCAGGTGAAAGGCCGCGCCACATGCCACGCGCTGAGGCCGAGCAGCAGCACCAATACGACCCCGATAATATTCAATTGCATATCGCCGGAGATGCGGGTTTTTTGGGGAGGAGAAGACATAAATGATTTTCCCAAGAAAAGACTATTGAGACTCTATAACGCCTCCTGCCCGCCGCCCATAAAAAAAGCGCGCCGAAACGCGCTTTCTCTAAAAAGGATTACCGTGCTATCACGCAGGCTTCAGACCTGATAATACCGGATGCGAAACGGCATTGCTTGCGAGCATAGCGGTCTGCTGCTTGGACTGGGCTATCATGACCATGCTCTCGGGATCAGGGAAAATCTTGTGGAATGCTGGGTGGAAATCCCCCGTTAACGTCGAAAATGCGCGAGTACCGCCAAAGCCGCTATCGGGCAACATGCACTCCATCTCAGCGGCAGGAAATTGGTTCTTGACCTTGGCAGCCATGATCCCTCACTAAAAAATACGTTCTAATCTATTGGTAATACTATAGTATGAAACTATTAATTTCAAGTAAGTTCTTAACTGAGCCCGTCGGTATTTACCTATTGTTTATATTTAAGTTTTCATGACAACAATATGTTTTTACACGGTATTTTTTGTATCTGCCCGTTCCCCTTGTGACCGTCGCGACCTCTGTTGATCAGTTTTTATGCGGGATTTTTGTCGATGCTTGCCCTTGCAACTAATTGATTGGGGCATTTGCAACGGTTCGTAAAGCGCGTACAAATCGACCGTCGAATCTCTCTATCCCCCAAAGCCCAACGTGATCCTCTACCCCTCCCTCCATATCAAAGATGGCTCTGTGGCGCGGCTGACCCGTAGCAGCAGCGATTCGCAGCAGGCGGAGCTTTTGCACCCCGTCCCTGTTGATTGCGCGCTGGACTACAAGGAAGAGGGTTTTTCCTGGCTGCATATCGTCGATCTGGACGGGGCCTTTGCCGAGACTTCGGTCAACACCGCTTGTATCGAGGGGATACTGAAACAGGTCAAACTCCCGATGCAGCTTTCGGGCGGCATTCACGATATGCCGACTATTGAGGCTTGGGTGAACAAGGGGGTCGAGCGCATCGTTTTGACCTCGGCAGCTTTGCAACACCCAGAACTTGTGCGCGAGGCTTCAAAACGCTTTCCCGGGCGCATCGCGGTGAAGATCGATTCCATCGGCGGCTATGTCGCGCGCACGGGGTGGAAGAACACCTCGACGCTCAAAGCGCTCGATTTCGCGCTGCGGGTCGAAGACGCTGGCGCGGCGGCCATTATTTATGCCGATATTAATCTGGACGGCGCCTTAAGCGAAATCGATATGGAAGCGATCAGCGATCTTGCCTTCGCGCTGACGATCCCCGTCATCGCGTCGGGCGGCGTGCATTCGTTGCAGGATCTGGCCGAGCTGAAATCCTACAGCCACACGGGCATCGCGGGGCTTATTCTGGGCCGAGCGTTGTATAACGGATCGATTGATGCGAGAGAGGCGTTGGAGTTGGCGGCGTAAAAAGGGCAACTATATACTTGGCTAAGTGTCATTTGAGAGGAACTTGAGACTATCAATCCGGTTCGGTTAATCATTGCCCAAATAGGCTTTCTTTATTGCAAACGTAGTAGAGAGTAATTTCTACAAAACAACATGGGACACCGCGATGGTAAACCCGATCTTCATGCGCCTGACTCAAGGATGGAATGCTGAGCCGAATGCTCCTAGCCCAAGAGTGGCTGTCAGTGGTTCAACGCTGCAATTAACTTTTTTCCTAAACCATCAGGCATATCAGGCTGAGAAAGAAGAGTTGGGGTATCTTATCTTTGAGCGATGCTCAATGTGGCGGCTGGGTGCTACAAATGATGAGGGGTGGTATAAAGGGCAGTGTCGGTACAGCACAATAGCCCCTAGTTGGGGTGAGTTTTATGAATTGCTCGGTGACGATGACTTACAACCACAGCCCGATGATTGGCACACACTGCCTGGGCTGGGGGGGGATCGACATTTCCTTTTCTATCTCCGCGACCAAACATTCGAATGCAAGGCTGGCGAGTGGAGGTTTGGGCGGGGAACAGGAATTGCTTAGCCAGGCATATAATGCCTTAAAAAGCCAGCCTTGTTCGCCAGTTTCCCTGCGGTTCGATCACGCATTGCCTTGCGCCGCTAGGCAATATCGAGAAATTCAGCACCAGCCTATCCGCGGGCAATCGCCCCTCCGCGCGTTCAGGCCATTCGACCAAAGTCACGCCGTCGGCGAGCGCGTCGTCCCAACCGAGTTCGTCGAGTTCGGCTGATGATTTCAGGCGGTATAGGTCGAAATGGGAAATCAGCAAACCGCTGGCTTCATAGGTTTGCACAAGGGTGAAAGTCGGGCTCGGTATGTCGCCGCTCACACCCAACAATTGCAACAAGGCGCGCGCGAAGGACGTTTTTCCGGTGCCGAGATCGCCTGTCAGCGCCAGCATATCGCCCGCGCGCAGATGCGGCGCGATCAGCTTTGCCAGTTTGGGCAAAGCATCAAGATCGGGTAACGGAAAATCAGATGACAACATTTTCTGCAATCGGCATAGCGTGCACGGGGATATAGCAGGTTACGCGCGTGCCTTGATTAGGCGTGCTGGTGATTTCGATGCGACCACCGTGCAATTCGACAAAGCTTTTAACAAGGCTGAGCCCCAGCCCGGCGCCCGATTGCCGCGCTTGCGCATTGGTGCGTTCGAATTTGCCAAACACGCGTTCCAGATCGTCGTGAGGGATACCGATGCCGGTATCGATAACCGTTAGCGCGATCCACTCGCCGCTGCGGCGCGCTTCGAGCGTCACGCGGCCTCCGGCGGGCGTATATTTGACGGCGTTGCTGATGAGGTTGAACAAGACCTGCTTCATGCGATGAACGTCAACATCAAATGCGCCGATATCCGACGGGCAATCGATGACGATTTCCAAAGATTGCTGCCGCACCCATTCGGCCGTCATCTGCTTGGCGGCGTTCATCAGGGCGGCGACGCCTGTGCTTTCCTGCTCCAGCGCCATACGCCCGGCTTCGATCGTCGCCAGATCCAGCACATCGTTGATGAGCAAGAGCAGCTTGCGGCTCGCATCCATAATGGTGCGGGTATATTCCATCTGGCGGTCGTTCAGCGTGCCGAAATACTGGTTGGTGAGTATTTCCGAAAAACCCATAATGGTATTAAGCGGCGTGCGCAATTGATAGGACACGTTGGCGACGAATTCCGATTTCAACCGGTCTGCCGCCGCGAGCGCCATATTGCTGGCGCGCAGAGCCTGTTCGGCCTTCATCGAATCCGTCACATCCAGATAACTGTTCATCACCGCGCCGTCGGGCAAGGGGATAGCGACATATTCCAAAATCTTGCCGTTGGTCAGCGAGATGCGGCCCTTGCGCGGATTGCGGTCGAGGGTATAGGCGACGGCTTCTTTTTTGAACTCGTTCCAGTCGCCGTCATAGCCTTGCAGGGGTTTGGTCTTTTCCAGAATGTCGGCGATGTGCGGGCTGCTAGCCAGATATTCGGTAGGCAATTCCCAGATTTGCGCCACCGCCGGATTGAACAATCCCAATTTGCCGTCGGGGCCAAACACGGCGATGCCTTCGGCGAGATTGTCGAGCGTTTCGCGCTGCACGGCGATCAATGTGTTGTAGGAGGATTCCAGCGCCAGTTTATCGGTGACGTCTTCATGCACAAAGATCAGCCCGCCCATCGGATGCGGCGAAACGAGGATACGCAAAGTCGTGCCGTCGGGCAGATGCATCAGATCTTCGCGCGGTTCCAGAAGCGAGGTGAACAAGGCCATACGTTCGCGCTTATAGCGCGGGAAATCGGCATATTCCGGCGCAACGCGACGGGCGCGGGAATCTTCGAGAATTTCGCCGAAGGTCGGCTTGCTGTCGAGGAAAGTCTCTTCCGCCTGCCACAAACGTTGATAGGCGCGGTTATAGAATTCGAGGCGCATATCGGGGCCATAGATCGCGATAGCGGTGCCCAGATGTTCCAGCACCTCGCGTTGCGAGGCGGCGTGGCGTTTGATCTCGGTTTCCTGTTCTTCTTCCACCGTGACATTGATGGCGAAGCCGAAGACGCCTTTAATACCGTCGCGGATTTCATAGGGGGCTTCGGTAATTTCCAGCAATTGCCTCATGCCCGCGACGATCACATGACGGCGTTCGGTTTGCGGCTGATTGGTCTCCAACGCTTTAGCGGCCAGAGCGCGCCCGCTGCCGCCGCGCGCGGTTGCCGATGTCAACTCAGTCTGGTCGCGAATGACATCTTCGGACGAAAGATCGAGCGCACTGGTATAAGCGTCGTTGCAATGCGTCAGATTCAAATCGACGCCGCGCAGCCAGATGGGGAACGGCAGCGCGTCATAGACCGTACGCACCATTTCCAGCTTGGCCGCGACTTCGGTCAGTTCGGCATTCTTGCGTTCGACCGCCTGCACCGCTGCGGGATTGTCGCCGAACCACAGAATGTCGAACAAAAAAGCTTCGCGACCAACACGGAGGCGCGAGGCGGTGATTTGCACCGTTCTGTCGTTTTTAAGCGCGACGTTCGACATCGCAAAACCGTCGCCGGTCATTTGCAATTTGCGGAACGCGGCGACGAAATCTTCCGGCGAGGCCAGTGCGGCGACAACATCTTCGAAATGCGCGACTTTCTCGACGCCCAACAACGGCGCGACCCGCGCGGCTTCGCGCAGAATGCCTTGGGGCGTAAAGATGCAATAGCCTTCGGGCACCACCGTCAGCATCGCCTGCACACGTTCTGCGATCTGGCGCATTTGCCGCGATTGCGTTTCGCGCTGGCTTAGCTGGCTGTTGAGGGAATAAGTCATCCAGGCGAGGCCCACCGTGATGCCCGCCAGAATAACGATAATCAAAGTCGTCGTTTGCATGCCGATGTCAAAGCTCAACACCAAAACGGCGGCAAGAATGACGGCGGCAATCGCGGCAAAGGGGGCGTGCGTAGGGGACAATTGGGCCATAAGATCGCATAAGGAAAAGCTGCCTGTCCTAGATAAGCTATCTTGGGCGATAAGGAAAGTGGCTGCGGCCCTTTTTTTGCCCGTTCCGGCAAAATGGCAGCGGAATGGTTAATACCTATACCGTTCCGGCTTATACGGCCCGCTGGATGCAACCCCCAGATAGTCGGCCTGCGCCTTGGTCAATTCCGTCAATTGCACGCCGAGTTTGGCGAGATGCAGACGGGCGACTTTTTCGTCGAGGGTTTTGGGCAGGATATAGACTTCGTTTTTGTATTTGCCGTGGTTCGTCCACAATTCGATTTGTGCCAGCGTTTGATTGGTGAAAGACGCGCTCATGACAAAGCTGGGGTGGCCGGTGCCGCAACCCAGATTGACGAGGCGTCCCTGCGCGAGAACGATCAAACGCTTGCCGTCGGGGAACACGACTTCATCGACCTGCGGTTTGACTTCTTCCCATTTCAGGTTGCGCAGCGACTCGATCTGAATTTCGGAATCGAAATGCCCGATATTGCAGACAATCGCGCGGTCTTTCATCTTCCTCATATGGTCGAGCGTGATGACATCGACATTGCCCGTCGCGGTGACGAAAATATCGCCCAAGGAGGCGGCGCTTTCCATCGTCACGACCTGATAGCCTTCCATCGCCGCTTGCAGCGCGTTGATAGGATCGACTTCTGTTACCATAACGCGCGCTCCGGCTGAACGCAGCGAGGCGGCGGAGCCTTTGCCGACATCGCCATAGCCGCAAACGACGGCGATTTTGCCCGCCATCATCACATCGGTGGCGCGGCGGATACCGTCAACGAGGCTTTCGCGGCAGCCGTAGAGATTATCGAATTTCGATTTCGTCACGCTGTCATTGACGTTGAAAGCGGGGATTTTCAGCTTGCCCTGCTCCATCATCAAATACAGACGATGCACGCCGGTCGTGGTTTCTTCCGACACGCCGCGAATGTCTTTGAGCAATTCGGGGAATTTTTCGTGGATGCGCAGCGTCAGATCGCCGCCGTCGTCGAGCAGCATATTGGGACGCCAGTTATTCGCGCCAAAAACCGTCTGGTCGATACACCACAGATATTCTTCTTCGCTAAGGCCTTTCCACGCGAAAACGGGGACGCCCGCAGCGGCGATTGCAGCGGCGGCGTGATCTTGCGTCGAGAAAATATTGCAAGACGACCAGCGCACTTCGGCGCCCAGATGCGTCAGCGTTTCGATCAGCACCGCCGTCTGGATCGTCATATGCAAACAACCCGCGATACGCGCACCCTTCAACGGCTTCTTCGCGCCATATTCCTCGCGCACCGCCATAAGGCCCGGCATTTCGGTTTCGGCAATGCGGATTTCCTTGCGGCCCCACTCGGCCAAAGCAATATCCTTGACCTTGTAATCGTGGGTGATCGTGGCGAGTTGGGGCATAGGAGAACCTCGGCTGTTAAAAGCGGGATTCCTCTATAACAACCTTATCTCGCAGACGCAATAAATGCCTCAGGGCTCAACCAGTTTCAGGGTCAGGCATTTCGCGCCGCCGCCAGCTTTGAGAAACTCGGACAAAGGGGTGACGACGGGGGTAAAGCCCTTGTCGCGCAAGCGTTTTTGCAGGCTTTCCGAGGCGTCGTTCATCAGCACGAAACCGTCGAGATCGACGGCATTACAGCAGAATTTCAGGGCATCGGCCTCTTCGACCGCGATGCGCTTTTCCTGCGGCACCGTCTTTTCGATCAGGGCTCGCGATTCCGCATCGAACGCGGCGGGGAAATAAAGCAGATAGCCGTCCTTAAGCGGGCACAGGCAGGTGTCGAGGTGATAGAAGCGCGGATCGACCAGCTTCAGCGTCACCGTTTTACGGCCCAGCATTTTCTCCAGAAGCGCAGGCACAGCCATATCCGAACGGAACCCGTGCCCGACCCACAGCAATTCCTGCCCGCGGTCGAACAGCGCGTCGCCCGCACCTTCAAACGGAACATTTTGCGGCCAATCGAGAATGTCGAAACCGTTTTCTTTGAACCAGGCGTGGTCATGCGGTTCTTCGCCCTGACGCTCGACGCTGCGGAAGCGGCTGACGATCACCTTGTTGCCGAGGACGATGCTGGCATTGGCGGTAAAGACGATGTCGGGCAAGCCGGGTTGCGGCGGTTGCAAAACCACCTTGGCGTGCTTGGCGATTTCGTCGCGCAGATGATCCCATTGCTTTTGGGCGATGTCGCGGTCGGTGTCGCCGATCTGCCCTTCCATCCACGGATTAATGACATAATTAACGCCAAAATAATCGGGCGCGCACATCAGGATCGTTTGGGAGGGCAATGACATAAGATTCCATCGGGTTAAAGTTTGACCAGGGAATGATTTAACAGCTAACTTTTCCCAGTCAAAAGCTTTTACACATCCGGGGAACGATTTTTTAGAGCTAGGGCTGGAGCGGGGGAGCCGTCGGAGTTGACTTGCGGCAACTGCCTCTTTCAAGAGCCACTGCCCCCATAAGCTCGGTGACGGCGCGTGGCTGAAGCAGCCAGCCCTCGTCGGTCGTGCGCAGTTTCCCGCCACACATAAAACTGATGATCTCCGAATCCAAAGCGGGCCAGCTGAAGACTTTATACCAAGGCGGCCTTTTAATACCGGCCCCGGCTATCACTGCGTTGACAAAGTCTTTGCAATTTTTGCCGAGGGGGCCGTAGAGGGCGTATTTCGGCGGCGAGGCGCGCCATTGCTCGATGGTTTTCAAAGCACCGCGAATCTGCCAATCATTTTTCAACTCGATCGAAATAAAGCTGTCGCCGTGACGCCAGGATTCGTCGATCACCTGTCCCTTGACGCCATATTTGAAATTGGGGCTCGTGATGATCTTCCACGGCGACCAGTTTTTTAAAGGCCCGAAGATGGTCGCATCTTCATGCGCCAGATGCGGGTTCACTCTTTGAAACGCGCCGTCTTTAAAATCTTCTATCGCGCATGCCGCGCCGAAACTGGCGCACACAGGTGCCTTGCCGACACCAGGTATGACGGTGATGTTCATATGCGTGCATAAAGTTTCGATGCGCGGTATGCCAAGATCGACGCGTGTAAATTTATTATGATCGTAAGAGATAATCAGGCGCGGGCGATTATTGGGGGTGGCGACTAATTCAAGAGGATCAAAAGGGAGCGCGTGAACGAAGCCGTTCCGCACGGACGAGGACAAACGAAAAACTTCATCAACGTTCCTTGGTGTCATAGCCATGCACCCAATGTCTTCTACGAATACCGAACTCTTTTAGGAATCACTGCGAGGAAATTTAATCAGAATGGAGATACCTATACACTAATTCGAACATCCCGACAATTCCGAACACGTCTTTTTATGATGCTGAAATTTTTGATTCGCTGCACTGCAATAAGATTTGGCGATGCACGCCTAGGTTATTTGTTGCGAATTTTATCCGCCTGATCCCTGTAAAAAGCGGCCTTTGCGGGATTTCCCTGCTGATCGTAAAATGCTGCAAGTGCTTCGAGCGCAGGATAAAGGCGCGGGTCTATTTCCAGAGCGCGCTGAAAATGTGCGACCGCTTCTTCCGCATGTTGATCCCTATCCGGCAACATCAGCAAAGCCGCCGCAAGATTGGCCTGCGCCATTGCCTGCGTGTCGTGAGAATTTTTAATGGCGATTTGATATTGCGCGATTGCCTTTTCATAGTCGCCGCGCTCGGCATAAATGACGCCGAGATTGACATGCGGCTTCACGGCCAATTCACCCTGTTCAAAAATATGCGTGTAAAACGCGACAGGTTCGCGCCAGATTTCATTTTGTTGATAGGTTAGAATTCCCATCACCGCCGCGGCCAGCAATGAAATCGTTGTCGCCGTCGAATAAACCGACTTCCTTTTTGCCGCACCAATTTTCTGGATATACAGCGCCGCCGTTTGCGCGATGCCGAGGAAAAGCCCCGCCAAAGGCAAATACATCCAATGTTCGTAAAACAGGCCCTCGACGAAAATGCAGGGCAAATAAGCCGCCGCAAACCAGCACAAGCCCCAATTCAAAGGCAGATTACGCGGGCGTGAAAAACACAGAACCTGAGTGACGGACAGAAGGATCATCCCCATGCCGCCCAACACCACCGCATGCCTGATATTCCCATAAACAGGCAGGTCGTACTCCATATGCAAATGTGTCGGCCACAAGATCAATTTCAGATAAACAGGCAAAGCCGCAAAAGGCGCGTAATCGACGCCGCCGGAGAAAGAGGTGGGAACGCCGTTCGCCGCACCCGCCACATGAGGGGGCATAAGCGCAAAACGCAATCCAACATAGGCCAACACGACAACCACCAAAGGCCAAAGACGAATATAAGTTTTCGCCTCAAACCGTTTGTCGGATTGCAAATAAAGACAGCACGCCGCCAGCAAAGGAAAGACGCAAGCCGATTCCTTACTGAATAAACCGAGCAGCATCAGCAAAGCCGCAGCAGCTATGCGGCGCGGCGTGAAATCCGGCAAAAGAACGACAGCGCCCAACAGGCAGAAAAACGCATAAAGCGTGTCTGCCGTCGCGCTCATATAAGTGACGGCTTCGGTTTGCAGCGGGTGAACCGCCCACAGCAACGCCGCGAGGAAAGAAGCGACCGGCTTAAAATTCAGCTTCTGCCCCAGCCGATAAACAAGCGCGGCATTCAACGCATGCAGCGTTACATTCAAAAGATGGAACGAGAAAAGCGAAAGCCCTGCGAGTTGAAAAACGATAGTATAAAGAAATGTTTGCAGAGGCCGATAATAGCTGCTGTCGAAACTGAGAGGCGTCATCACGGATGACAGGAACGCCCCCCATCCCGTCAAAGCCGGATTATGAACGATGAGTATTTCGTCGTCATAAAGAAAAAGATTGCCGTATATATTGGCATAGGCCGCGAAAACGGCGGCGATCAGAAGCGCATAAGGAAGAATTCGGAAAGACAGAGCATGCACGCGCATCAATCCCTCTTCATTCGCGCACCCGCACCACCACATCGACGCGAGACAACCGTTTGCCCTGCGGCAGTTTTGGTAATTGCGCGAGGCGCACGGCAGAGGCAGGAATATCCGTCAGCCAACCGCTGTTTTCATCGAAAAGGTGATAATGATCGTCGGTATTGGTATCGAAATAAACATGCCCGCCGTCAATCGCGACATGCCGCAACAAACCCGCCGCAATAAAGTGATTCAGGCTGTTATAAACCGTCGCCAGCGACACCGGAACGCGCATTTTGACGGCGGCTTCATGCACCTGTTCGGCCGTAACATGCTTGTCGCACCCGTCGAACAGCCATTCGGCCAGCACCAGCCTTTGTTTGGTAGGCCGCAAACCCGCGCCTTGCAAAAGAGCGGCGGCGGAATCATACTTCCTTCCGGCCAGCTTCTTGGTTTGCTGTTTCTTAATCTGTTGCAATTTAGAATTCATCCAAACACTATGCCGCAAAGCGGTCAGGCGAACAAGTGAGCAATCCTCCGACAAAAAGGATATTGGGTAAAATCGTCGGCAGCCTTTTGGGGCTGGTGATCGGCGGCCCGTGGGGCTTCCTTGTCGGTTTCGTCATCGGCTTTCTATACGACCGTCAGAAAGAAATGGTGGCCAAGGCTTGGGAGTTGGGCGACAAGGAAGGCTTCTCGCCCGAGACCGAACAATCCACCTTTATGATGGGCGTCATTATCCTGAGCGCGAAAATGGCCCGCTCCGACGGGCGCGTCACCAGCGCGGAAATCGAAGCCTTCAAACGCGCCTTCCATATCGCTCCGGCAGAAGAAGAAGCCGTGGGCGAAATCTTTAACCGCGCGCGCGTCAGCACGAGCGGGTTCGAGCCTTACGCCTTTCAATTGGCGCGGGTTTTCCGCCGCAAATCCGCCGTGCTGGAACAAATCCTGGGCGGGCTTTTTATCATCGGCAGCGCCAATCACGACACCTTAAGTCCTGCCGAGATCATTTTCCTTAAACAGGTATCGGCCATTTTCGGTTTCAGCATCGAAGATTTCGTCCGCATCGCCGCGCGTTCGGGCGTCGAGCTGCCCGAAAGCGAAAAACCGCGTCCCGGTGCGGAATCTTACGCCATTCTGGGCATCGTCGAGACCGCGACGCTTGCGGAAACAAAGGTTGCCTATCACGCCCTTATTCTCAAACATCACCCCGACAAGCTGATCGCGCAGGGCATGCCGCCCGAATTCGTAGCCTCCGCGACCGAGAAAATGAAGCGCATCAACGTCGCCTATGAAACCGTGTGCAAGATCAAGGGCACAAAATGAACAAGATACAATCCCCCAATTTCAACGAGCGCGATCCTGTCATCTCTTTGGCCTATATCGTTTTGCATTATACCGGGATGAAAGACGCGGCGAGCGCGATTGCGCGGATGTGCGAT
This sequence comes from Alphaproteobacteria bacterium, assembly GCA_049697595.1. Lineage (GTDB taxonomy): Bacteria > Pseudomonadota > Alphaproteobacteria > UBA9219 > UBA9219 > CAIXLI01. The sequence continues at coordinate 14,943 of JBAVWC010000269.1, forward strand.
CCGGCGGCGCAGGTCAGCGCACATTATGTGATCGACGAAGACGGCAGCGTCACGCAACTGGTGGACGAAAACAAACGCGCGTGGCATGCGGGAAAAAGTTTCTGGCGCGGCATCACCGACATCAACAGCGCGTCAATCGGCATCGAGCTTGTCAATCCCGGCCACGAATTCGGCTATCGCGCTTTTCCGGCAATACAAATCGCGGCGTTGAAAATAGCGATGCACGACATTATCGAGCGACATAATATGAACGCCGCAACCGCGCCCATCGCGCATAGCGACATAGCCCCTTCGCGCAAACAAGACCCCGGCGAATTGTTCCCGTGGCAGGAATTGGCCAAAGAAGGATTGGGCATATGGCCAATCCCCAAAGACTTCACCCAAGCAACCGAGGCAGAAATCGCAGGCCTACTAAACACAATCGGCTACGACACCACCGCCCCACGCGAAGCCTTGCTGGCCTTTCAACGACGCTTTCACCCCGAAAACCTGACAGGAAATGCCACCCCGGAAACCGTCGCGCGCTTGCGCGGGGTTCTCTCCCCTCTCCCATAGGGAGAGGGGAGTTAAAGCACTGGCGCCCTGAACCACCCGCGCCAGCGGGCGATTGTTTCGCGCAACCCGTACATTGCCGTATGAACGCCTGCAGCAGCAGCCATAACAAAGAAAGCGGCATAAACAAGGTCGCTGAGAAAATGCGCGCCCATGGCCAGCCTTGCAAATCCAAACAAACCTCCGGCTATCATGCATCCCCAAAAAACGCGACGAGAAGCGCGGCGCGGCACGACATAGGCGAAGACGGGCAAAAAGAATCCAAACGCGCCGTCGCCGGAAACGAAAGAGCCGTTGGAATGCGCGTTGTGAAATTGCGGAACATAAACAGGCGAAAAAGCCTGTGTGCCGCCCATCTCCACCACTTCGCGAGGCCGCGCCCGACCCCAATGATCCTTAAGCCCGACATTGGCCACCAAACCGGGGCCAATCAAAAGAGCCAGCAGAAGAAATAGCCACGCTTTGTCATCGAGGCCGAGCAAGAGGTTTTCCTTTTTGCCGCTCTTCCTGTGCTGATAATAAGCAGCAGCCGCAAAAACCGCGAAGGCCACGCCCAAAACCCGCGCCCCGTCATAGGCCAGCCAATGCAGCGCGACAAAAACAGGATTATCGGCCAGAAAAAACCCCTCGCCCGGACGATAAAAAACTCCGGAAGCAAGCAAATCCACCTGCGGCCAAATGATAGGCAACGCAAGCACGGCAAGGAAAAGAAAAAAGAAAATCGGCATCCCTCATTCCTTTCGCGTTTCGAGTCATCCCCTCCCGCCAAAGCGAGCCCCCATCATCTACTGACAGACCGCCGATGCTACGGCAGCCAACCAGTTACTCCCACCACCGACGTTGTTGGGGTTGGTATTGAATGCCCCACTATAATACAGATTAGTACCGTCGGTATATAACTGGTAGACGCTTTGATACGGTCCTAGGTTGTTGGCGTAGTTTGCTGGTAACGAGAGAGCGCCCTGATAGGTAAAGCTGGTTCCGTTGAAGCTATTTACCACTATCTGCCCACTGCTCGTCACAGCATAAACGATGCCTGGATTAAGGCTGCTGGCATACAGGGTATTAGGTGCGTATTCCATGCCGGGCAGTGGCGCGACAGAACCAACTTGCGTCAAGGTGGTGCCGTTAAAAGTGTAGGCATAGACGGTGTTGGAGCCGGAATAACCGGTCTCGGCATAAATATAAGTGCCGTCAGTAGCGACCGTCTGCTGAGATACTGGCATGCTGACACTGGCTTTGAGAGTAAATGTCGTGCCGTTGAAGGTGAACGCATCAAGTTTGGCGCTGTTGAAGTCGATGACATAAATGCCGTGGCTGTCGCCCGCCACGGCATACGCATTGATGCTACCGGTCGTGTAGGAAGTTATCAAAGTAAATGTGGTGCCGTTGTAGCTGAACGCCCTCAGGCCGCCGCTACCGTCGGCGACATAGAGATAATTGCCGTCGCCATATATCATATAGCCTTTCGTCAAGGCGGTGGCATAGCTTCCCGCAGCGGTAAAAGTGGGGGCGGTGTAACTATACGCATAGATGCCGCTCGTTCCTTCCAGGACAAAGAGATGGTTGCCCGTCGACCCCGTTGTTGTGCCGTCCCACATCCAGCTGACGGCGTTGGCGGCGGAGGTGGCGGTACCGCTACTGAGCGTCCATGTTTGGGTTGCAGTATTGAAAGTGTAGGCTGTCAATACATAAGGGGACTGCCAATTGGAGCCGAAATAAAGATTTGTGCCGTCTCCCACAACGGCGCAACAGGGATAAGTGTCCGCAGTTGACCCGAACCCCAAAGCTGGGGCCGTTACTGGACACGGGTTAAAAGGGATCCACGCTGACCCATTACAAAATTCGGGAAGGTTTGTCGTTGAGTTGTAACGCGACCCACCCTTCAGCGCGGCATTGCAGGTTGGCCTCTGCCCCGATGTCCCGACGGGAAAAAGCATGGAATTTGTATTCGCGCTAAGATCGAGCGCGGCGCTCGCATTCGGGCTGGTCGTACCGATGCCGACGCCGGTCGAAGCTATCGTGGCTATGTTCGAGCCCCCGACCGTAAAGCCGATGCCGGTGTTGTAATACAGGCCCGTGTTCGTATGTCCCGACCAGGCGTAATCCGGCGCGGTTACGGAATCCGTTGCGCCCGCCAATGGCCAGGTGAGGCTACCGCCGCCGCCGCTGGTGCCGGATTCCATAATGATCCAGTTGGTGCCGTCGCTTTGCAGGACGGCATAGGCGCCTGCGGTTGCGGGTAAGACAGCGGTTCCCGCCGCCGCCGTAGTTTGCGGAACAACGTTCGATGCATTGGACGTAACGGCAACAGGCGTCGTGCCTTCTTTCAGGTACAGGAAACGCCCGGGAAAACTCGACGCTGTCGGCAGAGTCACCGTGTCAGCCGTCGTTGTGAAAATCAACGATGAATCGGTGGCAGCAACCGTATAGGTCGAATTATTAACAGTAGTCGGCGCTGCAAGAGAAATGGGCCCGGCGACAGTCAGCATAGTTCCAACAGTCGATGTGCCGATGCCGACATTGCCGGCGGTATAATAAGCCAACGTTCCCGATTGCGTCCAGACCAGGTCGCTGACTCTTTGCCAGGTGCTGCCGTTACATTGAAGGACGTGTCCGTTCGCGTCGGGAAGAACGAAATTGGAGCCTGTGCACGCGCCGCCCGCAGCCTGAGACGTTGCCGGAGATTGATATTGCGCCCATGCCGACGCAAGCGGCAGGACTACCGCCGCCAGCACCAGAGGAACTATCGATCGCCAACATCTCATCAAGATTCCTCCCCTCCAAAAAAGAAGATCGCCCAAAAACTTCGTTCCGGCGATCGTTTCTACCCTCGCCAAGAATTATGCCCTATTGAGGCCAAAGGTCAATTGATTCTCCGGATGGAGCAACCACCTTTTTCGGAAAACCGCTTTTGGCCCGTCTTTACGGATGCGCTTTTTTATACGCCTCCAGCTCCTCCTGCTGCTTCAACGCCATTGCGCGCAATTCTTCGATCGCTTTCGCCTGACTGTCGTTCGCGGCCTTCAGTCTGGCGATCTCTTCGTGATCGCTTTCGAACAGCGCCTGCAGTTTGGTCAGCAAGCCGTGATCTTTGAAAAGCATATCCTTCAGTTCCTGAATGGCTTTGATGATTTTCCACGGATTAGGCTCGTCCACGGTATAGAAGCCCTTGTCGTCCGTGTGAACCATTTCGGGGTGCGTTTCTTTCACTTCCTGCGCGATCACGCCGGTGCGGCGCTCGCCGGTCGCGTTCCAGGTAAAGTCGCGGATGCGCAAATCGCCGAGCCAGACGAGTTCATCCCCCGTATCCTGAATGTTGCTCTTGAACCGCGCATCCGAGGAACAGGATGTGGTCAAACTACTCGATCCCGGCGTAAAGGTGCAGGTGCCCGAAGAATTCTGCAGCGAAGTAACAATGCCGGAGCCCGACGAATAAACATGCAACAACTGCGCAGGCGACGCCGTGCCGATGCCGACAGAACCGCCGCTGGTCAGCGTCATAAGAGCGCCGTAAGCCCCGCCGCCGATGCTGTTGCTCCACACCAGATTGCCGGTCGAGGCTGCACCGCCGCTCGCCGTCGGCTGAACTTCCTGAATGAAGTCGATGGTCTGGTTCGCCGCCGTGCCGCCTGTATGCCAACCCTCGCCCGTAAAGTGCAGGCGCGGGCTGTATTGGATCTGCGCTCCCACGAGCGACGCCGTCGTGTTCGTCAGCACGATGCCGTCGGTGCTGGTCGTCGCCAACGCCGTCTGCGAGGTCGTCAGCGCGCCGCTGACGACCGGCGCTGTTGTCGCCGCCAGGTTCGCGGTCGCGTTCGTGTTGTTTCCGAGTATCGTATAGGCTCCCGCCTGCGCCAGATTGGCGTAGGTAATCCCGTTCGTCGCGCTCTGGAACGCATAAGTACCCGCCCCCGTGCGCGTCAGGAAGCCCGTGCCCGCAAAACCCGTGATGTTATCCAGCGCCGTTCCGCTCGCACTCCCCGCATTCGTGCCGCCATTCGCCACCGGAAGAATGCCCGTGACGCCTGTTGTCAAAGGAAGCCCCGTCACATTTGTCATAACCCCGGAGGCGGGTGTGCCAAGAGCCGGAGTGACAAGAACAGGCGATGTCGCCAGCACCACATTGCCTGTGCCGGTCGAACCCGTGGCGCAACCGATTGTCGTACTGCTCGTCGCGGTGCAGAAGTCCGTGTTGGTCAGACCGGCGAAAGTCGGCGTGTTCGATACCCACGAAGTGACCCCCGTCGTCAGACTGGACAGCACATAGCCGTTACCGCCGGGAGCCGCCGTCGGCAATGTCAGCGTATACGACGCCGTCTGAGAGGCCGAGGGTTGAATCACGACATGATAAGCCGCGCTGCTCTCCAACTGCAAAGTCCCCAGCGTCGTTCC
>JBAVWC010000270.1:0-17292 GCA_049697595.1 Alphaproteobacteria bacterium
GTCCCACACCTTGCAAAGCCTGCAACGGCTCTGCCTTCCTGTTCCAAGCAGAAATCTACGGCACCACAAGCGCGGCGCGTTGCAGGCAATTTCTACAAAATTAACCAAACCGAGGGAGGAAAGCGCCCTCATTCTGGATTCCGTCGCTCCAATTTTTGCACAAGCGGCGAGTCTGCGCCGGGGCGCGTTGAAACGCCGCCGTTCTGGTTAGCAAAAATTACCCTGTCGGAGTCGTGCATACGCATCAGGTCTTTTGTCGGACGATAGGGCGATGTCAGAAAACATTTCCCCATCAAGAAATTTCCGCGCCGCGCCTTTATCTGCCGAGAACATCGTCACAGATTCCCCCCGCTTACGGCGGTTCTGCGCTAATCCTGCCTTACCTCGTCCCTGCGTCGATGCGGTGTCCACCATCCGTTGCAGACTTCGCAAGGAGTGGGTTGTTAAACGTTGTTAAACAACCCGCGTTTGTTAAACGCGCAAGGTGTGGGTTGGCACCCATTGTCTGCCAAACCCACAAATGGCAGACATTGTCTCCCATTTATGGTACATTAGAACACTTCTAAAATAGAGCGAGGTAGATGATGGCGCAGGGCAAAAAAACAGGCGGGCGCGTCGCTGGTACGCCAAACAAGGCGACGGCGCAAATCAAGACTCTCGCCGGAGCATACAGCGCCGAAGCTGTTGATATTTTGATTAGCGTTGCACGAAATGCTGACAGCGACGCCGCCAAGGTTGCCGCGTGTCGGGAGTTGCTTGATCGAGGGCACGGCAAGGCGAAGCAGACGATTGACCTTGATGCGAACATTAACGCAACTAACAATGAAAATGCCCTGCTAGAAGGCCGTCGTAGAGTTGCTGCAAGTCGTTCATTGCCTAAGATGGATTATGCTGCCATCGAACGACAGACAGAATATGCAAACAACATAGAATAACATTGGGGGCAGAAATGGCGCAGCGCAAAGGGCAGACGGGGAATCCAAACGGAAGACCGAAGGGTACGCCCAACCGATCAACAAAACTTGCCAGAGAGGCTATAGCGCAGTTTGTTGATGGCAATGCTGATAGGCTGGCTGGCTGGCTTGATAAAATAGCGGAAGATAGTCCATTAGCTGCGTTTAACTGTTTTATGTCAGTCTGTGAATTTCACGTCCCCAAGTTGGCGCGGCAGGAAATCACCGGCAAGGACGGCGAACGGATGCAGATCAATGTGATTACCGGCGTTGGCGGCGATAGCCCTACAGATTTGTCTATTTAGGTGATTGGCGCGATAGAGATATAGCGGCAGCGGCATTATTGCCCTCCGTACCCCCCTTTTTTCAGCCTAATAGAATCCCATAAGTGCATCTACGCATTTTTTTAGAATTTCAGCACGTGTTTCCCTGCGTGCCGTAGCGCGTCAGCATATTCGCGGGCGTTCATTTTCCCGTTGACGTTGTTCTCGTTTTGTTTCAGTGTACCTGACAGAGGCAGGTAAGTCCCTGCCTTGGGGGTGTGAATACCTCGTCGGTAAACGTTTTTTGCATCACGACACGATGCTGCCTTTCGGTCTCTTTTTACGAGCCGGGGGGCGGCGGTGGAGTTTTTGCGCAAGCAAAAATTCTGGATGTCCAAGCCTTACGGCTAAAGATCGTCGCAATCGTTTTACCGCGATTATTCAACTCCCGCGCTCGCCAGAGGACGGACACCCTTCTGGTTGGCTTCTTTCAACAGAACGGGAGCAAACACATGAAGTATCTTCAGAAAATCAACAAAAACATTCGCGGTTTCCTCGCGCTGCTAGTTGTTGGCTGCTTAATTGCTGGGTGTGCAAGCGTTGACATCACAAAAACTTCATCCGGATTTTACGACCCAACCGATCCCAATGCGGTTGAGATTCTAAAAATACGCCCTGACCACAAGTTTGAGGAACTCGGGCTTTTAACTGTGACTGGGTTTGACTCAACCGAAACCGCCAAGATGCACAATGCAATACGGGCTAAAGCGGCAGAGCTAGGGGCGAATGCGGTTATCCTCACCGAAGAGGGGTTAACCCCAGGAAGCTGGGGTAGCTATAACCGTTGGGCTACTGGCGTGGCAATCCGCTATACAGCGACCTCAAAATGAGGCCGTCCTTTTTAGCTTTGGTCTGGATTTGTCTGTTGCTGGTTGGCTGCGCCTCTGACGTAGCCAACCGTTACTATGGGGCGGCGACATATCCTGAAAAACCCCAATCAGAGGTTGAGATTCTTCGGGCGCGGCCAGCTCGTGATTTTATCGTGATCGCAGATTTTCAATCACGTGGCGAAACCCCCGAAGACCTTCAAGAGAAGGCTGCGAAGATTGGCGCGGATGCTGTGATCGTTACGCTCTTGGGCGGTCAGTATGATCGGGGTGACCAGTGGGCGGGGCAAGATTCAATGTCAAACAGCTATAGTCGCATCGTGGGTACTGCGATCAAGTACAAGTAAACAGTCCGCCACTATCCGATGAACACATAAACGGGGAATAAAAATGAAAAATCTATCGCTTGCTTTGCTTCTTTCTGCGGCTTTTGTCGCAACGCCAGCTTTCGCGCAGAATTATAATCCATCGCCGTATAGCTCGGTGCCAACCGTACAACCGTATCAGCAACCAGTGTATCAACCGGCACCACAACCAACGTATCAACCACAACCTGTGTATCAGCCACAGCAACCTTCTGGCGGAACAGATTTGCGTGGGCCTGACTTACGCGGACCGGATTTGCGCGGACCCGACTTGCGTGGGCCGGATTTACGGTAGCCGGTAAAAATCTTGCGGATGACGTATGAGCATAAATGGTTTTTCGGGGGGATAATGAAAAGAATATTTTCTCTTGTGGTCTTATGCGGATTATTGGGGGCGTGTGCGCCGACAAATCAAGTGAACCTTCTCGATGATAAAAAGCAGGAGATGGGCGATGCTATTGCGTCCTGTGAGGAGGCAACTAGAAACGCAGATAAGCCCCATACCGCCTGTGCAATCTGTACCTTTGACACTTGGGCAAAGCTACTACAAGAATCCAACTTTAAAGATACGGATTTGCTCGGCGTGTATCGTACCCGTATGGTTCAAGTTGCGACGGCATGGGATGACGGCAAGATAACAAATGAGAGAGCCGCCGCTTATTTCAAAGATGCTAAGAATCAATTCACCTACGGCGTCCAGCGGCGTGATGCCTATCGGACGCAGAGATATACGGCGGCTTTGATAGCAGCAGGGCAAGGGCTTAATCGGGCGAATTATTACTCGCCCCCGCCTATGCCGTCTTATGCGCCAGTCGCACAGCCATCAATGCCATCCATGCCGCCTATGACGCCGGTAGATACCACGTTGCAAGACAACTACCTGCGGGAGACTCAGGCAAGTCAACAGCCTCAGCCATCAATTGCCCAGAAGTTACGAGATTGCAGCCAAGCGCCCGGCGGTTGTAATGGGGCTTTTGCTCGTTAAGTTTTGCCGAAACGGATGTGGCAATTTTTGGCTACAATGACGGAGTAGTAACGTGATTCAGAACAAGGTTTTTTTGGTAGCTATTATTCTGCTCCTGAGTTTTTCTGATCCGGCGTTTGCGGATCAGTTAGGAGATGCTCACGCTGCCTTAGACCGCAAGGACTATGTTACTGCGCTTCGTTTGTTGGAGCCTCTAGCTAATCAGGGAAATCCTTCTGCTCAAACATTCCTCGGTGATATGTATTACAACGGACAAGGGGTGCCGATTGACTATGGCAAAGCACTTCTGTGGCGGCAAAAGGCTGCCAGCCAAGGAGACCCTGAAGGACAAAGGCTTCTTGCTCGCATGTACCATCTTGGCCAAGGAGTGGGGCAAGATGATGTGGAAGCCCTGAAATGGTTGCACATGTCCATAGATCAAGGGGATGAAATAGCAATGTCTACTCTTAGCGCCATGTATGCCCTCGGCAAAGGGGTGCCAAAAGATATAGTAGAGGAAGTGAAGTGGTTGCGCAAAGCGGCTGATTATGGAGATACAATCGCGCCTCCTGAACTTGCACATATTTATTTCTACGGTGATGTGGGAGTGCCAAGAGATTATGCGGAGGCAGCAAAATGGGATCGCAAAACTATAGAGCAGAGTAATATTGCCCCGTTTTATCGAAGTGATGCACAAGAGCAGCTAGGTGAAATATACGCCAAGGGAGAAGGTGTGGCTCAGGACTATGTGCAGGCATACATGTGGTTTAATCTTGCTTCCGCATCCGGGGACAAGTTCGCGTCCAGCTCTCGTGATCTTCTCGCCTCCAAAATGACCCCCGAACAAATTGCCGAAGCCCAAAAACTTGCGCGAGAGTGGAAGCCAAAATGAATAATATTTTCTCTATGAGAAACACTTTTATGCGCTTTATATGGATGTTTCTCTTGTCGATAGCAGGAGGTCTTTTACTTGAATTGGCTGGTACCCCAGAAACCAGATTTGGGTTTATGGTGGCGTCTATTCTTGGAAAAGCTATTGAGATTTATATTCTGTCAGGACTTTTCCCTGCACTGGCTTGGGTGTGGCAGCGCTTCATACAAAAAACGGAGCCTCGCGGAATTATTGTGGGCTGGGCGCTGATGATGTTTGTCTTCTTTTCCCTTTCGTACACTGGCGTGAGATACGATCAGGAAAAAATGGCGCGGAATACCAAGAGTGCTTCAGGTGACGATGAAAAAGAAACATCAATGACTTTCTCACAGAAAGGGAACGGTGGCACCTGCTCTGTATGTGGGTGGACTTCAGCAAGTGGGGTAATTGACTCTTCTACGCCAGCAAAATTTCTTGAATATCTTCACAAGAATCCTGACCCTGGCACAATTTATCTCGACAGTCCGGGCGGGAGTCTGTTTTCTGGAATGGAGCTAGGTCGCCTGTTTAGAAAAAACAACCTCGCTGTTTCAATTGGGAAAACACAAGCCAATCCCAACAAAGATGTGGGATACGATGTCTTGACGAACGGCATATGCGCCAGTGCATGTGCTTACGCGTTTCTCGGTGGAGCATCACGCAGTATAGGCGCTGGTGACAAATTAGGTTTTCATCAATTTTCTAACAGCAAAACAACTACGGCCAGTATACAGCCGATTGAGATTCAGGGATATATGCTTTCCTCCGAACAGCTAGTCTCCGGCGTCATAGCCGACTACATAGTCGAAATGGGGGTAGACGCTAGAGTTTTGGCAATAGCATCATCAGCAAGCAAAGACGATTTATTCTCTCCATCGGATAACCTTCTTAGAGAACTAAGAATAGTGAGCACTCCATCTGATTTTAATGATTGGAAGATTGATCTATACAACAATGGTATTCGAGCCCTCACCACAATTGATGATACTACAAACTTGGAGAGGGGCGTTTATGCATATTGTACAGGGGCTAGCAAATCACCTGTATTGGAGATAGACGTCCAAAATACCGCCCAAAATCGTAATCCTGAAGATGGAGCTCAATACATTAGGTCAGATATTTGGGGGATAAATATATATGTTGATGATGACACCAATAAAAGAAAAGACCCTATTTCAATTCCCCTAGACCATGTTGTGATTACTGCTAAGGGCGACCTTTACGCGATTGTCATGCGCCTTCCGGAAGGAGCCGCGTACAAGATATTGGATTCGTCCAAGTATGAAATCCTCGTCGACTCTTCGATGGGGTTATTTAACGACCGATTGGTAAATTTCTTTATAACGCCGGACAAGAATGCCAAAAGAATGCTAGAATTATCTTGGTCTGTTTGCGGCAACTGACATGAGAATATTTGCACTCATCTTTGTTCTTTTATTTCTGTCTGATCCTGCTTTTGCACAGCCCGTCACAGAGGAAGCCTTTTCCCCACACCAAGGAGCAACGGCGCTGATTGTCCGCACAATCGGGGAGGCTCAAACGTCCGTCCGCGTCGCCGCTTATTCTTTTACCTCTCAGCCCATTGCCGATGCGCTTGTGCAGGTTCACCAGCGCGGCATAGACGTTGAGGTGGTGTTGGACAAGAGCCAGAGCAAGGGGCGGCATAAACTGGTCGATTTTCTGGAAGCGAATAATATCCCGACTCGGATCAACGCCCATTACGCCATCATGCACAACAAGTTTATGATTATCGACGACAAGGTGCTGGAGCTTGGCAGCTTCAATTACACAAAAGCCGCCGAAAACAAAAACGCCGAGAATGTTCTTGTCTTGCGCGATGACCCGCAGGCCATTTCTAGCTATAGGCAGCAGTGGGAAAAACTATGGGGTGAAGGCGAATGAGCACAGATAAAAATCCTTCTTCGGAAACATTATTCCGTCGGTTCAAGACATGGGCAGAAACATATCCCTTTGTTGCAGCACTGGTGGCATTTCTTGCTGTTGAATTTATTCTGAACATTGGGGCTGGAATGCTTCTAGGCTCCGTCAAATGCTATGATGGGTGGCCGTCTGTTTCCATAGGCCACAACGGGGCATGTTCTTGGCATGGTGGCGTGGATAGAAGCCGTGATGGATGGATAATGATTTTAAGTATGATCGCTGCCGCGCTCGTGTTTGTTTTCTCGAAGCGTGGACGGGAATAGGGGGCGAAATGGTCGAATGGGGTGAATTTTTTTTGAGCATAATTTTCATGGGAATCCTAGCGCGTTGGGCTGGGAAAATGGTTAGAGATAATGCCCCATTTTATGCGAAGAAAAATATTTTAGTTGTCGGCAGCGTTTTTGGTTCAGCGTTTGGTATAATCGTTCACGTTCTTGGAAAAGTCGTTACACCATTAGAGGGCAGGTCATTGCTGATAGCATTTATATTGATAGGCTTAATGTTGATAAAATCAATCTGCTACAAACCAGACCCAATTGATTGGGCACACAAGACTAGGCAAACAGCAGTCTCTATTGGAATCTTTTACTTGATAACGTCAGGCATTCTTCTTTTGTTAAACGGCTAGTCATTGAGTGATTCATGCCCCGCCCCGATAAAAAAACGCGTGAAGAACTACAGGCAATCTTCGACGCCAATTCTCAAACATGCCCATAAACCTGCAAGGCGATCTTAGCTACAAACATATGCTCCTGCTGGCCGAGTGTTTCACGGGCTGGGCGATGGACAGCCGTTTTTCCCCTGAACAATCTGCCAAATATCTAGGCATGGCCGAGGGACTAAGAAATCTTGCGTGGCTGGTCGGGGAGGATTGGTCGCCGCCAGAACCAGAACGGCTTTGCCTCATAGCTTTTTTGGCAAGAGAACTTGAAGAAAAAACGGCCTGATTTAATATGGCGTCATAAAACAGAACGGGCTGATGATGCAGTGGTTTCAAAATATCGTCGTGCTAACAGGGGCTGGTGTATCGGCAGAATCTGGCTTGCCCACCTTCCGTGATAGTGGGGGATTATGGGAAGGCGTGAATCCCGAAGAGGTAGCCAGTGCCGTCGCCTATGAATTAGACCCGTGGAATGTTAACAGCTTTTTTAATGCGCGTCGTAGTGCGGCGCAGCGCGTAATCCCTAATGCCGCCCATGTCGCTCTGGCAAAGCTTCAAAAGACAGAGGGAATTTCTTGCTACTTGGTGACTCAGAACATCGACAATCTGCATGAACGCGCAGGAAGCCCTCAGGTGCATCATATTCATGGGGAACTTTTGAAGCAGCGCTGCCATGATTGCGGCCATGTATCGGACATGTACGGTGACATAGATGTCGAAACGGCTTGCCCTCATTGTAAATGCACAGGCATGGCGCGGCCTCATGTCGTGCTATTCGGTGAAATTCCCATTGCTTTCGATAAGGCAATTGAGGCGACGAGCCGATGTGACCTGTTCATTTCAATCGGCACTTCGGGGTCAGTTTATCCGGCAGCCAGTCTTGTCAGTGTGGCTTACGACGCGGGAATACCCACCATTTGCGCCAATTTAGAAATACTGTCTGACGGTATGTTCGATATTCACATCGAAGGGGCTGCGACAAAGACTATCCCCGATCTGGTCGAGCGGATTCTGTCCGGCAACCTGAATTTGTAGAAAATGTGTCTCACTATCGGATTGATTCGAACATTTTGAACAAAAAACAAGACGCCGAAGGTTGCGAAGATGCCGAAGATGACAGCTTTTTCTAACTGCCACCTTCGACTGAACCGCTGCAACCTTCACGAAGATTTCATATGCCGACCGAAGATGTCATATCAAAGTCGGTGCTATCTTCGACACCTTCGACTTCTTCGGGCGCATCGTCGCCCGTTGGTAGATGCCATTCCCACCCGCCGTCCATGCCCTGCTTTTTTCGTTTTATACCCAAGCCTCTTGAAGCCCGCTGAATTGAAGCCTTGCTATATCCCGCGCCCTCGGCTTCTTCAAAAATCGATTTTGCGAGCTTGGCTCCATCGGCAAGGTATTCGCGAAGAAAATCTTTTGCTCCATTGGTTTGAGTGGGTTTTGGTTCAGCTTCTGGGTATAAAATCTTGTGAGCGTCAACCAATTCCGGCTGCCAGCATATTTTTGAAGTTTCGATTTCTCCTGCAAGAGTCACCCCCTCAATTTTGAAAGCAAAACCATCTACATCGTTGCCGATATTATTTTTAATGGGCAAAAAGTACCGCACCTCTGGATTTTTCTGGTCTTTCGTTACGATGTACCCGGATCGGGCGGCGGCGATTAAGCCTATGCTCCCTATTATTCGGTCGATGGGCGCTTGCGTTGTTGATTTATTGAGGTGTGTCACAAGCATCATAGCAACATTGTTTTTTGCAGCCATTGCCGACAACACAGCGAGAAGGCCGCGAACCTCTGCATTCTTGTTGCTGTCCGTCTTTCCCATATAGGCGCTGAAGGGATCAATGAAGATAGCCACGATGTTGCCAATTCTTTCAACTTCTCTCCCTATTCGTTCTATATCCTGCGTAAGATCAACAGTTCTTATGCCTGCCTTGCCCTCCTCATTTATTTTCACGGCTTCGAGAACATAGCAGCGCGATACATCCGCGCCAGCGGCAACAAGACGCGGCAGGATCGTGTCGGCGGGATCATCTTCGGAAGACAGGATGATGACATTGCCAAGTGGAGCGGACTCGTCAGTATCCGGCCAGCGCCCACCCGTGGTTATAAGAGCCGCAAAATTCGCCGTGACCTGGCTTTTCCCAAGGCCGGGGATTCCCGCGATGACTGATATTTTTCCACAGGCTATGCGCTCGCGCCAAAGCCAACTTATTTTTTCCATTGCAATATCGCTCATGCGGCGTATCTCCACGTCAGTTTCAGATTCGCTGATGGGATTTTCTTGGGTGGGTGTTTTATATGGCAGCGCAAGCACATCCGCCGCAGTCGTATTGGGATGAGCCGCCAGCCAATCCACCGCATCGCCTCCCGGCGGCAAGTCCAGCGCTGCGACATCGATCAAGCGCACAACACAATCAAGCGCCTGTAACTTTCCTGTCGCTGCTTTGGCACAACGGATTCCTGCATCGTCGTTATCGCGCCAGATAACAGCGGTTCTTCCTTCCAATGGCGTCCAGTCGGCCTTTTCAACGGAATCGGCAGCGCCGCTGGTTGTGGCCAATAGGCCGAGGCTTGCCAACAGGTCAGCTTTGTTCTCGCCTTCGGTAATCCATACAGGATCAGTCGGTCGTGATGCCGATTCATGAAGCCGGTATAGAACCTTGCCCTGCAGAGGGCATTCAGGCTCTTTCAAATCATAGCGATTGCCGATCAGCCGCATCGGACGAATCCATTTGTCTTTGCCATGATATTCATTTTGCTTTTCTGGCGGCAATTGATTAAACGCCGGATGCTTCAGACGGATGCGCCAGTAAATGACGTTTCCGTTTTTATCTGTGTACTCATGCAACGCTCGGAATTCAAAACCATCGCGGATAGCTTTTGAGGCAAACCGCAACGCAGCCTGCATAGGCGTTTCGGTTGGTTGGGTCATGGTTGAACCTCCAACGCGCCAAGCGCCTTGGCTGCTTCAAGGAAGCGAAGTTGATGACGCATCATGTGAAAGGCCAGAACGTCACCGCCATGCGCCCCACACGCCATGCAACGCCAGCCGCCGCTTTTGATGTTGACGCGCAGCGATGGGCTTTTGTCAGAGTGGAATGGACAAAGCCCGCTCCGCCATTCGCCTGCACCAACAAGACGCAATCCTTCGCTGGCAAAATATGTCGGCGGATTTGGCAGCTTATCTTTGCGAAATGCTTGAAAATTGGAGCGGTTTTTGTTATGTTGAACTAGATGATTTGGAGAAGCCGCCCCGCCGCAAACGGGGCGTTTTTCATTCGGCTGCATGACGACCTCCCTTGTTGGGGGTCGGGCGGCACGGGTCGTCGGATTGATTGCGAAGCGCATCCAGCCAAGCCTCGGCATCGGCGCGGGCTATAAAGCTTCTCCGCCCCCGTTTGGTTAGCCTCAACCGTCCAGCGTGAATTTCACGGTAAATTTGCGTTCTGCTTACCGAAGCCCAGACGGTAAATTCGGGGATAGGGATTAGAATCTTCTCCATTTTGTCCTCCATTCTTTTCCGGAACATCCGGTGTTTCTGGGGACATATAAATACTCACATAAAAAAGATTGTCAGCAATACAGTGGAGGAAATAAAGGAAGGACGGGAGTATTCCCTTATGTTACCTCGTCCCTAATTTTTTGCGCCATCACAAAACCTTGACGAGCAGTTTTTGCGGAAATTGTGCTGCCAAGGGCGGTCGCAATTTCTGCTAAGATAGCTTTGGACGCTGAGTGTGGGATGTTGTTTTGCTTCAACGCCCAGTCTTTGACACGATTTGCCTGATAGCGTGGCTTAGTGGATTTTTTTGTTTTCTCTGGCACAACCTCAGCACTACATCTTGCTGAATTGCCAAAAGCTGATAGCCACTCATCAATTTCATTTTTACGAATTGTTGGATTTAAATAATATCCAGCAATATAGCCGGAATCGTGGGAAATAAATTGCCATCCTACATAAACGAATAGGTCATCATCCATAGCATTAAGGACGCCAGTCTCCGCCTCAAGAAAGACCTTTTCAAATCCAACATTGCGCCAGTATTCTTCTGGAATAAAATCTACGCCAAAAAAGGTATGGATTTCATTCGGATCATCCCCAGACTCTTCGGCATTTGCTTTTTCATGTGAATCAAGATGTCGAACACTTTTTGTAGTTGCATGAGAGCAAAGCGTTCCCGCCTGCAACGCGGCATATAGGGCAGTTCTTGCCTTCTTTTCTGACTCCCCAGTTCTGCCGGAGATGTAATCGGCAGATTGCAATAACGACAATTCAGTTGGTTCTGGCAATGCCATGCTGCTCTCCACAAGTTCTCCGCAAGAAATAATGGTGCGGCGGCTCTCTGCGGAAGAGAGTTTTCAGGGGATTAGCCTGCTGCGCTTCTATAGAATGGCGATTGTTTCCCCATATTTCAAGACGTTCCCGCCTGTTTCAAGTTGATTGACATTCGGCGAAAAAGTGTGTAATTATATACACACTAAAGGCGGGGCTATGGACAGTCGAACGATCATTGCGATGTTAAAGAAGGATGGGTGGGTTCTGGCGGCAACGCGGGGCAGTCACCATCAATTTAAACACCCCAGCAAGGCGGGGCGCGTGACCGTTCCCCACCCCAAGAAGGATTTACCCATCGGCACGGTTAAATCTGTGTTTAAACAAGCCGGATTAAAAGATTAGGGAGGGCATCATGCAACGCTATATAGCTTTGGTTCACAAGAGCGGCAAAAATCAATATGGGGTCATGTTCCCCGATTTCGCAGGATGCGTGGCGGCTGGGTCAAGCCCTGACGATGCGCTGGATAATGCGCGGGAGGCTTTGGCTTTCCATGTCGAAGGGATGCGCCAAGATAAAGAAAAAATCCCCGCCCCGCGCAGCTTGGGCGATATACGCGCAGCCAAGCAAGATTGGGTGGAATGGAAAGACGGTATCGTGGCTTATGTGCCGCTTGCCCCCGCTCACGCGCAGCAGGAACGGGTTAATGTTATGATCGACAAGCAACTGCTCCGCGTGGCCGACAAACGCGCCAAGAGCATCCATCAAAGCCGCAGCGCCTTGATTAATAACGCGCTGGAATCTTATCTGGGGGCATAGCCCTACCAGTAATAATGATGGGGCTTGGAATTACCCAAATCCCATATCAGCCTGTTTTCGTCATAGCCTTTTAAGACACGCCGACAGTTGAGCTTATTCCGGCGACGGCGCGGGCGAGAATGAAACAGGATATTCCAGTGCGCGGGCGTACCGCATGGAAACTGCCCCTTACTCCGGCTTTTGGTGCGGGGTTTTCTGCGCTTATGATTCATGCCTCGCCCCCTGCGGTAAAAGGGGGCATTCTCGGACGATCAGCCGTGTAATCAGGGAAAGATGCGTTTGTTTTGCCGGGACATGCTTACAGCAAACGCTCAACCGTAGCAAGGGCGACAACTGCGGCTATAGCAAAACCCGCTCTATTTTTTCCGTATTGGTGTTACGTTATCGCCCTTATCCTTCACCGAAGGCGTCGCGCAATATCGCGCCCATTCGTCCATCATCAGGCGGCGCTTGTCGAATAGGTCGCTCCGGCGATAGGCAGCCTCCACCTTGTCGCCCACCGCGTGAGCCAAAGCCGCCTCTGCTACCTCGCGGGGGAAATTGGTTTGCTCTGCCGTCCAATCGCGGAATGACGACCGGAAGCCGTGAACGGTTATATCGCGCCGTTTCATGCGCCGGAGTAAGGCCAGCATCGCCATATTGGAAAGGGGCTTACTTGGTTTATATCCAGTAAAGACAAAACCCTTGTTTCGAATCTCTCCGAGAGATTCTAACAGCTCCACCACAGCCTTTGACAATGGCACACGGTGTTCTCGCCCGGCCTTGATCCTATCGGCGGGAATAACCCAAACGCCCTTTGCCAGATCAATTTCGCCCCATGTTGCGCCGATAGCCTCGCTGGTGCGGCAAGCGGTCAGAATAGTAAACATCATTGCCTTTGCTGCCGTACCCTCCTGCCCTTTCAGGGTGGACATAAAGTCGCCAATCTTTTCATAGGGGAGAGCGGGTTGGTGCTTGATGCGCTGCACCCTTGCACGTTTGGGCAAAAGGTTTTCAAGGTGGCCGCGCCATCGCGCCGGATTTTCCCCCTTGCGATATTCCCTTGTTGCCGCCCAATCCAGAATGACCTCAAGCCGTCCCCGCAAACGGGATGCCGTTTCAGGCCGTGCCGTCCATAGGGTTTCCTTCTTGCCGAATGCCTTTTTCTTTTGCTCCAAAACTGCGGTAATCAGGGCAAGATCAATGTTTTGCACGGGCAGATCGCCCATAATGGGATAGGCATAGGTTGCCAGCGTGTTGCCCCATTGCTGGACATGCTTGGCGTTGCGCCAGCTTTTCTCATGAGCCTCGATATAGGCTTGGGCACATTCCTTGAAGGTCTTGGCCTTTGCGTTATCAACCTTCTTTTGCGTCTGGGCGTCGTCACGGGTGGCGATAGGGTCAATCTTGCTGGCTAACTGTTTACGGCAATCGGCGGCCTTGTCCCTTGCCTCGGCCAGCGTTAGGGCGTGGAGCGCACCCAAGCCCATTTCCCGCGCTTTACCGTCCAGCATATAGCGAAGCACCCAAAACTTGCCGCCACTATCCTTGACCCGCAGGTAAAGCCCACCGCCGTCCGAATAAAGCCCCTTCTGCTTAATCCGAGAAACGGTAATGGCAGATAGCTTGCTGGTGGTGCGCGTCATGGTTCCTCCATACTTTCAGTCCCACAAATCGTCCCACAAACAAGAGCGCGGTTAGGCGGAACACTCTGGGACATCTAGGCACATGATAATCCATAAAATGCCATATATACAAGATATATATCGCACATTCAGGAACATTGGGGTTTTGTGGGACACAATAGGTACGGCGGACATCTCCTCCGCCATTTCTTCTTCCGAGAATTTCCACTAAGTTCCAATAATATGTGAAAAATAAGGTTTTTTGCCAAAATCAGCGTCTATTGCCGTCTAGCGTGATTCACTGTAATCTACTCAATAATTGAGTATAATTCTGAGTACAGAGTTTCGGCGGACAAAGCGAGATTCAAAATGGCACTTACTGCGTTAGCGATCAAAAACCTCAAGCCTAAAGATACGACGTATCGCGTGGCTGATAGTGGCGGCCTATGTATCGAGATTGCGCCGTCCGGCAGCAAGCTTTGGCGTTGGCGATATAATTTTAACGGCAAAGGGCAAATGCTGGCTTTGGGCAAATACCCTGAAGTGACATTGGAGCAGGCGCGGCGGAAAAGGGATGAGGCTAGGGATTTGGTTAAATCCGGCAAGCATCCAACCCGCGAAAAGAAGGCTCAGAAACTGCGCCGGATTGTCGAAGGCGAACAAACTTTTGAAAAAGTTGCCCGTCATTGGATGGAATTTAAGGGTAAAAACCTCAATCCCAAATATCACAAACAATCGCAGGCAAGGCTGGAAAGGCACGTTTTTCCTATGATTGGCGCATTGCCGATCACGGAAATCACTATCCCCGATGTTGTGCGTGTGGTGGAAGCTAATGGAAAACGCGGCACAGTGGCCACGGCACAATGGATAAAACAGGCTATCGCTCAAGTGTTTCGTTATGCCGCCCAACGCGGCCTCTGTCAGTTTAATCCGGCGGCAGATATGCGCGACTTATTGCCTTCTGCCGAAAAGAAGCATTATCCCAGCATCCATCCGCGTGAACTGCATAAGCTTTTGCAAGACATGGCAGCCTATCAGGGCGACGTTCTTACAAATTCTGCCATGAAACTGCTGGCTTTAACCTTTGTCCGAACAGGTGAATTAATCGGCGCAAAATGGGATGAAGTCGATTTCGACAGGGAAGAATGGCATATACCGAAAGAACGCATGAAAATGCGCCGCCCTCATATCGTGCCGCTGTCACGTCAAGCCTTGGCTGTTTTTAAAGCACTACACAAGGCTACAGGAACGAAAGAACATATATTCCACAGCCAACGTGGCCAGACGAAGCATATCAGCAATGGCACTGTTCTAATGGCTTTACGGCGTATGGGCTAACCGACCATCAGTATCTTGTTATTGACGACGACGCTTCTGCAAAAGACGTCCTTGTGAGTATGCTCCACAAAATGGGAGTGGAGAAGATGGATGTCGCAGGGAATGGCGTCGAAGCTCTCGCATGTATCGATGCTTCGGAGAAAGTGCCGGACATCATCATCTGCGATCTACAAATGCCGGAGCTTGATGGAATAGCGTTCCTTCGCCATCTGGCCAAAAAGAAATTCGCCGGGGGAATTATACTTATCAGCGGCGGCGATCAGCGGATTCTCAGAATGGCAACCCAGCTTGCGGAAGCGCACCGCTTGAATGTGCTTGGCACCCTGTCGAAGCCTTTCCATCATTTTAGATCGTCGGCTGCGCTTGAGGATTTACTCGCCCGTTTCAAGGAAACTAATAAACAATCCCAACAGTCGTCCCTGCCTTCGGTTACCCCCGAGGCTTTGCGCGCTGCGATTGAGCAAGGTCAGCTGGTGCCTTTCTTTCAGCCCAAGGTGAATGTTAAAACAGGCGCGGTTATCGGCGTGGAAGCATTGGCGCGCTGGCAGCATCCTGATCGCGGATTGATACCGCCCGTCGCGTTTATTCCGGTTGCCGAACAGCATGGCCTTATTGATATGCTGACTGAGGACATGCTGCTTAAAACATTAAATCAAGTCAGTATTTGGCACAAACACGGCTTGAAATTTACGGCCGCGATCAATTTCTCGGCGCTGTCGCTTGCGGATGTGAGTTTGCCGGATCGCCTCGAAACCGAATTACGGAAAGTCGGCCTAGATCCTTCTTGTCTTACGCTCGAGGTGACGGAAAGCTGCCTGCTGGAAAACATCACCGCAAGTATGGAAACGCTGCTTCGTCTCCGCTTGAAAGGCATATCTTTGTCTATCGATGATTTCGGCACCGGTCATTCCTCGCTTGAGCAACTTCACAGGGTGCCCTTTTCCGAATTGAAGATAGACCGCCTGTTTGTCAATGGCGCCGCGCATGATAAGGAAGCGCTCTTGTTATTTGAATCGGCAATGACTCTGGCGAAGCAGCTGAATCTTGTCACCGTCGCAGAAGGCGTAGAAACCCAGGAAGACTGGAATGTCTGCGCCCGGCTTGGGTGCTACATGGCACAGGGCTTTCTTATTGCCCGCCCCATGCCGAATGACGCATTCCTTGAGTGGTATGCCAAAAGAAGACAAGCAGATTGAAAAGAGTAAAATTATGGTACTCAGAAATAGCTGAGAACGCAAGCCGCCCATCTAAAAAAGCGATACTCTTGACCGTTAGACTCTAATAAGTCCGAGCTTAACAGATTTTAAAATAGCCAAAACTCTATTGTTACAATCCAGTTTTTTATAAATCTGCCTGAAGTGATCATTAACAGTAGTTTCGCTTATCTTCAGGATATCAGCTATTTCTCCATGATTTTTACCGGCAGCAGACCATCCCAATACTTCTTTTTGCCGGTCAGTTAGGACAATGGGAGGTAACGCATGGGATGTTTTATCAAAACTCGCATAAGTCAGGTGAAACTGATTGGCCATCCCATATAAAATATCCAATTCATTTTTGTTTAGCCCCTGATGGTTGGTGCGGCTAGTAAATCCGAAGCCTGCCAATCCTCCGTAACGGCCATGAAGAGCCAAGGCTACACCGTTCTTCAGCCCGGCGTCTTCGGCTTCATTCATCACCAGTTTTTCTTTCTCGGACAATTCTTGCATTTCCTGAAGAGTCTTCCATGCAACCACGCCGCTCTTGTGCGCAACATAGCGATAGGTCGGATCGTACTGCAAATAGTTGTTTGCTGCATAATGCTTCATCCAGTCTTCAGGATAACTACAAGCTACACCGTGAAGGACATTGTCGGTTGACGCGAAGCGGCTGCGCATGCGGCTGTAGATAAAACTATTGATCCCATATTCACAAAGCGCGGTTTCAAAAATCTTGACAAGATTCTCACGCGACGAACATTCATTGGACTGCTGAATAAAATCAAAGAAACCCATTGAATTCTTCCTAAAATTCTATCCGACCCGAAACCCCATATCATTGCTGCAGCAAGCAGTTAGATTCCATTAGATGATAACCGAAAAGCTCGAAATCGGGCAACACTACATTTCTTAACAAAGAGCTCAGCGATCTCCTGCATCTTCATATGCGAAAGCTAATCGTGGATCTGATATCTATATTTGAGATGACAGCACGATAACTTAGCCACATGGCAGACTCACCTCCTACTATATGCCGTTATGAGTTGGCGATTGAGGGTATCTAAACGCCATACTTTCTATATTGTGCATGAAATTATCTGTTTTATGC
>JBAVWC010000271.1:0-1748 GCA_049697595.1 Alphaproteobacteria bacterium
CGTACGGAATGGACGATGAGTCAGCAGCCGTTGCGATACACGCAGCGATGCTGCGTGAGCACTTCCACTTTCTGCTCGGCTGGGAGCCGAGCATGTCCTGGTCCGCATTCCTCTTGTCCATCGAGAACCAACGGCGCGGCATCAACCTTTCGCCATATCAAGTTCGCGGGCGTCAACTCGTAGCTGAGGTCGACGGCGAGATCATCGGCCGAGTGTCGCTTCGCTTCGAGCTGAATGAGTACCTCACTGAGCGCGGCGGTCACGTGGGCTACGGCGTGGCGCCCGCGCATCGACGCAAGGGATACGCAACGGAGATACTGCGCCAAGCGCTCGTAGTGATTCGCGCCGAGGGCGTTGACCCAGTGCTCGTGGCGTGCGACGACGACAACGTTGCGTCGTCTCGAACGATTGAGCGAAACGGCGGTGTGCTTGAGTCCATCGCGCCACCGAACTATGGCGAAGTCGAGAGCGTGCGCCGGTATTGGATCAAGTGATCAATTCGGCCCCGGACGGCCGAAAACCCCGAGTGACCAGTGAGCCGAAACTCACCCGCCCCTCGGGGTTTCCGAGGCACGCCAACTATGTTCCGTGTAGGACAGAACATCTTTGACGGCAGGCACTTCACGTCATCGCCGGTTCCGTGCAGCGGACCGAACTCCGCTACCCGTTGGAAGGAATCCGTTCCTCTTGCGAGGCCCCTCATCCCCCCACTTCCTTCTCCCCTTGCGGTTCGTTGGATCGTTGGCAGGTACTACGTGAACTACGAGTGATACTGTGCCAGAGATTTTTCTCCTCACCAAGGCCGAAGAGGGAAATCAAAAACTTATACCCAGATTTGGGACACTTATCCACCAAAATTGACGCGAGACGTTCACATACCAACCACTTAGTCGCATCTTTTCCACAGCACGCACCCAGTTTTGGCGCGTCTTCGGCGCCTCTTCGGCCGCTCGGTCGGCACTGGAACACGAAACTACGAAACTGTAGTTCGCTCCAGCCACCGCCCGTGTGCGTGGCACCAGCCCCACAGCACTGGCGTCGAACCCGGGCGCATCAATACTACTTGCGACGCGGCACGATGATGCGCCGCCTGGTCGATGTGTACGCCCGGCCACTTCACCATGGTCGACTCCATAGAGATCCACGCAACGTTTCCTTGCGCGCATCGGCGAGCGACTTCTACGAAGTACGCATCCCGTTCTTCGCCAGTGAAGTAAAACGCACTCCACGTGTTCATGACAACGGTCATCACGTTCGGTTCACACAGTGCGAAGGCTCGATCCATGCACTCCAACGCGCTGCCTTTCAACATCACGACGTGCGGCCACGAATGATGCGCGTCGACAATCGCGTCAAAGCGCTCGTGCCGTCGGCGTTGCTCGGGCCAGAGACACGCTTTCAGCCACAGGCGATCCCCATCGTCCTCGAGATCAAGCGGTTGGGGATCGATGCCGACGCGCGCTGCGACCTCGGGCATCGGAAGCATTCGGTCGATCGGTGTGAGGTCCTCGCACACGAGTGTCAGTGCTCGCCCGTCGTCGATCGGGCGCACCGGAAACTGATCGAAGCAGAGGTTGATGCCCGCCGAGGCCCCGACTTCGATGATGTTGATCTTGCTCGTCTCACGCGTGAGGTCGCCAATGACCGCCTGGATGACCGCACTGCGACCGGGCTCGTTGGTCTGGGTCGAACGCCAGAGCTGTCCGCGCACGATGTCGGGATCAGCGCGCACGACGTCCATCACACGT
>JBAVWC010000272.1:0-3900 GCA_049697595.1 Alphaproteobacteria bacterium
AACGCCACCGGCATCGCGCGCCGAAAAAGAACTCCTGCAGGCTTTGCAGAAACTGAAATAGGGAGGCGATATGAAAAAAGCTTTGCTCAGCCCACGCTTTCTTCTTCCTCTCATCGTCTCGCTCGGCGTTATGGTCATGGGCATGCGCGCGGCGGATATGTGGGACGCAGTCCATTCCGGAAAATTATCGCTGCATCCCGCACAGGCTGCGGATGCGAAGGAAGCTCCCGCTCCCGCCGCTGCCCCAGCTCCGCCCCCTGTCTCTCAGGCATCGGATGCCTCGACCGAGCCAGGGATGACAGCTCCCCCGCCCGATACCGATACTTCGCCGGCTGAGCTGGATGTTTTGAAACAGCTTTCCGGCCGCCGCGAAGAATTGGAAAAACGCTCCCGCGATCTCGACACCCGCGAGTCTTTGGCCAAAATCACCGAACAGCGCGTCGATCAAAAGATCAAGGAAATGGAAACCTTGCGTGCGCAGTTGCAAAGTATGGTCAATCAGGCCAACGGCGCGCAGCAGGTGCAATTGGACAATCTGGTCAAAATTTACGAAACGATGAAGCCCGACGAAGCGGCGCGCATTTTCGACACGCTCGATATGCCCGTTTTGCTCGGCGTCATCCAGCATATGAAGCCTGCCCATACCGCACTGATTATGGCAAAAATGTCGCCCGAAAAGGCCAAGGAAATCACGGTTAACCTGACCAAGCAGGATCAACTGCCGCAGCTCAAATAGGAACGGGTTTTTCCCTCTTTTTTTGCCTTATCCGTACGGCAGCGTGCTGGTTCTTGCGAATCTGCTAAAAAGGCCTATCTATGAGGGGCAACCGTTTTATAGAGCATCCCCATGTTTTCCACATCATCTTCTCCCGCCGTTCCCGCAGCCGATCAGGCCGTCAAGGATGTAACGCTCGCCAGTTTTAAGGCCGATGTTCTGGAGGCTTCGAAACAGGCGCTGGTGCTGGTCGATTTCTCGATCCCCCGCGACCCCACCTGCAAGCAATTGACTGCGGTGCTGGAGAAAATCGCGCGCGCTTCCAAGGGGGCCGTCAGGCTTGCGAAAATAGATGTCGAGCATAACCAGCCTATCGCGCAGCAAATGGGCGTTCAGTCAGTGCCGAGCGTGTTCGCTTTTTCTCAAGGTCGTCCCATTGATGCTTTTGCCGGAGCCATGCCCGAAGCGCAGGTCAAAACCTGGATCGACCATATCCTGAAAGCGAGCGGCGCGCCTGTCGATGAAGAAAAAGCCGGTCTTGAAACGGCATTGAAACATGCCGCCGATTCTCTTGCGGCCAAAGACATCGCGACGGCGCGCTCGATTTACGCCGATATTCTCGAAATGGAACCAGCTAATGCAATCGCCTATGCCGGATTGGTGCGCTGCTTTGTCGATGAAAGCGATACCGCCAATGCGCGTCAGGTTCTGGACGCCGCACCCGCGGAAATAGCCAAGGACAAGGCACTGGATTCCGTTCGCGCCGCGCTGGAACTGGCGGAACAAGCGGGAACTGGCGCAGGACAGGCGGCAGAATTTGAAGCTAAAATCGCGCAGAATCCCGCCGATCATCAGGCGCGTTTCGATCTGGCTTTGGCCTATTATGCCGCCGGACGGCGCGAAGACGCCGTCGATCAATTGCTGGAAATCGTGCGCCGCGCGCGCACATGGGATGACGGGGCCGCGCGCAAACAGTTGGTAAAGTTTTTCGAGGCGTTCGGCGCTACCGACCCTCTGACCCTTTCCGCGCGCAAGCGTCTCTCATCCATTCTGTTTTCATGACTAGCATCCTCATCTCGGCCAAAACGATCGCCTCGGCTTTGCCGGAAGAATTGCCGGTTTTTCCGCTGGCGGGCGCTGTTTTGCTGCCGCAGGCGCGGTTGCCGCTGAATATCTTCGAACCTCGCTATCTGGCGATGATCGAAGACGCGCTGGGCAAAGGCCGCCTGATCGGCATGATACAACCCAGCACCGATGATGAATCCGCTTCGTCGCCGCCGCCTCTTTATTCGGTCGGCTGCGCGGGGCGCATTACTTCGTTCAACGAAACCGATGACGGACGCTTGCTGGTTGTTCTCACGGGCACGTGCCGTTTCCGCGTTATTTCGGAAATGCCCGCGACGCGGCTCTATCGAACCGTGCGCCCGGACTGGAAACCCTATCTGGCCGATTTAAACGAAAGCGAACCCACCGAGATCGACCGGGCGCGCCTGATCGATCTGTTGCAAATTTATTTCAAGAAGCACTCCATTTCGGTCGATTGGAGCGTAGTGCAGAACGCCCCCAACGATGTGCTGGTGCCGACGATTATCATGATCTGCCCACTGGAGCCGAACGAGAAACAGGCCCTGCTGGAAGCGGAAAGTTTCGCCGCGCGAGCCCGGATGCTGGTAACCTTGCTGGAAATGGCCGTGATGCCGCAAGCGGAGAACGAAGTCGAGATGCGGCATTAAAGTGAATAGTGGAATTATGAACCACAAAAAATGGCTGATGATTGCGTTTGTATTTACAACCAGCATCGCTGCCTTCTTTGAGGTGCTTTTCTATTGGCATCGCGTTGCAGAGGTGCCTGTTACCGCCTCAGTCGCAAGCTTTTTATCTGTTATCTTGCTCGCTCTTTGGGTGGATGCCCACAGTAAATCATATCCCCAAATTGAGCGTCCTTTTGAATATGGCTATCTGGTCGCGCTGTTTTGGGTTCCCTATTTGCCGTATTATTTTTGGCGTACGAGAGGGATTAAGGGCGTGGCGATGCTGGCTGGCTTAATAGGTCTGCTCTTTATGGGGGTGTTCGTTGATTGGGCGATCTATGGTTATTCGGCGCATTGATCTGTAGGTTAGGATTACAATCCGCCTATATTCGTCAGCTTGTCCCGCCGCGCGGTGAAGCGGCCTGCGAGGAATTTCGTTTCCAGAAAGACATCGAGGCAGTCCAGCGCCACTTCCTGCCCCATCACATGCGCGCCCAGCACCAGAACATTGGCGTCGTTATGCTCGCGCGCCAAACGGGTCATCGTCGTGTTCAGGCATAAGGCCGCGCGTATGTGCCGGTAACGGTTGGCGGTCATCGCCATCGCCTGACCGGAGCCGCAAATCAAAACGCCCAGACGTTCAGGGTGATCGCGCAAATCAACGGCGAGGCGTTGGGCGAAATCTGTGGCGTCGCAACTCTTTTCATCATCGGGGCCCAGATCGGCCACGACATATCCGCGCTCTTTAAGGCGCGCAGAAAGAAGTGATTTTAGTAAAAAACCACGATGATCCGATGCAAGGACGATTGTAAGTGCTGTCATACCAATCATTATATACAAACAATTTTATCTTTAAAAGCTTGTTAAACACGCAGGCCTATAGTGGATGACATTACCCGCTAAAGCCGAAATTTAAGCCTGAATGAACGGCAATAAGAGCTTCGCCGTTTTTTTGCGTAAAACCGTGGTTAGGCGAATGGAAGTTTTTTCATCCAGATACAGAGCCTATCATTTTCTCGCCGCCTATATCGGCGTGTTCGTCATGCTGTCCGTTTTGGGATATTACGTCGCGAGCAAGTCCAGCTTTGTCGATAGTCGTCCCGCGCCCATGACGCATAAGTTTGCGACCGATTTGGCTTATTACGATATGCCGCGCCTTACGGTGGCGCTTGGTTCCGGTGATCAAGCGACGCGCGTGCGGCTTGATATATCGCTGGAAGTTGCGAAAAATGATGTCGGCATTGTCGAAGGTTATCAGCCCCGCATAACCGCTCGGCTGAATCGTTTCCTGACTACGCTCGACCCCGCCCGCATTCAGGAGGCCGGATTGATGCCCTGGTTGCGCGCCGAGATGCTACGGCAGGTTAACGATGCCGGGGCACCGGTTCCTGTCCACGACCTGCTATTCCGCCAACTGGTTGTTATGTAAGAACC
>JBAVWC010000273.1:0-9083 GCA_049697595.1 Alphaproteobacteria bacterium
GTGCTGCGCCGCTGCGGTTGCCGTTGGCGCTGTCCAACATCGTGAGTTCGCCGCGGAAGGGGCCAAGGACGACTTCGGTGATATATTTTTCGACGCCGTCTTTGTCCGTATATTTGCGGGATTCCAACTGGCCTTCGATATAGAGCTTGCTGCCCTTCTTGACATAGCGCTCGATGACTTCGATCAGGCGGTCATTCTTGACCGAGATATTATGCCACTGGGTCTTTTCCTTGCGTTCGCCGGTGGTTTTGTCTTTCCAGTTTTCGGAAGTCGCTATTGAGAAGGACGCAATGCGCCCGCCGTTCTGGAACGCGCGGATTTCGGGGTCTTTGCCCAGATTGCCGACGAGAATGACTTTGTTGACGCTGCCTGCCATGAGAATCTCCACTATGAAAATGTTGAGGGGCGACTGTAGCCTTTTGTCTCCTTGAGTCCAGAAAACTTATAAAGCCGAAAAAGGAACAAAACAAGTACAAAAAGTCCCGGTTTTTAGGCGGGGGATCGGAAAAGTGAAAATATGGCGGTTTGTTACGTCAGCGAAGAAACATACTGCCACAACCGGCTGGTAACGACTGCGTGAACGAGGGGGTTGGCCAAAATAGTCGACCCATACAGATACCAGCAGCCAAAACCGACAAAGCTGTAAAGGCCATAGCCAAGAGCATCTGCTTCCATAACATCGAGGAGAAAAGCCATAAATGCTCCGCTTCAAATAAACATTGTTTAAATTGGGTCTTTTTTCGTTTTATCGGTGTTAAGCCCATATTCATAGCATTTTTGCGTTAATGTGCCTTTAATTAAGCATTGAAGGATGTAGAAATTTTAGAGCACGCACCCTATATAGCCTCCTATGCAAACAGAAATCCATGTGCGCGGGGCGCGCGAACATAATCTTAAGAATATCGATGTGGCGATTCCGCGCGACCGGCTGGTGGTTATCACCGGCCTGTCGGGGTCGGGGAAGTCGTCGCTGGCCTTTGACACGATCTATGCCGAAGGGCAGCGGCGGTATGTCGAGAGCCTTTCGGCCTATGCGCGGCAATTTCTGCAATTGATGCAGAAGCCGGATGTCGATGCGATTGACGGGCTATCGCCCGCGATTTCGATTGAGCAAAAAACCACCTCGCGCAATCCGCGCTCGACCGTCGGCACCGTTACCGAGATCTACGATTATCTGCGTCTGCTGTATGCGCGCATCGGCGTGCCTTATTCGCCCGCGACGGGCTTGCCTATTGAAAGCCAGACCGTCACGCAAATGGCCGACCGTATCCGCGCGATGCATGAGGGCACCAAACTGATGCTGCTCGCCCCCGCGGTACGCGGGCGCAAGGTTGAATATAAGAAAGAGATGCAGGAACTGCGCAAGGCCGGGTTCCAGCGCGTGAAAGTGGACGGCAAGGTTTACGATATCGACGAGGCCCCCGCGCTCGACAAAAAGAAGAAGCATGATATTTCGGTGGTGGTCGACCGGATAGTGGTCAAGCCCGATCTGGATAACCGCTTGCCGGATTCAATCGAAACGGCGCTGAAACTCGCCGACGGGATTATGCTGGTCGAAAATGTGACGAATGGCGAGATCACCACTTTCTCTTCCAAATTCGCCTGTCCCGTCAGCGGATTTACGATTGAGGAGATCGAGCCCCGGCTGTTTTCGTTCAACAATCCGCACGGCGCTTGCCCGGCTTGCGACGGGTTGGGCGAGAAAATGTATTTCGATCCCGATCTGGTCGTGCCCGACAAAACCGCATGCCTCGCCGACGAAGCGATTGCGCCGTGGAAGACTTTCTATATGCAAATTCTCGAGGCGATGTGCAAAGCCTACAAACAAAGTATGGTCGCACCCTGGAACGCATTGCCGGAAGAATTTCGCCAGGCGTTGCTGTTCGGCACGGGCGATAAATCGATTAAATTCACTTATCGCGAAGCCAACCACACGTATCATCACGACAAGCCGTTTGAAGGCGTAATTCCCAACATCGAACGCCGCTGGCGCAACACCGACAGCGATTGGATGCGCGAGGAATTGGGCAAATATCAGCTCAGCAAGCCTTGCGATATTTGCCACGGACAGCGGTTGAAGCCGGAGGCTTTGGCGGTCAAAATCGGCGGGAAAAACATCAGCCAGGTGTGCGAATTTTCGATCAAGAATGCGGCGGCGTGGTTTTTGTCTTTGCCGAAATCGCTGACCAAAAAACAAACGGAAATCGCCTCGCGCATTCTGAAAGAAATTAATGAGCGGCTGGGATTCCTGAACAATGTCGGATTGGAATATCTGGCTTTGTCTCGCGCATCGGGGACTTTGTCGGGCGGCGAAAGCCAGCGTATTCGGTTGGCCTCGCAGATCGGCTCGGGATTGACGGGCGTTTTGTATGTGTTGGACGAACCCAGCATCGGCTTGCATCAACGCGACAATGCGCGATTGCTGACGACGCTGAAACGCCTGCGCGATCTGGGCAATACCGTTCTGGTGGTCGAGCATGACGAAGACGCGATCAGGCAAGCGGATTATTTGATCGATATAGGCCCCGGTGCGGGCGTGCATGGGGGCGAGGTGATCGCGGCAGGTACTCCAGCACAGGTCGAAAAATGCGCCAAGAGCATTACCGCGCAATATCTGACAGGCAAAAGATTCATCGCTATTCCGCAGGAACGCCGCATGATCCGCGACGGGCGGTGGATCGATGTCATCAAAGCAAGCGGCAATAATCTGAAAGACATCGATGCGCGTTTTCCGTTAGGCACCTTCACGGCGGTAACAGGTGTTTCCGGTGGCGGGAAATCGACTTTGGTGATCGAGACTTTGTATAAAGCTTTGGCGCGCAAATTGAATTTCGCCCGCGATATTCCGGCCCCGCATCAGGCGGTTAAGGGGATCGAGTTCATCGACAAGATCGTCGATATCGATCAATCCCCCATTGGGCGCACGCCGCGTTCCAACCCCGCCACTTATACAGGCGCGTTCGGTCCTATGCGCGATTGGTTCGCGGGCTTGCCCGAAGCCAAAGCGCGCGGCTATGGGCCGGGGCGTTTTTCATTCAACGTCAAAGGCGGTCGTTGCGAAGCGTGCGAAGGCGACGGCACGATTAAAATCGAAATGCATTTTCTGCCGGATGTCTATGTGACCTGCGACGAATGCCACGGCAAGCGGTATAACCGCGAAACATTAGAAGTTTTGTATCGCGGCAAGAGCATCGCTGACGTACTGGACATGACAGTCGAAGAAGGCGCGGAATTTTTCAAAGCGGTCCCAAGCATTCGCGACCGGATGGAAACGCTGAACCGCGTCGGGCTGTCTTATGTGAAAATCGGGCAGTCTGCCACCACCCTTTCGGGCGGCGAGGCGCAGCGCGTCAAGCTGGCAAAAGAACTAGCACGACGCGCGACGGGCAAAACGCTTTATATTCTCGACGAACCGACCACCGGATTGCATTTCGAAGATGTGCGCAAATTGCTGGAAGTCCTGCATGCGCTGGTCGATCAGGGCAATACGGTCATCGTCATCGAACATAATCTGGAAGTTATAAAAACCGCAGACCACATCATCGATATCGGCCCCGAAGGCGGAGACGGCGGCGGCCGCATCGTCGCCACCGGAACGCCGGAAGAGATCGCAAAGGTGAAGGAAAGCTATACGGGGCAGTATCTCGCGCCTTATTTGAAGGCGAAGAAGAAGGCGGCCTAAGACTTTGCAGTCGGAAGGTTGGGCTTTATGCGCGCCGCGATGGGTCTGCCGAGCGGATTTTGGGAACCGGAAAAATCCTTGGCGGCTTCGGCATAGGCTTTTTTGCCCGTAAGTTGGTGCATGATTTTGGCAAGATCGACGATGCGCGTCTCCAACGTGGCCAACGTTTGACTGCGCTTGAATTTGGAATAGCGTGTTGTTTTGTTACGTGCTGGTTTGCCTGTATCGGGCTGCTCGTTGTTGCGCGCCAGTGCGCCTGTATAGGCATGCGCGCATGAGGTCAACGCGTGGGCAACGACCAGCCTCTCGTCTATCGGGTGCTTGGCGGTTGCGTTATAGAGATTACAATATTCCCTGATTCTTTGTGGCTGCATATGAAAAGCGCCCCAAATATCCCGCTCTGGCCGGCCAAACTTTTGATGATCCCAATCGATAACCCCATATTTTCCCGCCGCGCTCTTGAGGACGTTTTGCGGGAACAAATCCCCATGCAGCAAAGTTGTCGTTTGGCCGGGCGGCGTCAGTTTCTTAATATCTTTTTCCAATGCGGCAAGAAGAGCGAAAGTTCTTTGGTCAAGGCCGAGGGGCCGCGACACGATAAGCTTGGGGCCGTCCTCGATTTTTTTGTCTGCGGCATCGACGCGCACATGAATTTTGGCCGCGATTTGCGCCAACGCCCGCGCAATCTTTCGGTCCGCCAGCGGACTTTGGGGTGGCTTTTCGAATCTGGGGGTTTTGCCCAAGGGCCGCCCGTCGACCCGCGTCATCATTTGCCAGGCGTGAAATCGTTCTCCGTTGCCGAGCTGGAGCGGGGTCGCCACTCCTTCGACCAGAAAACGTCCGGAGTCAATCAACCGCGGCACTTCGACGCCGCGCCGCGTTATCGCATGCGCTGCGTCTGTAATGTATGCGCAGGCTTGAATAGCGGTGTCGAAATGTTTCCGCTCGAACTCAGCATCTTGTGGCGATTGCAATACCCCCGATCTGAAAACGCTAAAAAGCTTGAGGACTGTGTCGCCAACAAAGCAGGTGCCGAAAAAGCCGGAATCGATGATCTGGATATTTTCAGGCAACGCGACTCCGTGCTTGGCCAAAGCATCCCGAAGTTCCGACAGTTGCGCGTTGGTATATTTTGTTTTGCTCAAAATAATCTGCCGCTCTAATTTCTTAATTATGCGAGCATTTTACCCAGAAATCGGTTAATTCTTTCTAAGAAGCAGGACTTCCACACGATTTGGTAAGCTTTTATTGATGAAATTGTGCGATTCGCATTGATAAACAACCGGAAGCACCGTGACCGAAGAAACGCCCCCACCGCCTCTTGCCGAACGCGCCTTATCGCGCTTGCGGAAGCTTGCGGCCGGAAACGGGTTGGAGCCGGCGGCGATTAACGTGCTGGAGACGCAGGAGCAAGAGCTGATTCTGGGCGGCAAGATGGAAGTTTCGCCGTCATGCAGCACCGAGGCCACCTCCTATCCCGGCGGCATCCGGGGCAAAGATCGCAGGCCCGTGACGAATTTCGTCGCCTTGCAGGAAACCGTCGCCAAGCATCAGCAAACATTCCGCGAGAGCCCCGATTGGGTCGCAAGCGTCGTCAAAGAAATAAAGTCCCATGAAAGCCAAGGCTGGGGATTGGAAGACGCCAAGGTCGTTTTGCCGGAAAAATCCGCCGTCTATGCTGCGACGGAAACATGCCCGAATTGCGGTGGGCGGCAGTTATTGACCTGCGCGCAATGCAACGGCAAAGGCACAGTCATCTGCACCCAATGCCACGGACAAGGGCGCGAGATGTGTTATTACTGCGCAGGACGCGGCGAGAATCCGCAGCAGCCGGGATCGCCCTGCCCGACCTGCAACGGGTCGCGCCATATGCCCTGCCGTTTCTGCCAGTCGCGCGGCCATTTGATTTGCCCCACCTGTAACGGAAGGCGCGGCACGCCCTGCCCCAATTGTCAGGCGACCGGAAGCACGACGCAGGAAGTCGCCGTGACCTGCGGCGCGGAAATGCATTTCAGAATCGTCGCGGAAAATTTGCCGAGCGGCTTGCGGCGCGGTATCGAGCGTATCGGCGTCGCCAATCTGGGCAAAGGCCACGCCGACATCACCTCCTCGCCGCCGACGGCGGACGAATTGGAAATGCGGCGCGAAGGCGGGCGTATTCCCGTGTTGAATTATCAGGTTCGCATACCCTATGCCGAATTGCGGATGGGGTTGGGCAGCAAGAAAGCGATCATCGCGGTCGTCGGCAAACGCTGCGCAATTTCGGGCGTGCCGAATTTCCTCGACACGCCTTTGCAGCCCTGGTGTGACAAGCTGCATCAGGCGGCGATAGGCAAAGCATCACTGGAACCCGCAATAGAGGCGCGCGCCTTGCATGAAATTCTTTCGCTGACTGTCTCGGGCAAAGGCCGCATCGAGGAGGTACGCAGGCTCTATCCGTTCGGCCTGTCGCCCGCCGCGATGACATCCATTCTGGCCGATATGCATCTGGCGCTTAATAAAACGACGCTGAAAATACGGGCGGTGATCGCGGTGCTATGCCTGATCCTTTGCACCGCGCTGTTTTACGGCTGCTTTATGACCGGGCTCGAGGCGCAGGAGACATTGGGCTGGAAACTTTATAATGAATTGGCAGCGGATATGACGCTGCTGGCCCTGGTGCTGGGAGCCAGTTGGGCGGTCCTTAATTTCTCGACGCGCTTTGTTTTGCGGCGGCGGTTTCCACGATTGGCGCTGGCCCTGCAACAGGAGATCGGCAAAATAGGATATGCGATGCTGGGCGGCATCGTCGTTGCATTCGGCCTGTTTGTCTGGCTCGCGCCGATCAAGCCTTTGTGGCTGGCATTGATTATGCGCTGAGTTTTTTTGCCAGCTTGTCAAACGCGATCAGGTTTTCGATCAGTTTCGGCATATCCTTGAGAGGCACCATATTCGGCCCGTCGGACGGCGCGCTGTCGGGATTTTCGTGCGTTTCCATAAAGACTGCCGCGACGCCCACGGCGACTGCTGCTCGCGCAAGCACGGGAACGAATTCGCGCTGGCCGCCGCTGCTCTCGCCTTTGCCGCCCGGTTGCTGCACCGAATGGGTGGCGTCGAACACGACAGGATAGCCGGTTTCAGCCATAATCGGCAGGCTGCGCATGTCGGAGACAAGCGTGTTGTAACCGAAGCTAACGCCGCGTTCGCAAAGCAGGATTTTTTCATTCCCCGTCGAGGCGATTTTCGCCGCGACGTTTTTCATATCCCAAGGCGCGAGGAATTGGCCTTTTTTCACATTGATCGTGCGGCCCGTCTCGCCCGCCGCCAGCAGCAAATCCGTCTGACGGCACAGATAGGCGGGAATTTGCAGCACATCGACCACTTCGGCGACGCGCGCGCATTGTTCGCGTTCGTGAATGTCGGTCATCACCGGCAAGCCTGTCGTCTGGCGTATTTCCGCAAAAATAGGCAGAGCTTCGTCGAGGCCGATGCCGCGCTGAGTCTTGATCGAGGAGCGGTTGGCCTTGTCGAACGAGGTTTTGTAAATAATACCCACCCCGTATTTATCGCCGATTTCCTTGAGCGCGGCGGCTGTTTCCAGCGCATGCGCGCGCGATTCCAATTGGCATGGGCCGAGCAAAAAAACCACGGGCAGATCGTTGCCGATCTTCAGCACGCCGCCTTTCGGCTTTGCGATTTCTATATGTCTAATCATAACTATTTTTCCTTCCTGGCACGCGCGCGATAACTGAGCCAACCGAGCGGCAAGCCAAGCGCATACAAAGTTCCCAGCCCCGATAAAGTGAGCCATGTATTCGTCACAAGTCCCGCCACCAGCGCGACGGCGACGATAAGAATAGGCGCGACCCACACAGGCGCGATCCGCCAGCCCTTGAGCGCGAAAGTCGGCATGCGACTGACCATAAGACCGCCGACAAACATCATCCAGAATGCATAGACAACAGGCGGCAATTGCGCGGCTTCGCCGAATTGCAGCACGAACGCCACAGGCAGTAACGCCTGAAACGCGCCCGCCGGAGTGGGAACACCGGTAAAATAACCCTTTGCCCAAACTGGAACATCGTGATCGTCGAGCATCGTGTTGAAACGCGCGAGGCGCAAGGCGCAACAGACGGCATAAACCAAAACAGCAACCCAGCCGATGCCGCCCGCATCCTTGAGCGTCCATTGATACATAATCAGGCCGGGGGCGACGCCAAAGCTGACCGCATCCGAAAGGCTGTCGAGTTCCGCGCCGAATTTGCTGGCGATATTCAGCATGCGCGCGACGCGCCCATCCAGCACATCGAACACGCCAGCGATAAGAATAGCGATAACCGCCTGTTCCCACTTCTCATGCAGGGCAAAGCGAATGCCGGTAAGGCCCGAACACAAAGACATCAATGTCAGCATGTTGGGCAGCAGACGCGTGACTGGCAGATCCTTGACGATGCGCCGTGGTTTGGGCGAAGCGTCGCTCATGCGCGGATCTCGCTTGCGCGCGCGGCTTCGTTAGACGCGCAATCGGCAAGCACCGTTTCGCCGCCCAGCATATATTGGCCGACGGAAACCAAAGGCTGCACGCCGTGCGGCAGATAAATATCGGTGCGGCTGCCGAAACGGATCAGGCCGAAGCGCCCGCCTGTCACGACTTTCTGCCCTTCCTGCACATCGCAGATGATGCGCCGCGCGATGAGGCCCGCGATCTGCACGACGCCGAGCAATTCGCCGGCGCGCACATGATCGCCTTCCAGCTTAATCGTCAGCCCCATACGTTCGTTATCGACGCTGGCCTTGTCGAGCGAGGCATTGACGAATTTGCCGGGGCGATAGCGGCGCGCGATGATCGTGCCGCCCACCGGAACGCGGTTCACATGCACATCGAACACATTAAGGAAAATGCTGATGCGCGTGCGCGGCGTATCGCCGAGGCCGAATTCGGCGTCGGGCACGACATCCTGAATCAAAACCACCCTGCCATCCGCCGGGCTGACAATCAGGCCGGGGCGAGTAGGCGTGACGCGGTCGGGGTTGCGGAAAAAATAAAAACACCAGGCCGTCAGCACGATGCCGGCAAACAACGCCATGCCGCCGACGAACAACAGCAACAAAGTCACCCCCACGAACACGGCGATAAAGGGCCATCCTGCCGGATGGAAATAAAGGAAGGGGTTGGTATTTTTTTTCATAAGCTGACTTTCCTGTCACCGAGGCATGCGCCGAGTTCGCCAAAATAGCCCTATCCCTCGCGCAACTCAAGGGTTGCGCAGAACCGGGGTTTTAGGGGGAAAATCTCAAATCGTCATTCCCGCGAAGGCGGGAATCCAGTTGCGAGCGTCTGCGAGCATAAAACAAACAGCATTTCCGATTGAAACGCCGCTATTTATGTCGACGCAGACGCGCCGAAAGCTGGATTCCCGCC
>JBAVWC010000274.1:0-1586 GCA_049697595.1 Alphaproteobacteria bacterium
AAAATCCTTATCCGCAGATCGTCCGAATAGGCTCGTCCCATCCTCGTCATCGCGGTCACTTCACCAGAGATATCCAGAATTACTCATAAAATCGTCCATAGGTATAGCTATCTTGATTCTGCTCTAAACACCGAGGGCGTCTCGCAGAACCCGAAGTAGCCTTTCCAACCACGTAAATAGCTGGCCAGCTCCTTCGTCATCCGCTCGATACTGATGCCCCGAGTCCGGCTCGTAAGCTCCCGCACCTTCTGCTTGAAGCGCACGATGGCCTTGGCGGCGATACGCCGCTTCGGCTCCCTTGCGCACGTAAAGCTGAAGCCGAGGAACTTGCGTTCTGCCGGTCGAGCCACTGCGCTCTTCTGTTCATTGACCCTGAGCTTGAGCCGACGCGTGATGAAGCCGGTAATGCTCCGCTTCACCCGCTCCCCTGCCCGACGGCTGCGGACGTAGATGTTGCAGTCGTCCGCATACCGCACGAAGCAGTGCTTGCGCCGTTCCAGCTCACGATCAAGTTCGTCGAGCACCAGGTTCGACAGCAGTGGCGATAACGGCCCGCCTTGCGGCGTGCCCTCATCCCCCGGACCCACCAGCCCGTTCTCCATCACACCCGCGGTGAGGAACGCCCGAATCAGCTTGAGCATCCTCTTGTCCGCGACCCGCCGCGCCACAGCAGCCATCAGCTTGTCGTGGTTGACCCGGTCGAAGAACTTCTCCAGGTCCAGATCAACCACCCAGCGGCGGCCTGCGGCGATGTACTTCTGCGCCTTGGCTACCGCCTGATGTGCCGAGCGTCCGGGCCGGAACCCGTGACTGTGTTCGGAAAACTCCGCGTCCCACCTGCCCTGCAAGACCTGCATCACCGCTTGCTGAACCATGCGGTCCAGCACCGTCGGGATGCCCAGCTGACGCACCCCTCCATCCGGCTTGGGTATCTCTACCCGCTTCGCCGGCTGCGGCTTGTAAGTCCCACTCAGAAGTTGTTCGCGGATGGCTGGCCAGTGCTCCTTCAAGTAGCCCGGCAACGCACCGACCGTCATGCCGTCGATCCCCGGACTGCCCTTGTTGGACTTCACGCGCTTGAAAGCCTGCAAACAGTTCTCCCGCTCGCAGACCTCTTCCATCAGTTGTTCATGATTAGCCGGGCTTTCAGAAATGCGCTTCGCCGTGAGCGTTTCGGACCCTCCGCCAGGAGCCATTGGAGCTTCACTCCGCCCCTCCTTGCTGAAGGCCAGCCGGAGCTGGTTGTTCTGCCGCTTGCCGCTCATCGAGTTGCGCCGCCTACTTGCCGCTTCCTTCCGTTTGGGCCTTCGCCGCTTGCGCGACTACTATGCCCGCTGCTGACTTCTGCCGCATGGTCAGAGCAGATCGCTCCACCCTCAGTCCCGATTCCCGGACATGCGACAGACCTCCCGAGGTAAGTTCAACCGCCTTCAACGCGCAACCGCCGAATTTACAACCAGCGCCCTTGATGGATACGGACTTCGCGGTCATTTGCCCGCTCGTCCGGCGCCGTATGCCTCATATCCGGTTCTTGTCCATCGGCTCGCGTCTTTGCTCCACGCTGCTTTCATACCTCGCCTCACGAC
>JBAVWC010000275.1:0-3765 GCA_049697595.1 Alphaproteobacteria bacterium
GGAGCAATCACCGCGCGTGGCGGGCTGGCTTCTGCGCCAAATCCAGAACCTCTACC
Source organism: Alphaproteobacteria bacterium (assembly GCA_049697595.1). Classification (GTDB taxonomy): domain Bacteria; phylum Pseudomonadota; class Alphaproteobacteria; order UBA9219; family UBA9219; genus CAIXLI01. The sequence goes on from JBAVWC010000275.1 coordinate 57, forward strand.
GGGTCGAAGCGAACCTGCGGGAACACCGCGCGGGTCCAAAGTTGCGGCAGGCCGTGCGCGCCAGCTGTTAAGAGCCGCAGTGCCGTCATAAAAAGTGCCGTGTTTTGGCCGAATTGGGATCATAAATTCGGGCGGGTTTATGATGTCAGCGCGGCCAAAGTGCCGCAAGCGCCGTCTCACCTTTTTTCAAATCCTATTCAACCGAGTCCCGCCGTCAGGAAGTGCCGTCAGAAAAAAAGCTCGACGAACCATTTCCGATTCGGGCAGCAAAAGGGATGTTCCATCTGCCTTTTCATTTTGTGCGCGATCATCAGGAGTTAAACACCCAACTTTTTCCCTCAAGCAGTCGCCGTGTCCGCATTGCGGCTGCGTTGGTAGTTTGAACCGGCACAGTCGTGCTTTGGGCAACGATCCGGCCCAAGCCAGCGGGCAGTGTGTCCGTGGCCAGCGGGTGTATTGTTCCAATCGCGGGCAACGCGGCGGTTGCGGGCGGACTTTTTTCCTCGTCCTGGCTGACGTTTTGCCACGGTATACGTTGCGGGCTTCGCTGGTATGGCAATGGCTGGTGGAGGTGCTGGCGGGGCTTTCGCTCAAAGCGGCGGCGGAAAAACTGCGGCTGCCTTTTGCGCTGGAAACGGTGTATCGGTTGCGGCGCAGATTGCGTCAGGGGCTGGACAAGGTTCGCACCCGGCTTTGCCGGGAACAATCACCGCCAGCCAGCGCACACGCCGATCCGTTGCTGCAAACCGTGGAACATCTGCGGCGGGTCTTTTCCGGTGGCGGCTGTCCGCCGGCCGATTTTCAACTTCAGTTTCAGCGTCCGTTTTTGGGATAAACCGTCCTGGCCACCGCTGACTTTTGCCGAATTACGACCGTCGGATTTTTTTACTGCTCTCTTCCACACCAGCGACAACACCACAATCCCATTCCTGTCTGCCTCCGGCGTCCGGTAGCGTTCCGGCGTGAATGAAAACCATTCCGTCCACCGGCCAGACGCCGGGGCGGGCAACTGCAAAAAATCCAACTCATGCGAAATCCCACCGTCTATCTGAAAATGCGCGTGCTCGGAGCCATTGACATGGCCGAGGGCAAAACCATCCGCGACCGCATCAAGGCTGTCAGTCAAATGACCTTCACCGACGAGGAGGGGCGGCCCCGCCAGTTCACCTGGAGCACCATCTCCACCTGGCTGTGCCGCTATCAAAAACACGGCGTCACTGTCATGGAAAACCAACCCCGCTCCGACAAGGGCAAACTCCGCAAGGTGGCGCCGGAAGACATCCTGGAAGCCATCCGCAAAGTCCGGCCCAAACTTCACGGCAAAACTCCCACGCGCGCTTTGCTCTATCGCCTGTGCATTGAGCAGGGGCTGCTCACCCGTTCGCAGGTTGCGCCCAACACCTTCAGCCGGTTGGTCAATCAATTTGAAATGCTCAAGCCCGATCAGGACAGCGCCAACAAACACCGGCTGGCTTTTGCCAAGGCCCACGCCAATGAAATGTGGCAGGCCGACACGCTTTATGGGCCGCACGTCCCGATCAATGGTTCGCCGGTGCAGACCCGGCTCATCGCTTTCATTGATGATGCCTCGCGAGTCTGCTGCCACGGCCAGTTCTTCCCGGCAGAAAATGTGGACACCCTCATCGAATCACTCCGCGCCGCCTTTTACAAACGGGGCGTGCCGCACGCACTGTATGTGGACAACGGTTCCATTTACTCCTCCAAGGAAATCCTTCAAATCTGCGCCCGCGTCGGCTGTCTGCTGCACCACACGCCAGTCCGCGATGGTGCGGCCAAGGGCAAAGTTGAACGGTTCTTCCGCACGGTGCGGGATCAGTTCCTCGCCCGTGATCTGGACTTGAGTTCCCTCGAAAGTCTCAACCGGCAGTTCACCCAATGGGTCGAGGAACAATACAACGCCCAGGTTCATTCCATCCTCGGCATGTCGCCGCTTGACCGCTATGCGCTGGATCGCAAGTGGGTTCGGTTCCTCCCGCCCAATGAGGCCAACGACGAGCTGTTCTTCGTCGAGGAGGAACGCCATGTCCGTGCCGACAACACGTTCTCATTTAAATCGCTTCGCTTTGAAGGGCCACGCCACCTGCCCGACCGCACCATTCACATCCGCTTTCAGCGTTCGCAGCCGGTGGGTCGCGTGGTGGTTTATTACAAGGGCGAACGCATGGGCGAAGCCCGTTTGCTCGACGCCCTCGCCAACGACCGCAAACCGCTCAACCCTCCAACCAAAATTTAATTTATGATCCGCTCCCATTTTGGCCTGCAACGCAATCCCTTCGACCCGGAAGCCATCACACTGCTGGCCCACCAACAGGAAATCTTTGACATTCTCCGGGTTCACGCCCAGCAGGGCGGCCTCTGTTTGGTGCTCGGCGAACCGGGCACCGGCAAAAGTGTTTTGAAACAAACGCTCCTGACGCACGACCCCAAACGCATGATCACGCCCGTCGTCAACCGCACGTTGCACACCTATCACAACACGCTCCGCATCCTCTGCGAAGCCTTTCAAATCGAGTTTGAGGGCCGCGACCATCACTGCGAACGCCTGCTCGTGCAGCAGGCCTTCAGCGTCCACCGCGCCGGCAAGATGTTGGTTCCCATCATTGATGACGCCCATCTCATGCCGCCGGACTGCCTCCGCAAACTCCGGCTCCTGTGCGAAGACTTTCCCCGCTCGCACAACCTGATCCTCATCGGCCAGCCGCCGCTGTTGCAATCCCTGTCCCTGTCCATCAACGAGGAAATCCGCTCCCGCGTCACTTACTCGGCCCTCCTCTCCCGCCTGGCTCCCGAAACCATCGAGCAATTTATCATGGACCAACTGGATCGCGCCGGCCTGGGCCACAATACCTTCACGCCCGATGCGCTGGCGCTCATCGTCCGCTCCGGTGAAGGTCTCTTGCGCCGCACCCGCAATCTCTGTCTGGGATCCCTCATCGAAGCCGTTCGCGACCAAACCCGCGTCGTGGACCTCAAACAGGTCAACCGCGTCCTCATCCAACCCCACTGGAGAAAAGACTGTGACCAACCCATCGCCGCATAGTCGTTCGCCAAGCCCCCGGTGGTCGCGTGAGCAAATCCGCGCCGCGCGCCTGGCTCCACTGGTCCCGCTTCTGGAAAAACGCGGACTCCAACTCATCGCGCATGAGGCGGGCAATTTTATTTTGCCCGCCTATCCCGGCCTCATCGTCAAGGACTCCTACTGGCGCTGGCCAGAACGCAACCTCGCCGGCAACGCCATTGACTTCCACGTCCAGATCCTCGGCCTGTCCTTCCACAACGCCATGCGCCAGATCACCGGCACATAAAACAGCCGCTGGTGTCATAACCGTATGATGTCAGTTCGGTCGAAGCCGGTGAAAAGTGAAAAATCCACCCCTTATGATACCAGTTCGGCAAAACCCCGGCACCCAGTTGAAAAATGAAAAAAGACCAGCCGCGTCACAACGCTATGACCGCAACGCGGCAATTTGGCCGCAAATGTGGATGCCAATCCGGCAAACCTCCTCAAATCGCTATGACCCCAGTTCGGCAAATTTTATGACGCCAATTAAATCGGTAACACCCACGGCTGTTGGCAAGAAAAACTGGCTCTTCATCGGCGATGCCGATGCCGGCCAACGCAGCGCCATCGTTTACACGGTCATTGAAAACTGTCGCCGACGCAGTATTGACCCATTCGCCTACCTTC
>JBAVWC010000276.1:0-2521 GCA_049697595.1 Alphaproteobacteria bacterium
CCATTCATCCAGTCGCTCACGCATCCGCAGCAAATCCCGCGGTTGCCTCGCCGCGTCTCTCGCCCGTCTCGCCATCGGTTGCTCCCATCACCGTCAATCGGTGTGGGCGCCACACTATCAACCCCGCCAGACCTCAGTCATGCACGCTCACCGGAAGGACACAGATCACTGCCGTTTACGAGTCCATGTTGCCGCGTCAACCTTTGCGCTTCGTGCTGGCGGACGATCCCGGCGCGGGCAAGACCATCATGGCCGGCCTCTACATCCGCGAGTTGATCATGCGCGCGGACTCGCGTCGCATCCTAGTGGTCGCTCCCGGAAGTCTGGTCGAGCAATGGCGCGACGAGCTGTTCGAGAAGTTCGGCCTTCAATTCAATGTTTTCTCCGCCGCCTTGGAAGCCGCGACACCGACTGGCAATCCCTTCGAGGATCTCGACCACCTCATCGTTCGCCTAGACCAGATGGCGCGCAATGAATTGCTTCAGGAGAAGGTACTCGCCACGGCTTGGGATCTGGTTATCTTCGACGAAGCGCACAAGCTCTCGGCCCACTTCTTCGGCTCGAAACTCGAAAAGACGGGCCGGTTCCTTTTTGCGGAGAAACTCGGTGCCCGCACCCGGCATCTCCTGCTGCTTACCGCCACGCCGCACAATGGCAAGGAGGAGGACTTCCAACTTTTCCTCTCACTGCTTGATTCCGACCGCTTCTACGGCAAATTTCGCGGAGGTGGCGATGGCGCTCACAAGGTTGACGCCAGCGATCTCATGCGCCGTATGGTGAAGGAGGAAATGCTCCGCTTCGACGGCACCCACCTGTTCCCGGAGCGCAGAGCCTACACGGCAAACTACAAACTCTCAGCCATCGAGTCCGCCCTCTACGAGGCGGTTACCTCCTATGTGAAGACCGAGATGGGCAAAGCCGATGCCCTTAAAGGTCCGCGCAAAGGTTCCGTCGGCTTCGCGCTCACCGCCCTTCAGCGCCGCCTCGCCTCCAGTCCGGAGGCCATCTTCCAATCCCTCAAGCGTCGCAAAGAGCGCCTCGAAGCCCGACTCCGCGAAGAACGCATGTTGTCCCGTGGCCAACAGTTCACCGTCCAGAATCTCGACGCCCCGCCGGAAGACGACGACGACCTCACCGCCGAGGAGCAGGAAGAGTTGGAGGAAAAGCTCACCGACACCGCCACCGCCGCTGAGACAAGCGCCGAACTCGAAGCCGAGATTCTCATTCTCGCCGACCTCGTCGTACAGGCCCGGGGCGTCGTGGATTCAGGACTCGACCGCAAGTGGGATGAACTCTCTAAAATCCTCCAGAACGATCCCCACATGCGCGATGCCGATGGCCGCCAGCGCAAGATGATCCTCTTCACCGAGCACCGCGACACCCTGAACTATCTGGAGCGCAGAATCGGCGACGTCCTCGGTACGCCCGACGCCATCACCACCATCCACGGCGGCGTACATCGCGACGAACGCCGCAAGCGCCAGGCCCAGTTTCGCTCCGACCCCGAAATCCGCATCCTTCTCGCCACGGATGCCGCCGGGGAAGGCGTGAACCTCCAGAACGCCAACCTCATGGTCAATTACGACCTGCCGTGGAACCCGAACCGCCTCGAGCAACGCTTCGGGCGAATCCACCGCATCGGCCAGCAGGAGGTCTGTCATCTCTGGAACCTCGTCGCCAAGGAAACCCGCGAGGGCGAGGTGTATCACCGCCTGCTCACCAAGCTCGAAACCATCAACGAAGCCTTCCATGGCCGCGTCTTCGACATCCTCGGCGAGGTGTTCGAGGAACGGAGTCTCAAAGACATGCTCCTCGATGCCATCCGCTACAACGACCAACCCGAGGTGCGCGCCCGCCTTACCCAAAGCATCGACACCGCCTTCGACAGCTCCCACATCAAAGACCTTCTCGAGCGCAACGCCCTCGCGCAGGAAACCATGAGTGCCGAGCGTCTCTTCGCCGTGAAGGAGCAAATGGAAATTGCCGAGGCCCGCCGCTTGCAACCCTTCTTCGTCCGCTCCTTCTTCGCCAAAGCCTTCGAGGGTCTCAACGGAGCGATGTATCCCCGCGAATCCGGCCGCTTCGAGATCACCCACGTTCCTGCCCTCATCCGCGAGCGCGACCGCCAGATCACCGGTCGCAACCGCCGCGAACTCGCCCCCGTGCTAAAGCGCTACGAGCGCGTCTGCTTCACCAAGGAAGCCGTTCGCCCGCTCGACCGGCCTAATACGCCCTTCGCCCAGATGATCCACCCGGGTCATCCGCTCATGCTTGCCGTCAGCGACCTCATACTGGAGCAGCACAGCAACCTCATGCGCCAGGGCGCGATCCTCGTGGACGCCGCTGACGATGCCACTGACGCCTCGCTCCTCTTCCTCATCACCCACGAAATTAAGTCCGGCGACAGCTCCGTCCTCTCGAAGCGGCTCCAGTTCGTCCACGTCACACCCGAGGGCAACGCCAGCTTTGCTGGCTGGGCACCGCACCTCGACTACGAGCCGCTGGCCGCCGCCGACCGCCC
>JBAVWC010000277.1:0-25420 GCA_049697595.1 Alphaproteobacteria bacterium
GGATAACTTTGCCCGATTGACCCGAGGCCATAATCTCGAAACCCTTTTGGAAATCGTCGATGGGGAAGTGGTGCGAGATAATCGGCGAGAGATCCAGCCCCGATTGAACGAGCGCGATCATCTTGTACCAAGTCTCGAACATTTTGCGGCCATAGATGCCTTTGAGAGTCAGGCCTTTGAAAATAAACGTGCCCCAATCGATGCCGGTTTCGCCGGGAGGGATGCCAAGCATCGCTATTTTTCCGCCGGGCCGCATCGTGTCGATCATGCTGCGCAATGCCGCAGGATTGCCCGACATTTCAAGGCCGACATCGAAACCTTCGGTCATGCCCAGTTCCGTTATCAGATCGCGCACATTCTCCCGCGTCACATTGACGGTGCGCGTCGCGCCCATTTTCCGGGCGAGGTCGAGGCGATAATCGTTGACGTCCGTCACGATAACATGCCGCGCACCCGCATATTTACAAATAGCGCTCGCCATAATGCCGATCGGCCCCGCACCCGTAATCAACACATCCTCGCCTACCAGATCGAATTCCAGAGCCGTATGCATCGCATTGCCAAAAGGATCGAAAATAGCGGCAAAATCGTCGCTAATGCCTGCGGGTATCTTCACGGCGTTGGATGCGGGCAACGACAAATATTCGGCAAACGCGCCTTGGCGATTAACGCCGACGCCCGATTGTTTGATGCATAAATGCCGTTTGCCGCTGCGGCAATTGCGGCACATGCCGCACGCCAGATGACCCTCGCCCGAAACGCGGTCGCCGGGGGCAAAGCCGACGACCTCGCAGCCCACTTTTTCGACAACGCCGACATATTCATGCCCCGTAATCAGGCCCAGAGGCACATTTTTCTGCGACCATTCATCCCATTTATAAATATGAATATCCGTACCGCATATCGCCGTTTTCTTGATCTTGATCAGCACGTCATTATGGCCGACCTCGGGAATAGGCGCATCGGTCTTCATCCAAATGCCGGGCTTGGATTCTTTTTTGTATAAGGCTTTCATGATTTAATTCCTGTTACCCGATTATTTGATGACACCGAGTTTCTTGCCCACTTTTTCAAAAGCGGCAAGCGCCCGGTCGAGATGTTGCGTTTCATGACCCGCCGACATTTGGGTACGAATGCGCGCCTTGCCTTGCGGCACCACCGGATAGGAAAACGCGATCACATAAATACCTTCTTCCAGCATCGCCTCGGCGAATGCTTTCGCCAAAGGCGCATCATACAGCATCACCGGGATGATCGGATGTTCGCCCGCGACCAGATCGAAGCCAAGCTTCGTCATGCCCGCGCGGAAATATTTGGCGTTATTGCGCAATGTCTCAAGCCGTTGCGGCTCGGCACGGATAAGATCGATAGCGGCAATGGATGATGCAACGATAGGCGGCGCCATCGTGTTCGAGAACAGATAAGGCCGCGAACGTTGCCGCAGCCAATCGATAATTTCCTGCTTGCCCGAGGTAAAGCCGCCGGATGCGCCGCCCAAAGCCTTGCCGAACGTGCCGGTTACGATATCGACTTTGTCCTGCACCCCCCAATATTCGGGCGTGCCGGCACCCGTCTTGCCGGTAAAACCAATCGCGTGGCTGTCATCGACCATTACCAAAGCATCGTATTTCTTGGCGAGATCACATATTCCCGGCAGATTGGCGATGATGCCGTCCATCGAGAAAACGCCGTCTGTCGCGATTAACCGATACCGCGCCCCGGCGGCATCTTTCAGCTTGGCCTCAAGATCATCCATATTGTTGTTTTTATAGCGGTGCCGTTGCGCCTTGCACAACCGGATGCCGTCGATGATGCTGGCGTGATTAAGCTCGTCGGTAATGACGGCGTCCTGCTCACCCAAAAGGGTTTCAAACAACCCGCCATTGGCATCGAAACAGGACGAATAAAGAATAGTGTCGTCGGTTTTCAGAAAATCGCTGACTTCTTTTTCCAAAGCCTTATGCAAATCCTGCGTGCCGCAGATAAACCGCACCGACGCCAGCCCCAGTCCATAATGATCGAGCGCCTCATGAGCCGCCTTAATAAGCGCCGGATGATTGGCAAGCCCCAGATAATTATTGGCGCACAAATTAATAACATTCCGGCTATCATTAGCCGCCATCACCCGAATTTCCGCCTGTTGCGGAGAAACAATCACCCGCTCGGACTTAAACAGCCCTTGTTCCTTAAGAGCGTGTGCTTCGTCGGCAAGATGCTTCAACAACGGATGGGGCATAAGAACAATCCTCAAAACAGGTTAAGAAACAGCACCTGATCCTAGACCAGCCCGCATGCATTGAATAGGTCTGAAAGATACCCTCTGAAACACTTATGCCCCCACCGCTGGGCATTATTGCGATGCGGCAGATGCCCGAACAGCATCCCATTCCCAATTGATTCGCAAAGTTTTTGGGGGCTATAAGTCGCATCATTAAGCGTTTATATATTGTGCATGATAGCTTCTAAAACTACCTCCATTGAGCTCAACGAGCAGTTTCAACAAACCCTTCGGTCTATGGAGGAGGGAAACTGCAATCTGTTCATTACCGGCAAGGCGGGGACGGGGAAATCGACGCTGCTGGCGCATTTTTGCCGGAATACGGATAAGAAGCCGGTCGTGCTGGCTCCGACGGGCGTGGCGGCTTTGAATGTTAAGGGGCAGACGATCCACAGCTTCTTCAATTTCTATGTCGACGTGACGCCGCAGAAAATCCGCGACAGGAAATCCAAGCCGCGCAATGCCAAGCTTTATAAAAAGCTGAAGACGATCATCATCGACGAAGTTTCAATGGTGCGCGCGGATTTACTGGATTGCATCGATGTGTTTTTGCGCATGTACGGCCCCAAAGCGATGCAGCCTTTCGGCGGCGTGCAGATGATTTTCATCGGCGATTTGTATCAATTACCGCCAGTCGTGTCGGGGCCGGAGCGCGAGATATTCAGCACGCATTACAAAACGCCGTATTTCTTCAGCGCCCATGTCATGCAGGGATTTAAGCTGGAAACGATTGAGCTGGAAAAAGTCTATCGCCAGAAAGACCAGAAATTCGTCAATCTGCTTAATAGAATCCGCAATAATTCCGTCGAAGAGGCCGATCTCAAACTGCTCAACAGCCGCCACGGCACGGCCGATGTGGCTCCAACGGGCGATTATTTCATCACCCTGACCACCACCAACCAGCGCGCGGATGAAATCAACGAAACGCATCTGGCGGCGCTGAAAGGCAAAGCGCATCATGTGCAGGCCGAGGTCAAAGGAGATTTCACCAAAGAATATTTCCCGACAGCGACCGATCTGAATTTCAAGATAGGCGCGCAGATTATGATGCTGAACAACGACAGCGCCAAACAATGGGTCAATGGCAGCATCGGCGTGATCGATGGCATCGGCAAAGACGAAGAAGGCGCTCAATATCTCCGCGTTCGCCTGCAAGACGCGGCGGGAACCGTCGAAGTCTATCCCCACACCTGGGAAGTTTATCGCTTTGGCGTCGAGGGCGAGACGATTGTATCGGAACCTGTCGGCACCTTTACGCAATATCCCTTCCGCCTCGCCTGGGCGATTACGATTCATAAAAGTCAGGGCAAAACTTTCGAACATGTCACAATCGACATAGGCCGAGGCACTTTTGCGGCAGGACAAATGTATGTCGCGCTAAGCCGCTGCACATCCTTTCAGGGCATTATTCTGAATACCCCGATCGGCAAACAGAATATCCGCACCGACTACCGAATTTTTGAATTTCTGACCGGGCATCAATATCAAAAAGCTGAAGCCGCCTTACCAAAGCTCGACAAAATAAGCCTGATCGAACGCGCCATCCGCGAGGAAGCCTTACTCGACATCGTCTATCTCAAAGGCAACGACACCAAAACCGCCCGCATTGTGCGACCGCTGACTCTGGGCGATGAAGTTTTTAAAGGCAAAGCCTTCATCGGCATGAAGGCGTTTTGCATCCTGCGCAAAGAAGAACGCATGTTCAGCGTGGACCGAATTCTGGAAATCAAAAAAGCCTGATCCTTGTTACCGGCGTTGCTGTTTCGCGATCTCAAGCCTCAATGCCTGTTCAACTTCCTTTATAACGCCGTCCCAATCGCCCATCGTCGGTTGGCCAAAAATCCGCGCGGAGGGATACCACGGATTGCTGGGACGATTTTGCAGCCAGCGCCAATCGGCATTATAGCGCGACATGATCCAGACCGGCTTGCCGAGACCTCCCGCCAGATGCGCCACGGACGTATCGACCGTAATGACAAGATCGAGATTCTGTATGATCGCTCCCGTATCGGTGAAATCCGCGACATCATCCATAAAATTCGTCAGCCGATCAGCAAGCCCCGATGCCGCGATCTGTTCGGCTGGCTTGTCCTTCTGCAAACTATAGAATTTTATGCCTAGCACATTGAACCAGGGCTTCATGCGCTCAAGCGCGATGCTTCGCTGAAGATTGGTGAGTTTGGCGATCACATTTTCTTCATGCGCACCGCCTGCCCAGACCAGCCCGACTTTCAGAATATCGGCATCCGCAAATCTTGTCGCCCATTTAGCTGTAATCTCGGGATCGATACGCAGATAGGGAGCGGCAGGAACGGTTTCCACAAGCGTATCAAAAACATGTGGCAGGTTCATGATCGGCACATGTTCGTCAAAGCTGCTTCTGTCGCAAACATCGGAGGCATCGTCGATATAGGGCAAATTCTTAAAGAGCCTCACCAGAGGCTTCTGACAAAAAACGGAAACTTTGCCGACGCGCTGTTTGCATAATTCGGCATAGCGGATGAATTGCAGGGAATCGCCGAGCCCTTGCTCACACCAAATCAATAAACGCTTATTCGGCCCGGGATCGCCGTCCCACACTTGCATAGGGGCGAATTTATTGAAACCGCGTGTATCGCGGCCACCAAGACACGCCGCATATAATTTCCAGCCTTCGCGATATTCTCCCTTGGCCAACAGGGCGAAGCTTTTGCGCCATAATGCGTTATTGTATTCCGGCGCAAGAGTTAACGCCCGATTGAAATATCCAAGCGCCTCATCAATCTTGCCTTCATCAAAAGCTAAAAACTCACCAAAATTGAGAACCAATTTAGCGTCGTTCGGTTCTATCTGCAAAGCGCGTTCAAGCTTTGCGCGCGCCTCGATGCGCCGCCCCGCTGCCAATAATGCAGTGCCTAGGGCGCTCAGGGCGTCGATATAATCCGGCTTTTGCTTAAGCGCTTTTTCAAAATAAAGGATGGCTTCCGGGAAGCTCCCCATTTCGAAATAACATCGGCCAATATCTATGGAAATGTCAGGGTTATCCGGGGATAACTGTTCTGCCTGCACAAAATATTCGAGCGCAACCTTGGCATTACCCTGATCGCGCAGAGCCTTGCCAAGATTGTTAAGCGCGTCGATGTATGTGGGGTTGATCTCTAAAGCCTGACGGAAACGCATCACGGCGTCTTTGTCGCGCCCGGCCTGTTGCAAGGCAACCCCAAGACTATTCAGAATCCCGATATTTTGAGGTTGCAGTTTTAAGACATCCTCAAGAAAAGGAATCCCCTGCTCCAACCTTCCATCCTGAAAGCAAAGTATGCCGAGCCGGTAGAGGGCAGCAATATGATGCGGAGCGGCCTTTATCACCACGCGGTATAATCGTTCCGCTTCGACCAAGCGTCCAGCCTGATGATGCGTCACCGCCTCAGCCAGCGTTTGCTCCACCGGGATGGGTTCGTTCTGCTGAGAATTCTGTGGGAACGACATGGGCTTTAGTCCGCATTTGATGACTGGGTCGAGTATTGTACAAATACACACATACACTCAAACGGCAAATTTTCTTATTAATCAATTCAATATGTTACGGCGGCGCGGTTGAGGAATTCAGGATCGGTTAACATGAATTGGGTAGAAATGTTTTTAATGCCATAATTTAGCCCCTCTTTTTAGCATGAGCGAAGATTCCGTGCCCGATGCTTCTCTTACATTTCGCGCGCGTCGGGGAAAACAGGCCTTTTGGGGTGTGGCAATGATTTTGCTCGGCATTGGCGCTTTGCCGGTGTTCCATAAAGTTATCGCGCGTTTTTGCGAAGGGATTATACCGGGAGCGATAGTGATTTGCATCGCGGCCTCTTGCCCGCTTTTTTTCGGCATTGGATTGATACGGCTTTTCGGAGCGGCGATGCGGCTGCCTCGCCTGACGATTGACGCAGAGGGCGTACAATATAAAAAACCTTGGGGAACGCGGAAAGTGGCGTGGGAGAGGTTGGCTCCCTTCAAAGTAACGGCGAGCCCGTTAGGATATTTTCACAAGCCGGTTATGTCGGCAGATAGTTTCATTCTGGAAACGGACGCAGGACGCAGGAAGAAAGCATTCATTGTCGATGATGATTTTGACGAGGATATCGGCAGCCTTGCCGAAAGGTTGAATGCGGCGCGGTTGTCGGCCTTGCGCAAAAAGGGTGCGAAGATTTTGGAAGTGCCTGTCGCTCGAACAGGCGCGGGTAACACACCGATTGTCCGGCCTTGGCTAACTTGCTGGATTTTTCTGCTTTTGAGTTTGATTTATCTTTATGAAATTCTCTTCGCGCCCACGGTAGCGGGGGAACCTTCGATTGAGACTCTGGCGGCGCTGGGCGCTGTCGGGCGAGAGCTCGTTTTCACGATGCATCAATGGTACCGGATCATTACCGCGCCATTGTTACACGCCAATTGGGCGCATCTTGTCAGCAATGGCATTGCCCTGTTTTTTGCCGGGATGATGTTGGAAGGGCTGGTGGGGCGGGTTTGGTTTGGCGCGCTTTTTATTATTGGCGCTGTCGGCGGGTCTTTGATGTCGCTGGCGATGAACGATGCGAATATGGCTTCGGTCGGCGCATCGGGTGCGATCATGTCTTTGTTCGCCGTGCTTTTTATATTGAGCTTCCGCTCGCCGCGCGGGCATGAGCGTCGCAGGGTTCAATATCTGTCGATGCGGGTTTTTATACCGGTGCTGTTGCCTTTGGGCGCTCCCGTTGCGGGCGTACATGTCGATGGGAGCGCGCATTTAGGGGGATTGATTGCTGGCACCATTGCCGGGCTGATATTGTTGAAAGTATGGCGGCGGGATTTGGCTTTGCCGCCCTATCGACGCTTTGCGCAAACGGTAGTGATCGTCGGGGCGATAGCGGTTTTTATCGGCATTTCGACGATGATGGTGAGCGATCAGCATGTATGCGCGGATTATTCGGACAAAGCGCGGGCGATTAAAGCATGCACCGCCCTTATCGAATCCAAACAGACGATGCAGACGAATAAGCTGGCGGCGATTGCGCATTTGGGCGAGCTGTATGGAAAAAGCAGGCAGTATGATTTGGCGTTGCGGGATTTCGATCATGTGATTGCGCTCGATCCGGGAAATCCGACCCTTTTGCTGGGGCGGGGAATGATGCACGCAGAGGCGCGACAACCGGGCGCAGCGATTGCCGATTTTGACCAGGCGGAAAACCTGACCCACGACGATAGTTTACTTGCTTCTATCAATGGCGAGCGCGCCGATGTTTATTTCGGTTTGGAAAACCTGGACGCTTCTATTAAAAATGTACAGAGGGCTTTGCGTTTTGATCCCAAGAATGTTTATGCGCTTTCGTTGCGCGGGAATATCGATGTCAATAGAGGCGATTACAGTCAGGCGATTGCGGATCTGAGCCAAGCGCTTGGGTATAAGCCCGAAGACGATCAGCTTTTCTGGGTGCGCGGCGAGGCGGAATTATACAGCGGAGATTTGCGGGCCGCGATCAAGGATTTGGAGAAGTCGGTCTCAATGGGGCATGATGACGGGCATCAGGCGCTTTGGCTGCATATCGCGCGAGCGCGGGCGAAGCAGGAAGATGCACAGGAGCTCGTGCGCAATAGCGGGCGAACGACACCGGGAGTTTGGCCGGAATCTCTTCTGATGTTGTATCTCGGCAAGGGAACGATTGAGCAAGTGATGGCGCAGGCAAAAACCGGGGATTTGGTTTTACAGGGCGACCAGCTTTGCGAGGCGCATTTTTATATCGGGGAGTTGGATGAGGAGCACGGCCAGACAGATGCCGCACGCAAACTGTTCCATCAGGCAAGCGACGAGTGCCCAAAGGATTTCGTGGAATATTCAGGCGCACGCGCGGAGTTGCGGGAGATGGAATTGAAAAAGCCGTAGGTTTTTAGGCCACTATAGGCCCGGTTGAGCAGATGAGGGGGCAGCGACCCCAATCATCGTCGCCTTCTGACTTCAAAAAACGCCCGCTCGTTAATGCCATTTTAACTCCGGGCGTTTTACACAGCGTAACAGGTGTTTACAGGCTGTGAAGCGACAGAACTTATTCTGTCCAGAATTCGCTTTAAAGGATGATTAATCGCACACCTCATAAATATCCTGCGTAAAAAAGGATCAGGACGATGAAGAAAGAGCAAATCCTCAACATTCCATCGATGCCGATTGCAGCGGTCAGCTACCCACGCGGGCCTTATCGTTTTATCGATCGCGAATATATGATCATAGCTTATGAATCCGATCCCGACGCGATCCGCGAGCAAGTGCCGGAGCCGCTTGTTCCGGACGGCTCCAATACGGTTTTGTATGAGTTCATTAAAATGCCCGATAGTTCCGGCTTCGGCGACTATACCGAATCCGGTGTCGTCATCCCCTGCACTTTCAATGGCGAACCGGTCAATTTTACCAGCCAGATGTATCTGGATGACGAGCCCCCTATTGCGGGCGGGCGTGAAATCTGGGGGTTTCCCAAAAAATTCGCCAACCCGTCGCTCAAGATCGTTCATGATACGCTGACGGGAGAGCTGGAATATGCAGAACAGACCGTCGCCATCGCCACCATGTGCTATAAGCATGAAAATGTGATCTGCAAACATACTGGCAATGAACTGAAAACGGATGTCAGCGCTATTCTCAAGAAGATGTCCAAAACGCAGGTGAACCTCAAATTGATCCCGGATGTCGACGGTTCTTTAGCCATAGCCCAGTTGGTCGCCTATAACCTGACCGAAATCAATGTGAAGGGCGCGTGGGAAAGCCCCGCACGGCTGCATCTGGTTCCTCATGTCAATGCGCCGGTGGCCGATCTGCCGGTACGCAAGGTGCATAGCGGCCTGCATCTTATCGCCGACCTGACGCTGCCCTTTGGCCGCGTGATTTACGATTATCTGCAAGACAACGGCCCCGCTAAAAAAACTGAACATAAAGGGACGCGCCATGCCGACAGCAGCTCAGCCAACCACTGATTACCATCCCGGCACCGGCACAAAAGAAGACCCGAAAAAAATCAACCTCGCCCTTCAAGGCGGCGGGGCGCACGGCGCCTTTGCCTGGGGTGTGCTCGACCAGATATGCCACGATGGCCGTCTGGTGATCGACGGACTATCGGCATGCAGTGCCGGGGCCATGAACGCCTCCGTCTATACTTACGGCAAAATGAAGGGCGGGCTGGAGGGGGCGCGCAAAGCTTTGCATGATTTTTGGCTCGATATCAGCGCCGAAGGCAAGCGTTGCAACCCGATTCAGCCGACGGTCTGGGAACGCATGTTTCTGGGATGGGGCAATCTCGATGAAAGTTTTTCCTATCTCGCCTTCGACGGCGTCACGAAAATGCTTTCTCCCTATCAATTCAATCCGCTCAATATCAATCCCTTGAAAGACGTCCTTAAAAGGCACGTTAATTTCGAGGAAATTGTCAACGCGAAATGCACCAAACTGTTCATCAACGCAACCAATGTCCGCACCAACAAAATAAAAATTTTTCACGGGCCGCAATTGACGCTGGACGCGGTTCTTGCGTCTGCGTGTCTTCCGATGCTGTTCCAGGCCGTCGAAATTAACGGTCAGGCTTATTGGGACGGCGGCTATATGGGTAACCCGGCCCTCTATCCGCTGATCTATGATACGCAAACCGAAGATATTGTCATTATCCATATCAACCCCATCGTCCGCGACGAGATCCCCAAGACCGCACGCGATATTTTTAACCGCATCAACGAAGTCAGCTTCAATTCTTCGCTGCTGAGGGAATTGCGCGCCGTCGAGTTCGCCAAACGGCTGGTCGAGGATGAGATGATCAAGCCGGAATATCGCGGCCATTTCAGATTTAACCGATTAAACATGCACTCGATCCGCGCCGACGAGATCATGCGCGATTACCACGTCGCGACCAAATTCAGCCCCGATTGGGATTTCCTGTGCGAATTACGCGACCACGGGCGCGAGGCCGCTGCGCAATGGATCGATGAGCATCTGGATAATATTGGACATCGCTCGACCGTTGACCTGCGCGAAGTCTTCGACTAATCAGAATAGCTACACCCCGAGCGCGAAATCATATGTTGGGAGAATAACATGGGTTTAAGAGGATTTTTAGGCAAACAGTTTGTTGACGTTATTCAATGGACGGAAGCAGGCCCTGGCGTTCTGGCCTATCGCTACCCTATGCTGGACATGGAAATCCGCAACAAGGCGGTGCTGACCGTGCGCGAGTCGCAAATGGCCCTGTTCGTGAACGAAGGAAAAGTCGCCGACGTTTTCGGCGCCGGACGTTATGAACTGTCGACGCAAACGCTCCCGGTTCTGACTTACCTGAAAAACTGGGACAAGCTGTTTGAATCGCCCTTCAAATCGGACGTCTATTTTTTCAGCACGCGCGAACAAACCGATCAGAAATGGGGCACGGCGACGCCCATTACCATTCGCGACAAGGATTTCGGCGTCATCCGCCTTCGCGCCAACGGCATCTATTCTTACGACATCAGCGACGTCAAGACTTTCTGGACGAAACTGAGCGGTTCCGTCGAAACCTATACGGTCGATAACATCGAAGGCCAGCTGAGGGCCGCTATTTTAACGGCGATTGCCTCGGCTCTTGGCGGCAGCGCCATTCCGTTTCTGGATATGGCGGCCAACCAATCCATGTTCTCCGACAAGTTAAAAGAAGCCGTTACTTCCGTCTTCACCCAATATGGGCTGGAGCTAAAGAGCTTTTATGTACAAAGCCTGTCCTTGCCTGAAGAACTTCAGGAACATCTCGATAAAGCCTCTTCGATGCGGATGGTCGGCGATTTGAACAAGTACGCGCAGTTCCAGACCGCCGAAAGCCTTGGCATCGCCGCCGCTAATCCAGGTGGGGTCGCGGGCGCAGGTGTTGGTTTGGGTGCCGGGGTTGCTATGGGGCAAATGATGGCTTCATCCTTCGCCAACAACGCCGCGGCAGGAGCCGCAGCAGCGGGCGCGGCACCCGATGTTTTTGCCACTCTAGAAAAATTGGGAGACCTTCTTAAAAAGGGCCTTGTCACCCAAGCCGAATTCGACGCCAAGAAAGCGGAACTTCTTCAGCAAATCAAATAATGCAAAGCTATACCTGCCCCTCCTGCGGAGCTGAGGTTAAATTCCAGTCATCCGTTTCGATTACCTGCGTATGTCCTTATTGCCGGACGTTGATCGTTCGGCATGACAAGAATGTCGAGGATATGGGGAAAATGGCCGAGCTTCCCGACGACATATCGCCGTTTCAGATAGGAACGGAAGGCATTTACAATCATGTGCATTTCGCGCTTATCGGGCGCGTGCGCATGGCATGGGAAGACGGCGGCTGGAACGAATGGTTCATGTGGTTCGACGACGGCAAGAAGGGCTGGCTGTCGGAAGCCGAAGGATTCCTTGCCATAAGTTTTGAGTCCGATGCCCTCAAGCAAGCGCAAGATCATCATTTGGTGTGGGCCCAGAATTATCTGCATCTCGGACAAAAAGATATCGAGATAAACCGGCAATCTTTCAGCGTCGCGGATTTGAAAAAAGCCGAATGCGTCACCTGCGAAGGCGAATTGCCCTCCGTGCTCAAACAGGGGCAGAAAACATTTACGGCGGATTTGATTGGCGCTCAGGGACAGTTCGCAAGCATCGACTGCGACGCGAGCTGGCGTCCGCAGGAATGCACTATCGGCGCCTATGTCGAGTTTAACGCGCTCAATTTCAGCCATTTGCGCGAATTGCCGGGATGGAAAAAATCTCCGGCGATGCCTCCGAATAAAACCGGAGGTCAATCGTGACGGAACAAAAACACATCCCCGGCAGCGTGAAAGCCTTCAACTGCCCGCAATGCGGCGGTGCTATCGCTATTCGCGCGGTCGGCATTACGACGACGGCGGCTTGCGCAAGCTGCGGTTCGATTATCGATGTGACAAATCCTGAATTGCGCATCATTCAAGCGGCAAATAACAAGACGCAGATCATGCTGGACCTGCCGATTGGCTCGCGGGGCTCCCTGTTCGGTCATGAATGGGAAGTTATCGGCTATATGGAACGCAGCAACCTGTCTTATAGCTGGAGCGAATATTTATTATTCAATCCGTGGCAAGGCTTCCGTTTTCTGGTCGAAGACAGCGGGCATTGGAGCTTTGTCAAAATGCTCCGCCAGGACATTAACGCCGCCAGTCGCGATACGATAGGCTTTGAAGGAGCGACTTATAAGCTCTACGATTCCGGCTCGGCCAAAGTCACCTATGTTCTGGGCGAATTTTACTGGCGCGTCAAAGTCGGCGAAGAAGCCGACACGCGCGATTATATTGCACCTCCGTATATGTTGTCACGCGAGGAAAGCGGGCAGGATATTATCTGGTCTTTGGGCGTTTACGTTAACCCGCAGATCGTTCGCGATGCGTTTCAGGTCACAGAAAATTGGCCAGCCCCGGAAGGCATAGCCCCCAACCAACCCTGCCTCGCGAAGAAGCACATGGCATCTTTGTGGTGCATCGCGGGGGCCTTCTCTGTCCTCCTGCTTTTCTGGGCTCTCGCTGCGCATGGAAAACAAGAAGTGCTTATCGACACCCAGATACAGGCAACGGCGGCGCAACGGGAAACACCCGTTGTAACCGATGAGTTCACCATTCCCGACCCTATCGGCAATCTAAAGATCACCGGTTCTTCCCCGGTTTATAATGATTGGGTTGAGGTTGATTCCGAATTGGTCAATCAGGAATCGCAAGTCAAAGACGAATCCATTCAGGAAATCTCCTATTACCGGGGCATCGACACGGATGGAACCGCTTGGGCGGAAGGTTCTCAAGCCAGCCAGGACGTTCTTTCGGCTGTGCCCGGCGGCAAATACAGGCTGATTCTGACAACCGATGCGGGGGCTTTTGCCGGAGCCCTTGCGCATCAGGGAAGTGCAAGCGTCAACTATCAACTTCGCGTTATTCGCAACACTGATAGCGCGTTAAATCTTTTGCTGGGCATTGTCATGCTTCTGCTTTGGCCGGCCTGCCTCTTAATGTACGCATCGAACTTTGAAAAACGCAGATGGGCAGAAAGCGCGGTCACGTTGCCACATTCTTCGCTGGGAGAGCACTAATGGTGAAAGCTTTTATCCTCTATTGTACCGTCATTTTCGCAGGCTTTGCCTTTGCGCAACATCAGGGCTACGCTGCCGAAAGCCTGTTCGGGCACCACTTTCACGGAAATCAGCAATCCCACGGCGGGTTTTACGCAGGATCATCCGGCTATCACAAGTAACATTCAACGGAGGCAACTATGGAGATCAACATGCAGGCTATCCTTAACTCCCTTATATTCTCCGGCATCGGCATCGTCGTCCTGATCCTTTCCTTTCTAGCTATCGACCTGCCCAACAGAGGCTATCACCTTTGGCACCAGATCGTTGAAAAACAAAATACCGCACTGGCGATCTTGATGGGGGCTCTAGCTATCGCTATGGGCCTTATTATCTCCGCAGCAGTACACGGATAAAACATGCGCCACGACAAGGCACTGGCGATCCTCCTGCTTCTTTCTGTTTTCGCCATTGCCACGTGTGGATTGGTTTATGAGTTGATTGCAGGAACGCTCGCCAGCTATCTGCTCGGCGACTCCGTCACTCAATTCTCGACTATTATAGGTGCATATCTTTTCGCTATGGGGATCGGGTCGTGGCTGTCGCGCTATATCGAACGCGACTTGCTTTCCACCTTCGTCAAAATCGAGATTCTTATCGGGCTTGTCGGCGGCAGCGCGGCGGCAATTTTATTCGTTGTTTTCGAACATATCGTCTCCTTCCGCATTCCCCTTTATGGGATTGTTTCCGTTATCGGCATTCTGGTCGGCATTGAAATTCCGCTTTTGCTGCGGATTCTGAAAGACCAGTTTGAATTCAAAGACCTCGTCTCGAAAATATTCACATTCGATTATATCGGCGCTCTTTTTGCCTCCATTCTGTTTCCTCTTATTCTGGTGCCGCATGTCGGCCTGGTTCGTTCCGGCTTTATGTTCGGCATGATCAATGTCTCCGTCGCCCTATGGCTGCTTTATCGCTTCACGGACGATGTACGGTATGCTTCTGCGCATAAGGCCGCAGGCATAGCGACCCTGATAGGTTTATTGATGGGCTTCGTTTATGGACAAAGCATCATGGGCGTCGCCGAGAGCGGCATGTACCCCGATCAGGTCATTTATTCGACCTCGACGCCGTATCAGCGCATCGTCATCACCAAAGCGCCGCATGATTTACGTCTGTTCCTGAACAACAATTTGCAATTCAGCTCCCGCGATGAATACAGATACCACGAAGCCCTTGTCCATCCCGGCCTCGCTTCCATTCCCAACCCGCGCCACGTCCTGATCCTCGGCGGCGGCGACGGACTGGCGGCGCGGGAAGTTCTAAAATACGCCTCCATTGAGGATATAACCTTAGTCGATCTCGATCCCGCTATGACGCGCCTCTTTTCCACGAATGAAATTCTGGCGTCTCTGAACAACCATATTTTTTCATCGCCGAAAATGCATGTGATTAACGCCGACGCTTTTTTGTGGATTAAAGAGCATCGCGCCGAATTGCAAGCAAAGCCCTTTGATTTCATCATCGCCGATTTTCCCGATCCGTCGAATTATTCCATCGGCAAACTTTATACCCAGACATTCTTTCACCTGATTCACGACGTTATCACCGAGAATGGCGTTCTGGTCGTTCAAAGCACCTCCCCCTATATCGCGCCCAAAGCCTATTGGTGCGTGGCGAATACCTTGAAATCTTCCGGCTTCAACGTCACCCCCTACCACGCTTATGTCCCTTCATTCGGCGAATGGGGGTTTGTCATCGCGGGCAAGTCCGTCTTTTCGCCCGCAGATCATTATCCCGAGGATTTGAAATTCGTGACTCCGGATACCGTCGATACGATGTTGCGTTTTCCAACCGATATGGGCCCGCGCGTCACTGAAATAAACCGGCTCGATAATCAGGTTCTTGTACGTTACTTCGACGAAGAATGGGCCGAGTACGGGGTCAATTGATTTCAGATGAAAAACAAACCCCTCATAACGCGGCGAGAATTTCTGTCGGCTGGAGCGGGAGCGCTTGGCCTTGCCTCGCTCCCGTTACCTGCGAAAGCGGCGCTGCTGTGGAATGCCACGCCTGAAATATCAGGCAGCATCGTCGGCGCTTCATCTAAAATCGGGCATAAATTGCGCAGCGGACAATTCCCTGCCCCCACGGAAGTTATAGAGAAAGACATTATCATCGTCGGCGGCGGCATAGCGGGGCTATCCGCTGCATGGAAGCTAAAAAAATCAGGCGCAGATAATTTCATGCTGCTCGACCTCGAACCCGAAGTCGGCGGCAATGCCAGCTCCGGACAAAATGCGGTTTCGGCCTATCCGTGGGGCGCTCATTATGTTCCCCTGCTGACGCAGGAAGCGAAAGCAGCTCATGAATTATTCGGCGATCTGGGCATTATCACCGGCAGCGAAAATGGGTTGCCCATTTACAACGATTACTATCTCTGCGCCGACCCGCATGAACGACTTTATATGTATGGGCGCTGGCACGAGGGGCTTGTTCCCCAGATAGGCGTCTCTCAGGCCGAGCAGGATCAACAGCGCGCTTTTTTTGCCGAGATGGATCGTTTCAAAGCCCTGCGCGGCAACGATAACCGCAGGGCTTTTACCATCCCTATCGATCTCAGTTCAAACGATCCCGCCCTCAAGCAATATGATGCCCTTAGCATGGCCGACTATATGAAGCAGCAAGGGTGGAACGCACCATCACTTCTCTGGTATGTCGATTATTGTTGCCGCGACGATTATGGGGCCACCTATGATCAGGTTTCAGCCTGGGCGGGCATTCATTATTTTGCCGCGCGTAACGGTCAAGCCGCCAATGCCGACCCCCAGACGGTCGTAACATGGCCCGAAGGTAACGGCTGGATCGTCAAACAGCTCAAGCAAAAATTGGACGGGCACTTACGCACAAATGCGCTCGTCTATTCCATACGCAACGAAGGGGAAGGCGTCATCGTTTGCTATCTCGATGTCGCGCGCGATGTTACGGTTCAGATCAAAGCAAAATCGGTCATTCTCGCCACCCCCCGTTTCGTCGCGCAACGCCTGACCGGAAACGAAAAGAGCGTCGAAGCTTTTCATTACAGCCCGTGGGTCGTCGCCAACGTCACGCTGGATGCCCTGCCGGAGGGACGCGGCGCGCCGCTGTCATGGGACAACATGATTTATAACAGCCCGTTACTCGGCTATGTCGTGGCGACGCATCAGAATCTCAATCGGGTGCAGACAGAAACCGTCCTGACTTATTACTGGCCGCTTAGCGATAAATCGCCGCAGCAGGCGCGGCAAGAAGCATTGGCGCGCCCCTATGCCGAATGGCGCGATATATTTCTGAAAGAACTTCTCGCCGTTCATCCGGAGCTTGAAGGACACGTCAAGCATCTGGATGTCTGGCTCTGGGGACACGGCATGATACGCCCTACGCCTCATTTCATTTGGGGTGAGGACCGGCGCGATGCGCTTATTCCTCATCCACCTCTTTTCTACGCCCATTCGGATATGAGCGGCATCTCTATCTTTGAGGAAGCCAATTACCACGGCGTAAAGGCTGCCGAACAATTACTGGCTCATTTACATCATCCTTACGAGACTTCGCTATGAAGGCACGCTCGCAACCCTGGATATATTCGGCCTTTCTGGACAGCACTTTTATTCTGGCTCCGGCGTTTCTTATCAGCGCGGTTGTTCTTGTCTGGCAGGATTCCATTACAGGGATCGAAACCATCCCCGCATGGGTTTGGGGCGGCATTATTATCGGCGTCGATGTCAGCCATGTTTATGCAACCCTGTTTCGTACCTATGCCGATCCGCAAGAACGCGCGGCGCATGCCACGCTTTATACGCTGACCCCTCTGGTGTGCTGGGTTTTGGGTGTGATCATTTACAGTTTCAGCTCTTTGTGGTTCTGGCATTGTCTGGCTTATGTCGCCGTCTTTCATTTCATACGCCAGCAATATGGATTCATGATGATCTACGGGCGGCGCGATCAGGAGGCCAAAACCGCGCGCGCTTTAGATAAAATGGCAATCTACGCCGCCACCCTTTACCCCCTGATTTACTGGCACACCCACCAACCCAGAAATTTTGACTGGTTTATTGGCGGCGATTTTTTCAGTGTCACAGTTCCCTATCTATCGGAAATTTCTTTTGTCGGCTATATCGCCATTTTGACAGCCTACATTTTCAAGGAAGGATATGCGGCCCTTAGCACCAAAAGTTTCAATCTTCCCAAAAACGCCATCCTTCTGGGAACAGCCGTTTCATGGTTTATCGGTATTGTTTATTTGAATAACGATCTGGCGTTTACCACAACCAACATTATCGCCCACGGCATACCCTATATCGCGCTTATCTGGATTTATGGACGTAATCGCGGGCAACAAACCGAAAAGGCCGCCTTGTTCGGCAAGATTCCCTTCCGCCGGTTTTTCACGATTTCTTTTATCCCGGTTTTTATCGCGTCCCTGCTTTTGCTTGCCTATTTCGAGGAAGGCTTGTGGGATGCCTTTATCTGGAACGAGCATAAAATGGCCTTTCGCTTCTTTCAGGCCCTGCCTGAAATCGAAGACAAAAACCTGCTCTCCTGGCTGGTGCCCTTGCTGGCCCTTCCCCAAATGACCCATTACGCGCTTGATGCCTTCATATGGAAAATCAGGCAACAAGGCACCCCCTGGAAAGAAATACTTTTTTATCGCACCCGCACATCATGACGGCTTAGACTCGCCCTTAACTGTCACGGAACTTTGTGTGCGCCGAAAGCTCGTGGGGCTTCTTTGACGGGCTTATTGATAAATATCGAGAACGCCCCCGTCGATATAACAAAGGACAATGTTAAAGAAGTTCTCAGCCGCAGCTTCGCTAACTCCATTTTGGATCGCGCTGTTGATCAAACTTTGAAAGACATCGATTGTGATCAGCAATTGATTTGGCGTATATGTCATTGACGCAAGACTCATTGTTGCTCACTCCTTTAATTAGTTACACCAGTCCCAAGCGTGATCATGAGGGGATTGATCGATGTCTATTTCATCAACATTTTTGTTGTCCTTATCGTAACCGTACATTAGCCGCATCGGCAAGGATCTCGCCTGATCTGACACAGGGAGTGTTTTGCAAGCAAGAAATCTGTTGTTGTTATACGGTATGGGTGATTTGCCGTTATTAGGGCTTTCAATAAATCCTCCGCCCCATGACTGATCCAATTGTTGCTTTGTCAGGTAACCACAATCATGAAAGCTTGGAGAATGAGGATTTGAGGGGAAGCGATCGAGCATCACACCCAGCCCACCCCCCTCGGGCTTCGGAAATGACCCCCGTGGGACTGAATAAAACGAAAGATATACAGTAGCGTGACCATTGTGAATGGAGTCACCCCCATAGCTATGTTCTCCCTCATAATTAACCAAACCACCTTTTTCAGAATAATGCTGTAACTGGGTCTTCAATGTTTTTTCAATGAACGGTACATCGCTTAAGTCGTCATGCTCGACGATAGCGTGCAGCATGCTGAGAAATTCGTCTTGCGTGAGTGCCGAACTGCCGTCGCAAGAAAGGGATGGTTGATCTTGCGCTTGCGCCGGAGACAGACATATAGCGATGCAGCGAATAAAAACTGCAATGAAGATTGATGCATTGATTGTTTTACTGAATTTTTTCATTACGCAGTCGCCGCAGCAGTTTCTGATGAAGGCAACTGGTTTATCAAAGACTGGAAGATAGAAACCGATATCGGCGATTGATTTGCCGTAATTGATGCCATAGACATTTTAAGCTCCTTTGGTTATTTGCACTTGGTTATTTACACCATCCCCAATCGTGATCAGGCGGGAATTGATCAATGTTTATTTCCTCAACATTTTTGCTGTCCTTATCAAAAATGTACGTTAGATGCATCGGCACGGACCTCCCTTGATCCGACAAAGGGAGTGCCTTACATGCACGCGGAAAGTTTGGGGCTTCGCCGTTATGAGGGCTTTCAATAGCCCCCCCCATGACTGATCTAATTGTTTCTTTGTCAGGGGCCCACAATCATGAAAGCTTGTTTCATCAAAACTTGAATGGGCATCGAAAATACCCAACTTCAGCTCTCCAATAAACACCCCCCTCGAGGTCGTCTGGATTTGAAACAATATTAGAGTGTGACCACTGTGAATCCCCCCCCCCTTATAGATCTGCAGCCCATCAAACTCAACAAGGCCGTGTGCAGGTTGGAAGAACTCCAATTTTGTCTTCAATGTTTTTTCAATAAACGGTTTATCATTTAAGTCACCATGCTCGACGATAGCGTGCAGCATGCTGAGCAATTCATCTTGCGTGAGATCCGAACTGCCTCTGCATTGCGTAGTATCCGGTTGCTGCTGTGTTGTAGGTTTGCCCGCTGCATCCGGCATCGGCTCGTCAGCTTGAGCAGCAAACGGGTGAGCGCAAAACATCAGCCCCAAAACCAGCATCCCAACGCACTTAAAGAAGTTGTTCTTGCCGTCCCAACAAATTCGCTTATGAGCAATTGGGATTGCTCGAAGATATGAACGAATTTTCAGGAATGCCGTGACAGGCGCTGATGTCTGATGAGGGATCATTAGAAGCTGCATTAAGACACCAATCGAGCGGGAGTTGACTGATTTTAGTGGCGATCAATCTAAGCGCGAATACAATCGTCATCAAGATATTGAGTGAAAAATAAAATTTTTTGACGAGGTGGCGACAGAAAAAATTTACGCACTTATAGCGCATAACAATCTTTTTCGTTCTTCGATACTAGCCTTTTGGGGAAGTTTATTTGCGCAACAGACGAAGAGACATGGTCGAAACCGGATGTTGCCAAACCTTCTCGCCCACCAATCCGGCATCTGATACGCACTGATTGAAAAAATCATCTGTGAATCGAAACGAATTCTGAAGATGGAAGGCGTCGCCTTTCTGTACATCGATCCTTGTGCCGACAAAATCGATATTCACCGCAGCACGAAGCGGGGCCATTCTCGATCTCACTTGGCCGCAGATAGATTTCGACCGGAAACTGATTGATTTTGGTCAAGGATGGGGCAACAAGCGTCGGACCGTCGTCCCGATCAATGCAGAATTATATGAGAGCTTAAAAACAGCGAAGGAATTGGCACAATCTAATTATGTTGTCGAATATCACAATAAACAGGTGGCATCCGTTAAAACGGGGTTTCGTCGTCTTTGTATAGGATGCGGGATCAAGGCCAGCCCGCACGTTCTTCGCAATACGGCAGCAACATGGCTTGTTATGGATGGAGTTCCTCTTTCCGAGGTCGCCCGATTACTGGGTGACAGTGAAAAGACGGTGGAAAAAGTCTATGGCAAGCATGCACCAGACTATTTAAGAAGAGCGGTCGATGCCTTGAATTTCAAACGAAAACCGGAAACATTACAGATGTAATGTTTTTTCCGGGGGCTCAATCCGCTAACCCATTGAAGAAAGTGGTGGGCGCTACAGGGATTGAACCTGTGACCCCTACCATGTCAAGGTAGTGCTCTCCCGCTGAGCTAAGCGCCCACTTTCAAGTTGCAGGGTTTTAGGGTTTTGCCGGGGTTTGAGCAAGATAAAAATTGGGTTTGGAAGAAATTACCTTCTATTGGGGTTCCTTTTGGCTTGCGCTGCGGCCTTTCTTCCAGCCATATCGTGGAATGAAGCCTGTTATTGGGGTTTATATGTCCATAAGTTATGCACTCGCCTCCAACCTGTCCGCGACGGAATTTCGGGAAGTCCTGATCGCTTCCACTTTGGCAGAGCGCCGTCCTGTCGGCGATCTGGAACGACTGAATGCGATGTTGCGGAATGCCGATGTGGTTGTCACCGCCCGCGACGGAAACAAACTGGTTGGCGTATCCCGCGCCATTACCGACTTTTCCTGGTGCTGTTATTTATCCGATCTGGCCGTCGATGCCGCCTATCAGAAACAGGGTATCGGCAAGAAACTGATTGAGGAAACACATAAAGCGGCAGGGTTGCAGACAGCGCTGCTTCTCGTGGCCGCGCCTGCCGCCGAAAACTATTACCCCAAAGTCGGGATGCAATCGTACCCCTGCTTTGGCATCCCGCGCCATTCGTAACCCTGACCCCAAGCCCCTTACATGCAACACGCCCTTAAACTCCCAACCCCCGATCTTCCTTTTGCCGATTACAGTTTTCCGCGCTCGGACAAGAGCTGGAACGGCCTTGTTCTGGTGGGGGAAGCGCCGGGGGCGGAGGAAGCGCGGTTGAAGCGGCCTTTTGTTGGGCGCAGCGGGCAATTGCTCGATAAAATACTGGAAAAGGCGAGCATCGACCGCGAGCAATGCCTGATTGCCAATGTCTTTCGCCGCCAGCCGCCGGGCAACAAGGTGGATCATTTTTTCGCCTCGCGCCGCGCTGCAACAACACAAGGGTTCGGCCTCGCCGAAGCCTATGGCAAATTTGGCAGCGCGTTCTGCCGCACGGAATTCTCCACTGAAATCGACCATTTGCGCGACATGCTGATGCAGCAAAAGCCGAAAATCGTCATCGCTTTGGGACGCACGCCTTTGTGGGCCCTGACGGGCGAGAACGGGTTGCTGAGCAAAGTGGGGCGTACCCTGCCCTGCCGACTCATGCCGTCACTTAAGGTTATTCCGACTTTTCACCCCAGTTTTATCCTGCGCGGTAACTGGAAACTGCAGGATGAGTGGCTTTCTCACTTCCAACTCGCCACAAAATACTTTCAATAATTTCAATATGTTGTCAATAATATCACGCCATTTCCCTATGAAAGCAAAAAACGCAAGGAGTCCTTGCTTTCGCCGTTGATTAACGTGTAGCTTCCGATTTATGGCCATTTGCGAGATAAAGTGCCTAAAAACAGGCCTCGCAGCCGTTTAATAATGTGAAGTTGGGAGATCAACGTGACGACACCAAAACCTCATTTGTCGAACCACGAACCGTACCGCGAAAATATTATTCAGGCATGCGAAGTCGAAGCCTCGGATGTGCATGCGGCACCCGGCAAACCCTTTACGCCGTTGCTGGATGGAGTGACTATCCCCGAAGATCTGCGCAAACTGCGCCCTGAACAACTTGCTCAACTCGCTGGCGAATTGCGTGCGGAAACGATCGATGCCGTCTCTGTCACCGGCGGCCATTTGGGCGCGGGGCTGGGCGTCGTCGAACTGACTGTTGCACTGCACTATGTTTTCAACACGCCCGAAGATATCGTGATCTGGGATGTCGGACATCAAGCCTATCCGCACAAAATTCTAACCGGTCGCCGCGACCGTATCCGCACGCAACGCCAAGGCGGCGGGTTGTCGGGCTTCACCAAGCGTTCGGAAAGCGAATATGATCCATTTGGTGCAGCGCACAGTTCGACCTCAATCTCGGCAGCGTTTGGCTATGCAGTCGGGCGCGATTTCAAGCGCAGGCAGAACAATGTCATCGCCGTGATCGGCGACGGTTCGATCAGCGCGGGTATGGCCTATGAAGCGATGAACAACGCGGGCGCTTCGGATTCGCGCCTGATCGTTATTTTGAACGACAACGATATGTCGATCGCACCTCCGACCGGCGCTATGAGCGCCTATCTGTCGCGCATCGTGTCGTCGAAGGAATATCGCGGCCTGCGCCATGTCGCCAAGGAATTCGCCAATCTGTTCCCGCGCCGCCTGAAAGAAGCCGCACGCAAGGCAGAGCATTACGCGCGTGGTATGGTCACGGGCGGCACTTTGTTTGAAGAATTGGGATTCTATTATGTCGGCCCGATTGACGGCCACAATCTGGATCATCTGGTTCCCGTTCTGGAAAATATCCGCGACGATTCCCAAGGCGGCCCGGTTTTGATTCACGTCGTGACACAAAAAGGTCACGGCTATGCGGCGGCAGAAAAAGCAGCCGACAAGCTGCATGCCGTGCAGCCGAAATTCAACATCGTGAAAACCGAAGCGGAAAAGGCGCAAGAGAAGCCGAAAGCCTCGCCCGCAACCTATACCAAGGTTTTCGCCGAAGCCCTTATCAAGGAAGCCGAACACGACAACCGCGTGCTGGCCATTTCGGCGGCGATGCCGTCGGGCACCGGCCTCGACATCTTCGGCAAGAAGTTCCCCGAACGCACATTCGATGTCGGCATCGCCGAACAGCATGCCGTGACTTTTGCCGCTGGTTTGGCATGCGAAGGTTTCAAGCCATTCGTTGCGATTTATTCGACCTTCCTGCAACGCGCCTATGACCAGTTGGTTCATGACGTTGTTTTGCAGAAACTGCCGGTGCGCTTCATTATGGATCGCGCGGGTTTAGTCGGCGCCGACGGTGCTACGCATGCCGGGGCGTTTGATCTCGCCTATTTGTGCTGCCTGCCAGGCATCGTCGTTATGGCGCCTTCGGACGAAGTCGAATTGACGCATATGGTCGCAACCGCCGCAGCAATCGACAACGCGCCGAGCGCGATACGTTTCCCGCGCGGCGAAGGCGTCGGTTTGCAGCGCCCCGAACGCGGTCAGGTTCTGGCAATCGGCAAAGGCCGCATCGTCAAGGAAGGCACCAAGGTCGCCATCCTCAACCTCGGCACGCGCATGATCGAATGCAAAAAAGCGGCTGAAGAATTAGACGCGCGCGGCATCAGCACGACAATCGCCGATATGCGTTTTGCCAAACCGCTCGACCACGATCTCATTTCACGCCTCGCGCGCGAGCATGAAGTCCTTATCACGATCGAAGAAGGTTCCGTCGGCGGCTTCGGCAGCCACGTGCTTAGCTATCTCGCCAACGAAGGCGCAATGGATCGCGGTCTTAAAATCCGCGCCTTGACCCTGCCCGATATTTTCCAGGATCATGACGCGCCTTATAAACAATATGATCAGGCGGGATTAAACGCCCACCATATCGTTGCCAAAGCATTGGAAGCTTTGGGCGGCGAAGCGCAAATTCCAGCTTCGGTCGCGACTGCATAGTGTGAAAGTTAGGATGATAAAAAATAAAATTGCGATAGCTTTAATCTTTGCCCTCGGGCTGCTGCTGGCTCCGGCTGGCGCGCGCGCCGATACGGCAGCGGAAGCCGTCGTGCGCGGCCTCTATACCCAGCTTGAAGCCTCGATGAAGCAAGGCAGCCAATTGGGTTTCAGCGGGCGGTACAAGCAACTCGATCCCGTCATCCGCGCTTCTTTCAACTTGCCTTTGATGACTCGTATGGCCGTCGGCGCAAGCTGGGCCAGCGCGTCGCCGCAGGAACAAACCGAACTCGTCGCAGCCTTTTCCGATTTCAGCGTCGCCTCCTATGCCAGCCAGTTCGCCGGCTATCAGGGCGAGCAATTCACGATTGTCGGAGAAAAGACATCTGACGCAGGCATCCTTGTCGAAACCCGCCTGACTCCCAAAGACGGCGACGCCGTTGCGCTGAATTACCTGATGCGCCCGGACAAAAACGGCAATTACCGCATCGTCGATGTGTTCCTGAACGGCACGATCAGCCAACTGGCCACACGCCGCGCCGAATTCTCGTCGATCGCGCGCCGCGACGGCATCTCGGCCCTCGTCACCTCGCTTGGGCAGAAGTCCAAGCAGATGGGGCCGTCGTAAGAATCCCTTAGACAAAGGAGTCCATAAAAAAGATGAGCAACACTGTTCCAACCGAGAATAAACCCAGCACCATCCGTGAACGCTTTATTTGCGCAAGCGCCCTTTTATTTCGCGGTATTATCGCACCGATCGACAGGCCCTTTATGTATGCAGAGGAAGCTGCGAAAAAATATGGTTATGAGTTGGATGTATACTTTTCATTTGCTGAAGGATTCGTTTCAGGTGCGATTATCGCCACTACATCCGTTATCGAAGCACCCTACCAGCTTGTCCGTAAATCGCCGCCCCAAAGCCGTTCTTGGCTTGTAAGAAAACACGGCTGGTAAACCACTCAACGCAACAATTCTCCGGCACAGCGAGGCCAACCCCTCCCTATGGGGAAGGGAATTGGCACTTCGCCGCTGCGCTTGCAGGCTGAGGATTTTTCTCGATTTTAGTAAAATAACCGTAAGCGTCTGGTGATGGCCGCCTAGAATTAGCGTATCTGGTCAGGCTAAGTGTCCACTTAACCGGAAGTGGGCACTTATGGCGAGCAATATAAGAG
>JBAVWC010000278.1:0-4047 GCA_049697595.1 Alphaproteobacteria bacterium
AATGTTCGATTCAGCGCCGTTACCAGAAAATTGTCGAGGAAAGCCCAGCACCTATGCTGCCCGAAGCCACGCGCAAGCGCATGACAGATGCCGCAATCAAGATCACTTCCCATATCGGCTATGTCGGGGCGGGTACGATAGAATTCATCATGAACAGTGCAGGCGAATTTTATTTTCTGGAAATGAACACGCGTTTGCAGGTTGAACATCCCGTTACGGAAATGGTCACGGGCCTCGATCTGGTGCAGTTGCAGCTTGATGTCGCGCAGGGCGAGAAATTGCCGATGACGCAAAATGATGTCAGGCAAAAAGGCCACGCGGTCGAAGTCCGGCTGTATGCCGAAGATCCCGATCGCCAGTTTATGCCCGCACCGGGAACGCTAAGCGTTTTTGCCTCGCCGCATCTTCCGCATGTGCGGTGCGAAAACGGTTATGCAGACGGTAATGTTGTGTCGGCCAGCTATGACCCGATGATCGCCAAGCTTGCGGCGTGGGGCGACACGCGCGAGGACGCGATCAATCGCTTGCGCAACGCGCTGGCGCAGACGCGCGTGAGCGGCGTCGTCAATAATCGCAGTTTTTTGATGCGTGTTCTGGGGCATGAGGCGTTCCGCGCCGGAAAAACATCGACAGATTTTATTGCCGAGCATCAAGAGGCTCTGCGGGCCGACGATTTCGATAATGATCAGATTGCGAGCCTCGCTGCGGCCTATCTGCTGTTCGGTACCACGAATGCTCAGGCATCTACGACATCGCAAAGCGAACATTCCGCATGGAACCACCCCAAAGTAGTGGGGATGCGATGAACATTAATCTGCAAATCGACGGCAAACCGGTTGCGCTGGAAGACGTGGCACGCAAGCCTCAGGAATTGTCTTTCACCTTCGCCGGAAAAGCCTATGCCTTCCGCAGCCGCCAACTGCCCGATGGCAGCGAGCTGATCGAGCGGGAAATAGCCGCAGGCGTGTGGCAGCGCATGAGCGGCGGCGCGTGGCAAGCGGGCAGGGATGTTCGCCGCGTACAGTTGGACGGAATTGAAGCCAAAGTCACAGAGCTTGTCGCCAATGTCGCTCACGCAACGGGGCAGGCGGATCTGAGTCCCGTCGCGCCTATGTCGGGATTGGTGCAGAAAATTCTGGTCAAATCCGGCGAGCGCGTGAAGCAAGGCCACGCGATGATCGTTATGGAAGCGATGAAAGTGCAGATAACGCTTTCGGCGGGCGGCAATGCCACGGTCGATAAGGTTCTGGTGCGTGAAGGCGAAGTTGTGGCCGAAGGATCGGAGCTTGTGCGTCTCACCGCTTTAAAAGCCGGGGATGCCGCATGAACGGCGCACGCGATATAGAATTGGTGGATGTCAGCGCCCGCGATGGGCTGCAGAACGAACCGGGTGCTGCCGCACTGTCGGCTCAGGTCAAGGCTGCCTTCATCCGCAGCCTTGCGCAAGCGGGGTTGAAGCGTATCGAAGCGGGCAGTTTCGTGCGCCCTCAAGCCGTACCGGCAATGGCCAATTCCGCAGATGTCGCCGCATTATTGGCACCGATTGAAAAAGAATTTCCCGACGTACTTTTTTCTTATCTTGTTCCCAATCTTAAAGGGCTGGAGCGTGCGAAAGCTATAAATGCCAAGGAAATCGCCATTTTCCTTGCGATTTCCGAAGCTTTTTCGCAAGCCAATATCAATGTCAGCGTCGATGAATCCTATATCGCGATTGAACCGACGGTGAAGGAAGCCATCGCTTCCGGCATGCGCGTGCGCGGTTATATTTCGAATGTTTTCGGCTATACCGATTTGCCGTTCAGCCCCGACCAAGTCGCGCGGCGTGCTAAACAGCTTTTGGATATGGGGTGTTTTGAAGTGTCGCTGGGTGATACCACAGGCATCGGCAAACCCGATATGGTTGAGGCGCTTGTTAAAGCTCATACCGCGCTTGGCATTCCGCTGGCGAAAGTCGCGATGCATTTTCACGACACGTTCGGCAGCGCGATCAAGAATGTCGAACGTTCCTATGCTTTGGGCATTCGGACATTCGATGCGGCGACAGGCGGTCTGGGCGGCTGTCCCTATGCCAACAGCCCCAAAGGCAATCTGGCGATGGAAGATCTTGTGATGTGGTGCAAGGAACATCGCCTGAGTTGCGGCGTGGAGAATGTAGAAGATTTGCGTAAGGCTGCGGCATTTATGCATGAAAAACTGGGTAAAACCGCCGCGTGATTAAAAAATTCAAGACAGCGTAACTGAGTCAGCAACAGGAAAATGAGGAGCAATCATGGATAAGCCCGTCACAGTAGGTTCGTTTCTTTTTGATTATCTGCACAGCCTGGGCGTGACCCACGTGTTCGGCATTCCCGGCGATTTCGCGTTGCCGACTTTTCGCTGGTTGCAAGAGTCGAAGCTGAAAACGATCACGATGACTCATGAACCCAGCGTCGGCTTTGCCGCCGACGGCTATGCGCGCCTTCACGGGTTGGGCGTGGCATGCGTGACTTATTGCGTGGGTGGATTGAACATGCTCAACCCCGTCGCTTGCGCCTATGCGGAGCAATCGCCGGTGCTGGTGATTTCCGGCGGTCCTTCCCCGACGGATCGTAAAAAAGACGTTCTTATTCATCACAAAGTTCGCACATTCGATACGCAACGCCGCATTTACGAAGAAGTGACATGCGCGACCGCCGTTCTGCTCGATCCGGAAACGGCGGCGGCGGAGATCATGCGCGTCGTCACGGCTGTGCTTGAAAATTCGCGCCCCGGCTATATCGAAGTTCCGTTCGACGTTGTCGATATGCCGATCAAAAATATTCCTGCTCTCGTCAATCGCCCGGCTCCCGAAAGTAATCCGGACAATCTGCAGGCGATGCTGGAAGATGCGATGGCTGCGCTCAATAAATCCAAGCAGCCCGTTATCATCGCCGATGTCGAATTGCACCGTCACGGGCTGGTCGATCAGGCGCTTGCGGTCGCTACGAAATTCAATATTCCGGTCGCCTCGACTCTTATGTCGAAAACGATCATCAACGAAACGCATCCGCTGTTCATTGGCGTCTATTCCGGCCCGCTGTCGGACGAAGCTGTGCAGAAATATGTCGAGGAATCCGACTGCCTGATAATGCTCGGCGCGTTGATAACCGACGTCTGGTTTGGTTTCATGAGCACCAGCGAAAAGCTCAGCCGCAAGCGCACGATGCTGGCCACGACCGAGAAAATGCAGATCGGATCGCGCACCTACGAACATGTCGTGCTGAGGGATTTTCTTGAAAAGTTGCTCGACATGCCGATCACGCCGCGCAAACCGGCGGCATTGCCACAACCGACTCCGGAACCGACGCCGCTGATTGACAGCGAAAAGCCCGCTCCTGTTTCGATAGAGACGTTCTTCCGCATCCTGAGCCTCTATATCGGAGAAAGCAGCACGATCGCATGCGACACAGGCGATGCGCTGTTTGGCGCTATGAAGCTGCGCACCAAGAAGGCGACTAAATTCATCGCGGATGCCTACTATCTGTCGATGGGTTTTGCCGTTCCGGCGGCGATTGGCGCAATGGCGGCACGGCCCAAGAACCGCATGTTCGTGATCGTCGGCGACGGCGCGTTCCAGATGACGGGTCTCGAGCTTTCCACGGCTGCGAAATTCGGCATGAAGCCGATCGTGTTCATCCTCAACAACGACGGCTACGGCACGCAGCGTTTCATTCTCGACGGCCCGTTCAACGAAATCCTGCGCTGGAACTATAGCCAGCTTACGCAGATGCTCGGCGTCGGCGTTGGCAGGAAGGTGTCTACCAATGGCGAATTGGAAGCGGTGATGAAGGAAGCCGTGGCCGATGAAGACCAGATGTATGTCATCGAAGTGATCGTGCCGCGCAACGAGTGCAGCCCAAGCCTGCGTCGAGTCGGAGAAGAACTCGGGCGTCTGCGCGATAAGAACAAACGCAAAGACGCTGCGTAATACAGATGTATGTTTTGGAGGTGATTCTTGCCTCTTTCTGAAAAAAGGGGGATCTTCGTGAAGACGGAGATCTCTTTTTTTACTTTTGATAAGCCCGTAGG
>JBAVWC010000279.1:0-1527 GCA_049697595.1 Alphaproteobacteria bacterium
GTTCAAGCACGACACCTACGACGACTACTGGAAGGCGCGCGACCTGTCGCAGCACATGAAGAATGTGCACTGCGCAGTGCTGGTGGTGGGCGGCTGGTTCGACGCGGAAGATCTGATGGGCCCCTATCGCACCTTCTATGCCATCAATAAATTCAATCCTGAGACGCCGACCACGCTGGTCGAGGGCCCCTGGGTCCATGGCGGCTGGGCGCGCAGCGATGGCAGCCGCCTGGGCGATGTGCAATTCAACGCCAAAACCTCTGCCTATTTTCGCAGCAGCATTCAGTTCCCCTTCTTCGAGCATTATCTGAAAGGTAAGGGCGAGGCGCAGGCCAAGGCGGTGGTGTTTGAGACCGGGACCAACGTGTGGCGCAGATACGACACGTGGCCTCCCAAGGCGGCTGCGCCCAAGACTCTCTACTTCCATGGCGGCGGCAAGCTCAGCTTTGATCCGCCGACCGAGAGCAAGAGCGAAGACGAGTATGTGAGCGATCCCAATCATCCGGTGCCGTTTGTGGGCTACACCACGGACACCGTTCCCCAGCGCTACATGGTGGACGATCAGCGCTTCGCAAGCTACCGGCCCGATGTGGTGGTGTACGAGACGGAGCCGTTGAAAGAAGATGTGACCATCGCCGGCCCCATCTCTCCACACTTGAAGGTGGCCAGCTCCGGCACCGATTCCGACTTCGATGTCAAGCTGATTGACGTCTATCCCGAGGACTATCCCGACCCCGATGCTTCGATGGAAGGCAACAAACATATACTCGATGCGCCGCCGCTGCACATGGGGGGATATCAGCAGTTGTTGCGCGGCGAGCCGTTCCGCGCCAAGTTCCGCAACAGCTGGGAGAAGCCCGAGCCGCTGACGCCGGGCAAAGAGGCCGACCTCAATTTCACCATGCCCGATCTCTTCCACACCTTTCGCCGCGGCCATCGCATCATGGTGCAGGTGCAGAGCTCCTGGTTCCCGCTCAGCGACCGCAATCCGCAGATCTTCACTGACATTCCTTTCGCTCATCCGGAGGATTTCCAGAAAGCCACCGAGCAGATATTCCACCAGAAGGACGCAGCGTCCGGCGTAGAGGTGCTGGTTCTGCCGCAGTAGAAAGGCGAGGCAGGAGGCAGGGGCGTTTTCAGTCCCATGCTCACGGAAAATGCCGGTTTGGACGTACAATCGAGTGAAGCACTGCGCTGCGGAGAGCTGGCCGAGTGGTTGATGGCTCCGGTCTTGAAAACCGGCATACCTGAAAGGGTATCGGGGGTTCGAATCCCTCGCTCTCCGCCATAGAGTCTTTATTTTCAAATAACTTAGAGAGAGCTCGAAATCCTCAAGACTTTCTAGGCAAACGTGCATGTATTCATGCCCCGAATGGGGGCGGGAGAATATTCTCGGCCTGAAATTCCAGCCTCGGGAGTCTACAGGTTCTCTTCCAGGAAATTCGCTAGTCCCTTTTCAGGTTCCGTCAAAACAGGTGGGGAGCATTTGGTTTCGTTCTTGACCATCACGCCAAGCCCCCTCTGCGG
>JBAVWC010000280.1:0-10095 GCA_049697595.1 Alphaproteobacteria bacterium
GCTTTATTGGTAGTGCTGCTCTTGATAGACTTCTCCAATTCATCCAAACGCTTTTGAGCGTCTTCCTTGGAGAGGCCATAGGATTCCTTCAGCTTGCCGAAGAACTGTTCCCTCTGGCCGTTGGCGAGCGCGATATCGTCGTCGCTTAAACGTCCCCAAGTTTCCTTGATTTTTCCGCCAAGCTGTTCAAATTTTCCTTTGACCTGTTCTTCGTTCATAGCTGTCTCCTTATGCTAGGGTTAAAGATAACGCACGCGAAGTCTCACCGTATATTGAGGGGAACGATGAGGTTAAGTCCCGGCGACTGATAAACAGGCGGCGGCGCATAAACGACGGGCGGAGCATAGACATAGCCGGGTTGCCCGTAATAACGATGATCATGTCCTGCATGCGCGTGCCAACCCCGATCACCTCCTCTGCCCCTACCCCTGTCAGCCGCATGCGCGGGAGCAGCAAGCGTTGCTATCAGAACGATGCCAAGAGCCACGCCTGTCATCAGTTTTCCCGGATACAGCCCATCCGTCCGGCTTGCGATAAGTTTCATGATCTTCTCCTCTGGTTCAGCGGTTTGCATCAGATCGTTTCCCCGCGTTTTCATTTGCAGCGTTCATTACAAAGGATCACGCGAGGAAGAAAGAAAAGTTATTTATGATGCCACTTACCCTTATGTCCTTCGTAGTCGCCGAAAACTTTGTTGGCTTCTGTCTTCTGCGCATCCGACATGTCGTTATAAAGATCCTGGAAGGGTGGGATCAATTTCTTGATGCCGTCAACATGGGCTTGCGTGATGTCGGCATAGGATTGAAGGTCGTCGATAGCGGTCATGCCTTCGGCATTCTGCTGCCGCGTCTGAACCAGTCTGCTGACCGCTGCTTCGTTATCACGCATGACTTGTGCGACATTGGCCCACTTTGTTTCCTGTGCGCCGGTAATTTTCAACTTGCCGTGCAGAGTCTTGATGCGATCCTCGACATGGCGCGCCATTGCGTCTGCGGTATGATCCATCTTCTCCTCTTTGCCCGCCGTCGCGGCAGGTTGCGTCATTGACGGGTTTTCCACCGTATCGACGGGCTGGGCGTTCGCCGCACTCGTAAAGGCGAGGCCGTTGATAAGAGCCGCAAGAGCGGCGATGCGGACGATTGATGATGCGGCGGCGTTGGACATACTAGGACTCCTGGGTTGAGGTTGTAAGGGCGGCGCGACGATTGAGACGTGGGATTTAAATAAGAGAACGGCGCCACAAATACTCCGTCCACGCTGCCATGATTTGACAATTATCAAATTATTGTTTTTCTTTTTCTGTAGTTTTCACGGAATACGCGTCTGGTTACGATTGTAACGAAGACCGATCATTTCTTTATGTCATGTCATCAATTTTTTATTCCAAACCCAACAATCTGTGCCACGAGAGACACACTGACGGCGGATTGGAAAAAAAATCGAATCACCCATTACCTTCGTATGGCTGCCGTCTTGTCAGCGCGGGCACTTGGCGACTATAGGTTACGCCAACCTTAGATCGAGTGGGCATCATGATGCAGGCCTCGTCTCTCAAGATCGCGAATGAAGAAATCGGCGAATGCCCAAGGCCTTCGCTTGGATCGCTCAAAGGGGCTTCGTTCTTTTCCCATCTGGACGACGAAGATCTCGCCTGTTTTCAGGACGCCGCCCAAACGCGCGGTTATAAAAAAGGCAAGGTGCTTTACATCGAAGAAGACCCGGCAGATTTCTTTTACGTGATTTGCAACGGCTGGATAAAATTATTCCACACGCTGCCTGAAGGCGTAGAGGTGATCGTCGATACGCTGACGACCGGCAACACGGTGGGCGAGAGCGCCATTTTTGAACATGGCCGCCATACCAGCAGCGCCGAAGTCATTGAAGACGTTCAGCTGCTCGTTATCCCTTCTTATACGCTCAAAGAGCAGATACGTTATAGCCCGACGCTGGCGCTGGCGATGCTCTCGTCTATGTCGCGGCATCATCGGCGGCATTATGGCGAGATCGCGCTGAACGCGATCCAGAACGCACCTCAACGCATCGGGCGCTTCATATTGGGGCTGTGCCCGAAAGACAAGAAGAAGGATATCGTCCTTCATTTGCCTTATGAAAAAACCCTTATCGCCTACACGCTGGGCATGAAAGGCGCCACATTTTCGCGGGCGCTGAATATCCTCAGACAGGAAACGGAAGTGCGCATCAACGGCACCCGCGTCGAAATAGACTCGATCGACGAACTGGTGGAATTCGTTTACGGCCCTCTCGCCACGCAATATATGCTTGGAGAAATATAGCTATCGTCTATTGCGCCTCATCATCGGGCCACGCATCGGATTCCGCGCTATCCTTCCACCTTGTGTCTGCACGACTTACGCGCGGATCTCTATTGTCATCCACACCGACGGCCCGTGAGACCACCGGACAAGACGCGCCAGACATGCCAGCGACCTTCTCGTCCGGCTCCGTGCGCCCCATGCAAACCGACAGGCCCAGCGCCAATACCAGCAGCCCCGATCGCATTAAATATTTCATGAGCTTCACCAAAGATTCCACTGAATGAAAAGTGTTCGGCGCAAGCCCACCACCAACGCATCAAGCGGCAATCCTTTAAAATCGTGGGCCACCGCTTTGATCCGTACTGTCCATCTTTTGCATATTCCCACTATATTCCGGCACCTGTTCGGCACTCCCACTGGTGGCGGCAGTTCCCGGAGAGCTCATATCCCCATGACTTATGCGATCATCCTCCGACGTATCAGGCTCGCGACCGCAGGAAGACAGGCAAAGCATCAGAACCAACAAGGCGGATAACATTGCGTATTTCATAAAAATCCTCCTGAGATGGGCAAAGTGAGAAGCGGATTTTCTCTCGTCAATTTCCAGCAATGTTCTCAATACGCCAAAGGCACAGGAACCATTTGACATCTATCAAAGAAGCGATTGGGAAAGTATAACGCTGGAAAATGCGCGATTTTCTTCGCATGCCTGTGCGTGCGCAGCCTCGCCGAACGGCAAAACTTATTTGCCCAATACGGCCGCTATCGGATCTAGAGACAACCAGAGATTCACGAAGATCGTGTTGTTGTCCGCCGCGTGGCTTGCGGTGCCGTCGAATTCCGTATAGCCGACATATTGCAACGCCACGCGCGCATTGCCCCACAAGACAGGTGAATCCTGTTTGCCAAAGGGAGCATAGGCGATTTCGGCGATATAACCCTGACTGTTTGGGCTCGCGCTGCCGGTGGACGTTCCCCACCACAGAGAGTCTGCGGTACCGTGCGTGCTGAAATACTGGACGGAAGGCGTGTAGGTATTTTTGTAGCTGTAGCTGGCATCCGCACGGAAGGTGTTGAGTTGATTAGACGGATTGGCGCTGTTGCCGAGTGCGAAACTTGCGTTCAGGGCTTCGTTTTCGTGAATGTAGGTGGCGTGAATGGAAACGATGTTGTCTGGGTCAGCGACCCATTGATAGTTCGCGTCGAGAGCGTTATCGACAAAGGTATCGGTCATGCCTGTCGTTTGATCGCCACCGGGAAAGCGGCTCGCCGACAAGCCATAGGTGCCGACTTCGAAATAATGCTGCCCGTTGAAATTATGTTCGAGCGCGACACGCCAGTAAGGGATAAAGCCGTCATACTGATCAGTGCCGGAAACGGAAACCGTTTGCAGGCTGTTGCGGACATTCTGGCTGAGGCCGCGATAGGCATCGGCTTCAAGATACAGCATGCTATCGATGCTGGCATAAGCCCCTGCCCCAAGGACGGATTGTGCGAGGCCGTTATCAATAAGGGTGGCAGCGGTCGGCGTAGGAGCCAAGCCTGATGAGACATAGGGAAAGCCCCAGGCAGGAGTCGAATTCCACAAATCCTGAACGGTGGGATTATTGTTGAGCGTTAAACCGGCGATATAATCTACGCCCAGCACATTTCCGGGGTGGGCATAGCGAACGTCCATATTGTCCCAGGTGAAAACGTTGTTGATCCCGTCATAGGTCGTTTGAATGAACGCGCCGACAGAAGGAATGATCGCTCCGGCATAAAAAGCCGAAATTTGGTCGAGCGAAAAATTATTGTTGGAACCGAAGCCAGACACCGGTGGCGGGTTCTGTGATTTTTGCGTCGCCGTAAAAGAAGTTTGCAGCATCAGCGAAAGCGGCAATCCATGATCGCCACCGTCGCTCAACGTGTAGCCGCCTAATTTGAAATCGCGTCCGAACGGCGTGAGTTGCGGGCCGAAAGCACCAACATGGCACGCGGCACAAGGCTGTCCGGTTTGCGTAGAATAGCTGGGTACAGCATGCGCTTGAGACACACTCAACAGGAAAGCGGATAGGGACAGAGCGAAAAAGAGGCGGGAGAAGCGCATGAGGTGCATACTCCTATTTTTTGCAGACTATCTGGCGGAAACGCAGATACCCTTATCCTATAAACGCGGCATCGCCAATGTGGAATTGCACGCGCTCTTCGCCCTGCCACTCATCGATGCGGAGGTGCCCCGCCAGATGGATGCGCTCGCGTTTGGAGAGGAGCGCTTGTCCAAGATCGCTTTCCATCGCGCGGAAGGCGATACCTCTAACGCGCTGACCGCCCTGCATAAAAATAACGCTTACATGTTTTTCACCGACGATATCGGCGCGGATAATCTTGCAATCGGCAAGCGCAAAGCGCGGCTCGGAATTACCAGTTCCAAAGGGGCCCAATTGCTCGATACGCCGAACGAATTCTGGTTGCAGGGATATGCCCGCGACCATACCGTCGAGTGTCAGTGTGGGAACCAACGGCTCGGCTTGCATTTGCTTGCCAATACGTTCGGCAAGAAAATCGCGTAAAGCGTCGATTTTCTCGCGCGCGACTGTGAAGCCCGCCGCCATTTTATGACCGCCGCCATTGAGCAAAAGCCCCGCCTGACGCGCAGCGATGATATGCGCGCCAAGATCGATATTACCAATGGAACGCCCCGAGCCTTTGCCAATATCGCCTTCCAGCGCAACGACCAAAGCGGGATGACGGAATTTGTCTTTCAAACGCGAAGCAACGATCCCGATAACGCCTGGATGCCAGTTTTCCGACGCGACAAAAGCCATAGGCAAATTTTCAGCAAGCGTCAGATGTTCGGCCTCGACAAGAACGCGCGCTTCAATTTCCCGGCGCTCATTGTTGAGCGCGTGAAGATGTTGCGCAAGAGATGCTGCGACTGAAGCATCGTCGGTGGAAAGAAGTTTCGCGCCAAGCGCGGCTTCGCCAACGCGGCCTCCTGCATTAACGCGAGGCCCGAGCAAAAACCCTGCCGCGTAAGCATCCATTTTCTTAACACCAGCGATTTGCGCCAGCGCGGTAATGCCCGCATTGCGCCGCTGAGCCGCTATTTTCAACCCCTGCACGACAAGCCCGCGATTAAGACCGTTCAACTT
The DNA here is from genome assembly GCA_049697595.1 of Alphaproteobacteria bacterium. Classification (GTDB taxonomy): domain Bacteria; phylum Pseudomonadota; class Alphaproteobacteria; order UBA9219; family UBA9219; genus CAIXLI01. The sequence continues at coordinate 5,411 of JBAVWC010000280.1, forward strand.
AACGACATCGCAAATAGTGCCGAGCGCAACGAGGTCGAGCCATTGCAAGAGATCAGGCTCCTCTTTCCCTGCATAATATCCCGCCGCGCGCAACGCGCGGTTGGCAGCGATTACAAAAAGATAGGTGACGCCAACTGCGGCGAGATATCCATATTCGCCGGATTCATCAATGCGGTTAGGATTAACGACAGCGACGGCGGGCGGCAGAACGGGCTCCGACGCGTGATGATCGAGAATAATAACTTCGACTCCAGCCTCGCGCGCGGCAGCTAATGGTTCATGCGCCGTAGTCCCGCAATCGACGCAGATGATAAGCTTCACCCCGTCGCCCGCCAATTGGCGCATGGCGGCGATGTTGGGGCCGTACCCTTCCCGCAAACGATCTGGCACGTAAAGCTGAAGAGATGCTCCCAACGCTTTGGCAAAACGCAAGAGCAACGCGGAAGAAGTCGCTCCATCCACATCGTAATCACCAAACACCGCGATGCTCTCGCCGCGCGTAACCGCTTCGGCAAAACGCGAAGCCGCTTTGTCCATATCCTTAAATCGGCTGGGATCGGGCAGAAGATCGCGCAATTTAGGAGCAAGGAACGCAGCCGCATCGTCAAGACCTATGCCGCGCGCGCTAAGGCTGCGGGCGATAATGTCGGAAACGCCATGACGTTGGGCCAGCGCAAGCGATATGCGCTCGTCATAATCGCGCGCTATCCAGCGGCGACCGGTGCATGATTTTTCTATGCCAAGAAATGGGTGAGTCATCCCCCGTTCTTAGAACATTTGCGGGGAGAGAGGAATAAGAAACCCCTGCCCCGCGCAAGACGGGAGAGGGGTTGAAGGCAGAAAACAGCTTAATTGATCGAGATGATATTAGCACCCGACAACATCGAGAAATTAGGAACTTCTCCCGCTTCCAGCTTGGCCCGAACCATTGTGTCGAGCCGTTTGATGCGCGAATAAAGGGCGTGGCTACGAACCAGCAGGTCGCGCAGGCCAGCGGGAACATTTTCGTCCGTTTCGCCCATTTCGCTGGAGCATTCCTCGCTATCGGTCAGGGCATATTGCGGCGCGGTGAACTGTTCCGGGGAAATTTCACCGGACAAAAGGGCCTTCATCGCTAGCAGCCAGGTCATAACCTGAATCAAACGCGCGGAAACGCGGGTATGCTGATAACCGACCTGCAAACAGCGCGACAATTCAAAATCGCGGCGGTCGGATTGTTCATGATAAGCGATATAATTGCGGGTTTCCTGCGTCAAAGCGACCCCTTCGTCAAAGGTGCGATCGAGGAGCGTAGTGGCTTTAGGAGTGGACATATGATGGTTCCCTTTCTGTATCTTGTCCTTATTCCTAACCTGTTATCCTTAAAAAGAAGTGTAAAAGCCTTTAACAGGGCGTTAAAATCCCATTGCGGCGAACAAAAACAGCCGCTATACCCCTGTTTCCATCTTTTGGGGCGTCGCCAAGCGGTAAGGCAACGGATTTTGATTCCGTCATTCGGAGGTTCGATCCCTCCCGCCCCAACCACAGCCACCTCTAAGGCTGTCTAAGGAAATCCAAAATCTTTCGTTTCTTAGTGATTCATAAGGGATTTCGTGTCTATTATACGCTGGCAAGATCCACGGAAAGCCACGGATAAGATTTCACTTACCCCATGGGGTAAGTAAACGACTTTTTGGAGTTACCCCCAAAATGCCCCTGACAGATATCGCCATTCATCGCGTTAAACCGCGCAGCAAACCCTTCAAAATGTTCGATTCTGGCGGCCTGTTTCTTTTGGTCACGCCGAAAGGCGGCAAATGGTGGCGCTTTAAATATCGCTATGCGGGCAAGGAAAAACTCCTCTCCCTCGGCATATATCCTGAAATCACGCTCAAGGAAGCGCGGGGACGGCGTGATGAGGAGCGAAAGAAACTAGCCCATAAAATAGACCCATCCATTAACCGCAAGGCCGCCAAACAAAACTGGATCGATAGCCAAGCCGATACCTTCGAGGCAGTCGCGCGAGAATGGCTTGTCAGCAGATCAGATATATGGACGCCATCGAATATGACCAAAACCACCCGGCGGCTGGAAATAGACGCCTTCCCGTGGTTCGGCAAACGCCCGATAGCGGAAATCACCGCCCCCGAATTGCTGGCGGCCCTGCGCCGCACGGAAGCGCGAGGCGCAGTTGGTACGGCTCACAGAGCCTTGCAGAATTTCGGTCAGGTGTTTCGCTACGCAATCGCCACAGGCCGCGCCACACGCGATGTGTCAGCCGATCTGCGTGGAGCCTTGAGACCTGTCAAGGAAGGCCATTTCGCCGCTATGACCGACCCGAAGGACATAGGCCCCCTGCTCCGCGCGATGTATGAATATCAAGGCAGCGCCGTCACGCGAGCCGCCTTGCGCTTGGCCCCTCTGGTTTTCGTGCGCCCCGGCGAGCTCCGTCAAGCCGAATGGAAAGAAATAGATTTCGAAAAAGCTGAATGGCGCATTCCCGCCGAGCGCATGAAAATGAAACAGCCGCATATTGTACCCTTGTCGCGCCAAGCTTTAGAAATCCTGAATGAGCTGCATCCGCAAACCGGGCGCGGGCGTTTTCTGTTTCCAAGCCCCCTCACCAACCTGCGCGCCATGAGCGACAACGCCATCCTCACCGCTATGCGCCGCATGGGAATTGGCAAAGACGAAATGAGCGGCCACGGCTTCCGCGCAATGGCGCGAACGGTTCTCGACGAAGTCCTGAACATTCGCCCCGACTACATCGAACACCAACTCGCCCACGCCGTGCGAGACCCGAACGGTCGCGCATATAATCGAACCGCGCATTTGCCGGAACGACGGAAGATGATGCAGCAATGGGCGGATTATTTGGACGGGCTACGAGAAAAGAACTAGCGGCCTGTGTCAGCTAGGACCTCTTATGTTCGCAGTCAATGGTTAACGATGAAAATATGCCCTTTGTGAAGCAGGGCAGAGACTTAACCAGCACTTGACAACTGTAAAAGAGTACTTTACAGTACGCACAGGGGAGAAATGATCGAAAGCTTCAAGCACAGAGGGTTAGAACGGCTTTTCGAGGAAGATAATCCTCGTGGAGTTAGCGCCGAGCATGTCCGCAAGATTAAGCAAATTCTGGCTTTGCTTGAAGCGGCTGAAAAAATCGAGGATGTTAATTACGAAACCTTCAGACTCCACCCACTGACGGGCAACTTGAGGGGATTATGGTCTGTAACGATACGCGCAAATTGGCGCATTGTTTTTAGATTTAACAAAGGCAAAGTTTCAGACGTTGATCTCGTCGATTATCACTAAAGGAGAGAAACCATGCCTATGAAAAAACCGCCCCACCCCGGCGAGATGATTGGGGATAGCCTTAAAGAACTCGGTGTTTCCATCAGCGCAGCAGCAAGAGGGCTAGGCGTTACGCGGCAGCAGCTTCACAACCTTATCTCTGGCCGATCTGGCATCGTGCCTGAAATGGCATACAGGTTAGAAAAAGCCCTTGGCAGTACCGCAGACGCTTGGCTGCGAATGCAAGCAAACTATGACCTTGCTCAAATTCGCACACGCTCATCTTCTATTAAGGTTACGCGACTTCACCATCAGTTTCATGCAGTTTAATGATCGGTAAGCCGTCGAGCGGCGTTGCTATCTTTGCGGCGCTTCTTTGGACTTATGATCTGCTCGATCAACTGGATGCGATTGCCGCACCTGCACGCCATGAGAGAGGACAGAAGCTTGCTCTTTCCTCTGAGCGGAAGCCCCCCCACACACAAGAAAGTTCTGAACGATGGTTTCTAAAACATCAAACAGCGAATGCTACGTCTATATCACGCCTGCCATGTAACTTTTTTAAAGACAGGGGCAAAAAACAAGTGAATTGACGGAATCACTGGCTCCGCTTCACCATAGCGCGATGTTTTTTGATCGCCTTCAAGAATTTTGTTTGAACTTCCTTGAATAAAGCTTCCGGCAACAGGCCATATGCAACGCTTGCAGCACCACCAGCACGGGTTGGGCGCAAATCCGGCCCCGGCCATGTGAAGCGGTTGGCTTCCGTCACGACGATCCAAGAACGATCATCGTCAAGGCCAAGTCGCTTTTTTGTGGCTGTCGGAATTTCAACCGCAAAAGCTGGGTCATTGGGCGGCGTATGCGTAATTGGCAATACCGTTACTACCTGACTTTTGTCGCTTTCTGTCGTTACCAGTATGACGGAACAGGGGCGATCTTTGGAACCTTCCTCAATGCCACGCACATGCTCCCTGCGCCATAAGTAGGCGTAGCGAATGACAAGAGCGGGAACCGGATTCGGAAACCCTTTGCTTTGATTAGATTTCGTCATTAAACGCAGCGGCAGCAGAAGGGGCTTTTGCTTTTTTCACGGCAACAATATCATCATCCGTGAAATCATCCAGCCCCATTACCTGCCGATCACGACGTTTAAGGCGGCGGTATTCTTCTACCGAAATCAATACCGTGCGATCACGGCCATTGCGGCTCACAATCACAGGATGCGTTAATGCCGCGTCCTGATAGCGCCCTACTTCTTTGCCGAAATCTGACGATGCAACTCTAATTATGTTGTCCATGTTCAACTCCCGTGTTTCCCGTATTATACGTGAATCCCGTGAAAAAAGCCACATTATCCGGCAAAGAGGGATATATCAGGGGAAACAAATGGTTACTCACGTCAGAAA
>JBAVWC010000281.1:0-1783 GCA_049697595.1 Alphaproteobacteria bacterium
CGATGATAAGGGTGGTGCGTTGCTGCATCAATAAATCCAGCGCGTCCTGAATCAACCGTTCGCTTTCGGCATCCAGCGCCGATGTCGCCTCGTCAAGCAACAGCAAAGGCGAATTGCGCAGAATGGCGCGCGCGATGACGATGCGCTGTTTCTGCCCGCCGGAAAGGCGCACACCTTTTTCGCCAAGGAACGTGTCATATCCCTCGGGCAAAGCCGAAAGAAAATCATCGGCATGCGCAGCGCGCGCGGCGGCGCGAATTTCTTCTTTGCTCGCCTCTGGTTTGCCGTATGAAATGTTGTGCCACGCATCGGTCGAGAAAATAACCGGGTCTTGCGGCACCAAAGCGATACGCGACCGCACCTCGCGAGGATCGGCAGTTTTCACATCGACTCCGTCCAAGGCGATCACACCCTTTTGCGGATCATAGAAACGCAAGGCCATCTGGAACAAAGTTGTCTTGCCAGCACCACTCGGCCCGACAATCGCAACGCGCTCGCCTTGCCTGACGGTAAAGGAAATATCGTTCAACGCCGCAACATCAGGCCGCGCCGGATAATGAAAAGTCACGTGATCGAACGAAATTTCTCCGCGCGGCGAGGGCAATACCACGGGCAGGGCAGGGGCCGCTACCGTCGGCTCAACCGCCAGCAAATCGAAAATGCGTTCCGCAGCGCCAGCCGCGCGATGCATGTCGCCTCCAGCCTCGCTGATCTGCCCCACGGCAGACGCGGCGATAATCGAATAGGCGATAAAAGCCGTCAATTGACCGCTGGTGATTTTCCCCGCCAGCAAATCATGGCCGCCGATCCACAAAATGACGCAGATCGAAGCCAGCACCACAAAAATAACCAGCGCGACAAGCATTCCACGCACGCGGATATGCTGCAGGGCGGCCTGTATCGCTTGCTCGATATTCTGGTTGAAGTTCTGGCGGCTTAAATCCTCATGCCCAAAGGCTTGCACCGTGCGAATGCCATAAATAGTTTCTTCGGTGTTCGAGCTGACATCGGCGACGCGCTCCTGGCTTTGCTTCGACAGGCGTTTGACTTTACGGCCAAAAATTTTGATCGGAATGACGACCAGCGGGATAACCAGCAAAACCATTGCCGTTAATTTTGCGCTGGTCGTCAGCATCATGATAATGCCGCCGATCAACAATACGCTGTTGCGCAACGCGACAGAAATCGACGAGCCGACAATAGTTTGCAAAATGCTGGCATCCGAAGATAGGCGCGACAGAATATCGCCGCTGCGCGTGACTTCGAAAAATTCGGGGCTCAGAGTCAAAATATGGGAATAAACGGCGCGGCGCAGATCGGCCACAACCCGCTCGCCCAGCCACGAAACCATGGTGTAACGGGCAAAGGTAGCCCCCGCCAGAACGACAGCCGCGAACAGCATCAAAACCAAACTGTGATTCAACACAACGGCGTTATTATCGTTCAACCCCTTATCGATCACATGCCGCAAGATCGCCGGAATAACCAAAAAGGTCGACCCCGCAACAATCAACGCCACACCCGTTCCCGCGATAATCAAGCGATAAGGCTGCAAAAACCCCCAAAGCTGTTTAAGCGGCTTGAGTCCAGAGGTCGAGGGCGGTGCGGAAATATCGTTCTTGCGCATGAGGCGTGGCTTACTTCCAAAAGACGGCAATTAAGGCGTTTGTTCGCCTCGGTACAGACGGCGTTAACCTATCGCATATCGACACCAAAAGCTTCAAAAAAGACACCTTAAAGCTCCCTCTCCCCTCGAGGGAGAGGGAGCAAAAACTTAGGCTTG
>JBAVWC010000282.1:0-2228 GCA_049697595.1 Alphaproteobacteria bacterium
TTGATGTAGCCAGAAGCGGAAAGATCACCCGCCGCATCCGTTTGAATGGGAACGCAGTTGATGCCTCCTTGCGCCCCGCCTTGTGGCGCTCCGCTATATGAGAGAACCTGTTGTGTGCCACTTGGACATGCGATCATTGATCCGATAGGCGTCGGTGGCAGCATCTGAATTGCGCCGTTCGCATCAGCATGTGCAGGACAAGGCAGAAGTAGAGCCGATATAACACCGGCAAGCGCTGCGGCTTTATATATGTTGGTCATGATTTATCTCCAGGAGTTAGGTATCCGGCATGACCCAATGGAAAATCCACGCGCGACAAAACCCCCGACATCGATAGGGATGTCAGGTTTTGCAGGCGCGTATTTTTAGGATTGGGCTATGTGCGGGAGGGGTTCATCAGACAAAAAAAGACCGCAGGAAAAAGGCTTTCTGCGGTTTCGGTACGATCTATATTTTATACTTGATCTTTTGTTCTCACGGCTTTCGCCAGTGTGACAGATGCATCTTACAAAAGAAGGGATGTTTTGTCAACAAGAAAAAATAAAAATCTTACGGTATTGGTAGCGACAAAATTGTCGCTACCAATTTCCGAACATTACCGATAGCCCCAGAGTTTGGCCATACTGGCAAGACCACGACCGAACGTATCAATCTTGTCTTGACCTCCGGCCTTCCTGTTTTCGCAGCATACTTTTATGACCAGAGCTTTCTGGGCAGCCGTCAATTTGGCATCGGCCTCTTTTAAAATGCGCTCGCTTTCAGGAATGACACGCATGGAGTCGGTATAATTGAGAGCCCTGCCAACCAGATAAGGATTGCTGATCTGCAACCCCTCTCTGGCGCGAAGCCAGGCCAGCCTGTATCTCAATCCGGCCTTATGCTCCCCTGTTTCAATAAGACCTCTCAAGAAATAAGCGTCCAGCATGCATTCCGCATAAAGACGATGCCGCAATGTGAGAATCTTGCCGCGCACATCGCGGTCAATGACTTCCTCGATAGTCCTTCCCATTTGACGGCAAAATTCCACTGTCGGCACCTCTCCCAAACGGACAGGCAGAGACTTTTTCCGGGGTCTCCGTTTAGCCATGAGACACCCCCGTGATGGGTGTCTCGACATTGTTGGATAAGGCATTATGGCATTTTAACCTTTCGTTTTCCTTAATGCCTGTAATAGGGAACCAGAAATAATATGGTAAAAAATCCGTTGATACGGATTGGGTTAGAGATTGCGTCATGACAATTTTTCTTCATTCGTTTCGTTTTTCATAATCGACGATGACACGACCAATGATCGCCGCGATTTGCGGAACGATCGTGTTTCCGAGGCACCTAAGTCGGTGTGCCCGATAGGGTATCCCATCATCCTTTCCACAAAGGACGGGTGCGGGTAGCTCGTCACTGAAGAAGGTTTCTGAATAAAATGCAGGAAGTAGCGCAGGTAACTTATTTTCCCCTCCTTGATCCGTTTGCAATTGTCTGTTGCTCCCTTGCAATCGCTCGCTGTAGGCGTCGGCAACAATTTTCGGTAAAGCAGATAATCGACTATCGAGAACTGGCGCCCCGATCCTTCCTTGTCCCTCCGCTTGTAAAGAGGCTCGCCCTTCAAGGCTTGCTGGATGGCGATCTCCGGTCGTCCCCGCGTCTGCGCCGTCGGCGTGGGCAATAATCCAGAGGCGGTCGCGTCGGTGCGGCGCATTGACGGCTGAAGCTGGAATAACAAACGGCCAGACGGTGTAGCCCTCAGCTTCCAGCGATGCGGCAACCTCGTCGAAACCGAATCCAATATGCCCAGCAACATTTTCGGCAACGACCCATCGCGGCCTGATTTCTCGTATGAGTCGATACATTTCCGGCCAGAGATGCCTTTCATCTCCTGCGCCGCGTCGTGATCCGGCAACGCTGAAGGGCTGGCAGGGGTATCCCCCGCAGACGAGATCGACGGTTCCGCGATAACGGGTTCCGTCGAGTCTTCGGATGTCGGCGTGGATGGGGACATGAGGCCAGTGCTTGTGCAGCACGGCGTGGCAGAAGGGATCGATTTCGCAGAAAGCGACTGTTCGCATTCCTGATTGCTCGAATCCAAGGCAGAATCCGCCGATACCGGAAAACAGGTCGAGGACATTCACATCACCCTCGACTTACAGTATTTCGCTGAAATTCATGCCCGGAAGATGTTGCGCGAGGGAAACCCTCACGCCACGATCCAGATGTTCGCGCACGGCTTCCAG
>JBAVWC010000283.1:0-2190 GCA_049697595.1 Alphaproteobacteria bacterium
GACTCGACTCGAACCAGACAGATGTTTTGGCTGAGGCTGAGCACCTCTCCTCTCTAGCTTCATTTATCACCTATGTGCTGCGACCAGACGGACCGTGGAAAAGACCCGATCCTATTCCCCTTCCCGATGGCACCATCTGGACTCCCGGCTCGTTCCTTGACGCATCAGAGACGCATCTACGCAGGATTGTTCTGTGTTCCCGGTGGGACGCATACAGAATGGTTGAGGAAGAGCATGACTGGAGCACGCTGGAAGGATCGATCTATGGAGTCCCGATGGATTTGGTTGTTGTCGTTCTCGGCCAGGAGCGAGACGGAAGACGGCATGGGCCTCTGTCGAAGGGCTGGAGGCATCCGGTATCGAAACAGTTACGATTCAGAAAGCGGGATGGTGGAGACTTTGACGGCAATTGGGAGAAAATCTGGCGTGAACGGGGGGATTTCACCAAAGAGCAATGGCTGGACGCTCTAGCCGAGGATGGCGTTCTCTCCGATGTGATTCAGATTCACAATGTTCCAGTGTCAGAGAGAGCGGCGGATTTGAAAGAATTAGCGCAAAACAAGTTGGAACGGATCAGGAAGGCGACTCAACCACCGGAAGAATCGCCTTCGATGTGCTTCTCAAGAATTAATCCGTGTCCATTCCGCTCGGCCTGCCCACGCGGTGAGGAACCATCCGAATCACTTGGTTTCGTGCCAATCTCACATCATACCCATGTTGCCGCGAATGTCGCGCCTGAGATCATCGGCAGACCCGACAGCAAATGATTCCTGAGAGCGGTTCATCTGTTGTGCAACCTGAGCCGGTTCCGAAGTGATGCTCCCCAGGGATGCTGGCATTTGCAGAACTGGAGATGGTGAAGCGTATCCTGCATTGGCGACTTGTGCCGGCCGATTTTCAAGCTGTGCGATCAAGCCGATGCGGTAACTAACTTCACTTTCGATGCCCTTCAACTCAGCTTCAGCGGCCTGGAACTTGCTCTGAGCAAGCAGGTATGCAGCATGGGCTTCAGTGAGGCGAGAACGGGCTTCTCCGCGCTGAGAAACCATGTCTACCACCTGAGCCTGAAGCTGAAGCACGGCGGGAGAGGGAGGAAGCGGAGCGGTTGGCACGTTCAGAACTGGAGGTAAAACGGTTTCTGCTTTTCGTGCAGCCCATCGCGCCTTGGCAGCTTCGGAAACAGCCTTTCGGCCAGCAGCGCTCATCTTGCTCTTTTTGGACTTTTGTGCAGTCGCGGGCGGATCGGAGGTAATGACATTGTTTTCCATGCACCAATCATAATACAAAATAGAGAATAGTATAGAAAGAAATCGCTCGATAATGTATTCTGAACTCAGATTCTCTGTAGTACTTTTATCACCCGCGATGCACGGCCTCAGAAAATGAGGCGATAGATGCTCAAAATAATTTCGCTTATCTTGCTGCTTGGAACTTCTCCTGTTCTGGCGCAGATCGCTGCAATTCAAGGACATAGCTTTCTTGGTGGTACCCAAGCCGTTACCTCCGGCCTGAAATCCTCCAACTACATGCAGGGAATTGTCCCATACGCAACGATTTGCGTCTACAATACAGGAACAACTGCGCCCGCGACGATTTACGCCAATGCTTCAGGAGCACCTCTTTCCAGTTGCTTTACTTCAAATGCTTCCATCTCGACTGACCCTGGAGGATGGATATTCTGGGCTGCCATCAATCAAGGCTTGGACGTTGTGATGAGTGGCGGCGTGTCACCGAACATGTATCCAGCGCCGGTGACGATTAGTGATCTGTATCCATCGACACAGATTATTTCCGGTTGCGGGTTTGGAACGGCATGCCTGATCAGCCAAGGCGGCACGGGCGCAACAACGGCAGCAGGGGCGCTGACTAATCTGGGCGGCGCTGGTGTGAATCAGGCCAACACGTACACCACTGGATTGCAGGACTTCTCAGCCGCAACAATGAAGCAGCCATCGACCTACACGGTAGGGGCTAATACCATCACCAATCCGACGAGCACAGGAACTTTGGCACTAACCAGTCAGATACCATCGGTCGGCACTTGGGGCGCATTAAATTATCCCACGTGGGTAAGCGGCACTCCTTTTGTGAAGATGACCGCTGCTGGTACGTTTGCGCTGGATACGAATACCTATGGCACAGTGACCAGCGTAGCTCTGAAAAGCGGAACACCTAATCTTTTCAGTGGAA
>JBAVWC010000284.1:0-14611 GCA_049697595.1 Alphaproteobacteria bacterium
ATCTTATACGCCGCAGACGCGGCGTAGCTGGATTCCCGTCTTCGCGGGAATGACGGCAGGGAAGGGTATCAAATGACAGTCGATCTTCAACATTACCTAGTCGTCGCCGCTATTTTGTTCACGATCGGCGTCATCGGCATTTTCGTCAATCGCCGCAACATCATCGTCATTCTTATGGCGATTGAATTGATGCTGCTGGCGGTCAATATCAATTTTGTCGCTTTTTCGACTTATCAGCACAATCTGGTCGGGCAGGTTTTCGCGATGATCGTGCTGACCGTCGCGGCAGCCGAGGCGGCGATTGGCTTGGCTATTCTGGTCGTCTATTTCCGCAACCGTGGCGATATCGCGGTTGAGGGCGTCAACATGATGAAGGGCTAGCGCATGTTAGATTTTGCCGTCGTATTTCTGCCTTTGCTCGGAGCAATCATCTCCGGGGTGTTTTGCCGCTACATCGACGCCTTCGTCGCGCAAACCGTCACCTGCGGCTGCGTCATCATCGCCGCGCTTTTGTCGATTGTTCTGTTTAACAATGTGGCTTTACACGGCCACGTCGTTAACATCGTTTTGTCCGACTGGATTCAGTCGGGAACTTTTGTCGCCAATTGGGGCATTAAAATCGACACGCTGACCGCCGTGATGCTGGTGGTCGTCAACGGCGTATCGGCAATGGTGCACATCTATTCCGTCGGCTATATGAGCCACGACAAAAGCATTTCGCGCTTTATGTCCTATCTCAGCCTGTTCACCTTCTTTATGTTGATGCTGGTGACATCGCCCAACTTGCTGCAAATGTTCTTCGGCTGGGAAGGCGTCGGGTTGGCGTCCTATCTGCTGATTAACTTCTGGTTCGAAAAAGAAAGCGCCAATGACGCTTCAATCAAAGCGTTCATCGTCAATCGCGTCGGCGATTTCGGTTTTGCGCTTGGAATCTTCGGCTGCTTTATGCTGTTCGGATCAATCGATTACGGCGATATGTTTGCCAAAGCGCCTCAACTGGCGTCTGTGCAATGGATTTTCCTCGGCCAAACGCTGCCTGCTTTGACAACAGTGTGTTTGCTGTTGTTCGTGGGCGCAATGGGCAAGTCGGCGCAGTTGGGGTTGCATACGTGGCTGCCGGATGCGATGGAAGGCCCCACGCCTGTGTCGGCTTTGATCCACGCCGCGACAATGGTTACGGCGGGCGTATTCATGATCGCGCGCTTGTCGCCGATTTTTGAATATGCGCCGGATGCGTTGAAGGTTGTTACGATTGTGGGCGCGCTCACCTGTATCGTCGCTGCGACTATCGGCTTGACTCAATTCGACATCAAACGCGTCATCGCTTATTCGACGATGAGCCAGCTTGGCTACATGTTCTTTGCGGCGGGCGTTTCGGCTTATTCCGCCTCTATTTTCCATTTGATGACGCATGCTTTCTTTAAGGCACTCCTCTTTTTAGGCGCAGGTTCCGTCATTCATGCGATGTCGGGCGAACAGGATATGCGCAAGATGGGCGGCATCTGGCGCAAAATTCCCGTTACCTATGCCTTGATGTGGATCGGGTCGCTGGCTTTGGCAGGTATCGGCATCGATGATCTGTTTGGCTTCGCCGGGTTCTATTCCAAGGATTTAATTTTGGAATCCGCATTGGGCAGCGGTACAAGCGTCGGGCATTTCGCCTATGTCCTTGGTTTGATCGCTGTGTTTATGACGGCATTCTATTCGTGGCGTCTTATCATCATGACATTCCACGGCAAGCCGCGCGCCGATGAACACACAATGGAACATGTGCATGAATCGCCGGGCGTTATGCTTGGGCCGCTGGTGGTTTTGGCTATCGGTTCTATTTTTGCCGGTTGGTACGCCTATGACTGGTTCGCGGGCCCGGATCGCGCGGATTTCTGGAAGGGTGCGATTTTCGTTTTACCGGAGCATGATTCCATTGAAGCGTCGAAGCATGTGTCAAAATTCGAAGATTGGCTGCCGCTCGGCCTCGCTTTGCCCGGCATTTTTATGGCCTATATCTTCTATGCCGTAAGACCTTCGTGGCCGGGCAAGCTTGCGCAAAGTTTGGGTGCTGTTTATCAGCTCGTGTACCACAAATATTATTTTGATGAGATTTACGAAACCGTTTTCGTGCGGCCCGCGCATTGGCTGGGCAGAATCTTGTGGCTGGGCGGAGATGAATCGATCATCGACGGCTATGGGCCTAACGGGATCGCCGCTTTCTCAGTTCGCATCGCCAAACGCCTCAGCGCGTTGGAGACGGGCTATGTCTATCACTATGCCTTCGCCTCGGTCATCGGCGTGGCGGCGTTCATCACCTGGTTTTTGGTCAAGGGATAATCACCTATGGATTCTTTTCCCGTACTTTCCGCGATCACCTTTCTGCCGCTTGTCGGCGCGCTGATCATCCTGTTCTTCGTGCGCGAAGACGACAACGTCGTTGGTTCCCGCCGGGCGCAGCAGATCGCGCTTTTAACGTCGGTCTGCGCGTTCTTCTTTTCGGTTTACATCGTGTGGGAATTCAATCCCGCCGACACGGGGTTTCAGTTCGTCGAACGCTATGTCTGGATACCCTCGTTTAATATAGCCTATATCAAAGGCATCGACGGGATTTCGGTGTGGTTCGTGATGATGTCCGCGCTTTTAACCCCCGCCTGTATCATGGCGGCGCGCGTCGGCGTCAAGAAGCGCGGACGTGAGTTCATGCTGGCAATTTTGCTGTTGGAAAGCATGATGATCGGGGTGTTCACGTCGCTCGACTTCGTCCTGTTCTATCTGTTCTTCGAAGGCATCCTTGTGCCGATGTTCCTTATCATCGGTGTGTGGGGCGGGGAGAAGCGCGTTTACGCGGCGTATAAATTCTTCCTCTATACGCTTCTCGGCTCCGTCATGATGCTGGTCGGCATTTTCGCAATGGCGGTTCACACCGGCACGACCGATATGACTCAAATGATGGGCGGCAAGTTTCCAAAGGAAATGGCCTTGTGGCTGTGGCTCGCGTTCTTTTGTTCCTTTGCGGTCAAGACTCCTATGTGGCCGTTTCATACCTGGCTGCCTTACGCGCATGTCGAAGCCTCGACGGCGGGTTCGGTTATTCTGTCGGGCATTCTGCTGAAAATGGGCACTTACGGTTTCCTCCGCGTTTCTATCCAGATGTTGCCGGAGGCGAGCAAGCATTTTGCGCCACTTGTGATCTGGCTCAGCTTGATCGGGATTGTTTATACGGGGCTGGTCGGTCTGGCACAGACGGATATGAAGAAGGTGATCGCCTATATGTCGGTAACGCATATGGCGTTTGTCACGCTGGGTATTTTCAGTTTTAACGATCAGGGTTTTGACGGCGCGATGATGTCGATGCTGTCGCATACTTTCGTTTCCGCCGCGTTGTTTCTTTGTGTCGGTGTCGCTTATGACCGGATGCACACGCGCCAGATTTCGCATTACGGCGGTGCCGCGATCAATATGCCGCTTTATGCGGCCGTGTTTATGATCTTCATGCTGGCCTCTATCGCATTGCCCGGAACGTCGGGCTTCGTTGGCGAAGTTCTGGCTATGCAAGGCGCGTTCCTGGTCAATAGCTGGTACGGATTGTTCGCCGCGACCGGAATGGTTCTGGTGGCGTCTTATATGCTGGTTCTTTACCGGCGCGTATTTTATGGGCCGCTGGTCAAAGAAGAAGTGCGCGCGATGATGGATTTGAACAAGCGGGAAATCGCGACATTCGTGCCGCTTCTGATGCTCGTCTTGCTGATCGGCATTCATCCTTCCACTTTCCGCGACGTTTATGCGCCGACGCTCCAGAAGATTCTCGCCGATTACCAATCGCAGTCGAATGGACAACCGCTGGCGCAGGCCGCGCCGTCGGCGACGCTTGCTCATGAGGCTCAACATGATTAATCCTCAATCCCTCATAGTCACGTTGCCGGAGATCGAAGTCGGCGTCGTCGGACTCGTTTCCCTGATAGCTGCCGCCGTTTGCGGCGCGCGTGTAACGCGGCATATCGGCTTTCTGGCGATCACGGCGTTTATCCTTGCCGCCTGCCTATTGTTCAACCCGGAGCGGCTCGGTTATCTGCTGAACGGCGCATTGCCGGTGTTCGCATTTAACACGCAATTCGTTGATGACAGCTTCGCGCGTTTTGTGAAATTGATCATCCTGACGGCGTCGGCGCTGTCGGTCATGCTGTCCTGGACCTATTTCGAGAAAGACGGAGAAGAACGCCCCGAATATCCCGTGCTTATCATCTTCGCCACTATGGGCATGATGCTTATGGTGTCGGCAAGCGATCTGCTCTCGCTCTATGTCGGGCTCGAGATGCAAAGCCTGTCGCTTTATGTGCTGGCGGCGTTCAAGCGCGATGATCGGCGGTCGAGCGAGGCGGGGTTGAAATATTTTGTTTTGGGTTCGCTGGCGTCGGGCATTTTGCTTTACGGCATTTCGCTGATTTACGGTTTTGCCGGAACGACGGATTTCGTTTCCCTGTCGTACTCCTTGCGAGATCACGCGCATGCCAATCCGGGCGTTATCGTCGGTATGGTCTTTATCTGCGCCGCGCTGGCGTTCAAGGTTTCGGGCGTGCCGTTCCATATGTGGACGCCCGATGTTTATGAAGGTGCCCCCACACCCGTCACAGCCTTCTTTGCCGCCGCGCCGAAACTCGCGGCTCTGGCTGTCTTCACGCGTTTTCTGCTGGAGCCGATGCTCGGCCTTTCTGGCGAATGGCATCAGGTTGTTATTTTTATCTCGGTCGCCTCGATGCTATGGGGCGCGTTCGCGGGGCTGGTGCAACACAATTTGAAACGGCTTCTGGCCTATAGCTCTATCGCCAATGTCGGCTATCTGCTGGTCGGCATCATCGTCGGCGGCAAATCGGGCGTTCAGGCCTTGCTGATTTATTTCACGATTTATGGGCTCAGCACGCTCGGCGCATTTGCCGTCATTTTGTGCCTGCGCCGCGACGGCAAACAGGTCGAGGAAATCGAAAACCTATCCGGCCTCTCCAAAACCAATCCGTTCATCACGCTGGGGATGACGGTCATCATGTTCTCGCTGGCGGGCGTGCCGCCTTTGGCGGGCTTCTTCGCCAAATATTTTATCTTCCTCGCCGCCGTCGATGCCGGAATGGTGCCTCTCGCCCTTATCGGCGTGCTGACCAGCGTAGTGGCAGCTTATTACTATCTGCGCATCATCAAGATGATGTATTTTGACGAACCCTATCTGGGGCCAATCGACCCTCTGCCGGATTGGGGAGTCAAATCGGTTCTGGGCATCGCCGCCTGCGCAATGATGGGCATCACAATAGTGCCAACCACTTTGATCGACGCGACATTGAAAGCGGCGCGAGGATTCCTCGGTTGAAATTCGATATCCGCACTCTGGAAACGACCGTCAGCACGAACGACGATGTCAAGCAAGCCGCAGAAACGGGCGCAGCCGAAGGTTTGGTAATTCAGGCTCTGCAACAAAGCGGCGGGCGCGGTCGGCAAGGCCGACAATGGCAATCGCCCGTGGGCAATCTCTATTTTTCGGTTCTCTTGCGGCCCAAAGTCGCGCTACGCGATTATGCACGGTACAGCTTCATCGCGGCGCTGGCGATTGGCGACACTATCCGTGGATATCTTTCCGAGGCTTCGGTCGAACTCAAATGGCCGAACGATGTTCTCGTAGGAGGCAAGAAAATCAGCGGCATTCTGCTGGAAGCTGGCGACGGCTGGCTGGTGGTCGGTATGGGTATCAATGTCCTTCATACGCCTGAAAATCCGCTTTATCCCGCAACCAGTCTAGTGGCGGAAATGGGGGCTGCGCCTTCGCTCGATGTCGTATTGGGCAAGATTCTAGAATCCCTCAGTTATTGGATCGATACGGCGGACAATCAGGGTTTCGCCCCCATACGCACCGCGTGGCTATCCCACGCCCGCAAAGGCGCTATGCGCATCCGCCAGCCGCGCGGCGAGGATGGCAACGAAATTCACGGCGAATTCGTCGATTTAGACACCGAAGGCAATTTACGGCTGCGCTTGCCCGACGGAACCGAGCGTTCGATCAGCACAGGGGATGTCTTTTTCTGAAGATTTTTTCGACATTTCGTGCCGTTTTCGGCTATAAAACCCCTGAACAAAGGGGATTCCATGACCAACTCCGCAACACGTAAAATTTCCGAAGAAAAAACCGGCGTCGATCAGTTGCTAGCCGAACATGGCATGTCGCGCGCGGAATATGATGTTCTGCTGGGCGTTATGGGGCGCGAGCCGACTTTGGCGGAATTCGGCGTGGCGGCTGCGATGTGGTCGGAACATTGTTCCTATAAATCTACACGCGTCTGGCTCAAGCAATTGCCGACGACGGGACCGCATGTCATTTGCGGGCCGGGCGAAAATGCGGGCGTGATCGATATAGGCGACGGGCTCGCTGCGATTTTCAAAATGGAAAGCCATAATCATCCGTCATACATCGAACCCTATCAGGGGGCAGCCACAGGCGTGGGCGGCATTTTGCGCGATGTTTTCACAATGGGCGCGCGGCCTATCGCCAATTTGAACGCGCTGCGTTTCGGCGAACCCAAACATCCGAAAACGAAATCTCTGGTCGCGGGCGTTGTGTCGGGCATCGGCGGTTACGGCAATTGTATGGGGGTGCCCACGGTCGGCGGCGAAACCAATTTCCACGCGAGCTATAACGGCAATTGCCTCGTCAACGCGATGACGGTCGGCGTGGCGAACACGGACAAGATTTTCTATTCCGCTGCGGCGGGCATCGGCAATCCGGTCGTTTATGTCGGTTCCAAAACCGGGCGCGACGGCATCAAGGGCGCGACGATGTCTTCGGGCGAATTCAACGAAGATTCCGAAAGCAAACGCCCGACGGTACAAGTCGGCGATCCGTTTGTGGAAAAACTGGTGCTGGAAGCGTGCCTCGAACTTATGGCGACCGACGCGATTATTTCCATTCAGGATATGGGCGCGGCGGGGCTAACGTCTTCGGCGGTCGAAATGGCGTCGAAGGGTAACCTCGGCATCGAACTCAATCTCGACAAAGTACCCTTGCGTGAAGAGGGGATGAGCGCCTACGAAATTATGCTCTCCGAAAGCCAGGAACGCATGCTTATGGTGCTGAAACCGGGGCGCGAGGCCGAGGCTGAAGCGATTTTCAAAAAATGGGAATTGGATTTCGCCGTGATCGGCACACTAACGGACACAGGTCGCATCGTCTGCACGCGCCACGGTAAAAAGGAAATCGATATAGCAGTGGGGCCTCTGGTCGATCAATCGCCCGTCTATAACCGCCCGTGGGAACCCACGCCGCCGCAAGCGGAAATCGCGGCATCATCCTATCCGCTGCCGCAAGATGAAACCGTGCTCAGCATTTTGCAAAAACTGGTCGCGACGCCGGATTTATGCTCGCGGCGCTGGATCTGGGAACAGTATGACAGCCTCGTGCGCGCAAATACCGTGCAAGGGCCGGGTGGAGATGCGGCAGTTGTTCGTCTGGATAACAGCATCAAAGCCTTGGCGATGACGGTCGATTGCTCGCCGCGTTATTGCGCCGCCGACCCTGTTATGGGCGGAAAACAAGCAGTTGCAGAAACCTGGCGCAATATCTGCGCGGTCGGGGCCAAACCTTTGGCGATTACCGACAATATGAATTTCGGCAATCCGGAAAAGCCGCGCATTATGGGCCAGTTCGTCGGCGCGGTGCAGGGGATCAAGGAAGCGTGCCTCGCGCTCGATTATCCCGTGGTGTCGGGCAATTGCAGCCTATACAACGAAACCAGTGGCAGCGCGATTTTACCCGCACCCGCAATCGGTGGCGTCGGCCTGATGCAAGATGTAACCAAAGCCGTCGGCATAGCTTTCCGTGGCGAAGACGAAACCGTGTTTGTGTTGGGCGAGACTAAAGGCCATATCGGGCAATCTTTGTACCTCCGCGAAATCTTCGGCAAAGAAGAGGGCGCGCCGCCGCCGGTTGATCTCGCCGTAGAACGCAAACACGGCGAATTCATCCGCGCCTTGATCGATGCGCGGTTGCTGACTTCCTGCCACGATGTTTCCGATGGCGGCTTGCTGGTCGCGATTGCTGAAATGGCAATCGCACGAGGCGTGGGCGTTGTGGTCGAGCAGGGCGGCGATGCGTCTTTCTGGTTCGGCGAAGATCAGGGCCGTTATGTGATCGCGACCAAGACCCCGGTCTATGTTATCGAAAAAGCGAAAACTGCTGGTATTTCATTGACTAAGCTGGGGCAAACGGGCGGCAAGGAGATGAAACTAATTGACAGTGGGTCTGTCGCTGTGGGATCTCTAAAAAAAGCGCATGAAGCGTGGTTGCCAAGTTATATGGAAAAATAGCAGAGCAGGCTGTAATTCAAAATAGAAGGAGACTGTTATGTCAGATATTGATCGTGCACGTGCAGCAGATTTGGAGGACCAAAAAATCAGAGAATACTTTGGTCAGGTGAAGTCCTCACTGTTTTCACGCCCGCGGCTGCCTAAAGAAGCGCCTAAAGATACGGCTCAGCCGCACGTGGTTATCACCTTGGATACGAAGTATGGACCGGAAGTTATTTATAGGGTGTCTAGGTTGGTCAATGATCTATTTTTTGATGCGAGCGCCGGATATCTTTATCCCATAGCTTTCGGCGGCATCAACAATGGAAAACAGACGCAGATCGTTTTTTCGGCTCCTGAGATGATCGGTTATAAAGGGAATGACATGCGCGACGCTTTCCAAGAGCCGGAATGTCTGGCGGTTCTTAACAAATTCGGTGTCACAGAAGTTGCATTCAAACAGTTTTCTGAACCCTTCGTTCCTGCTCGCAGAGAACCCATCCGGTTTGTTTTTGGAAGCAAGAACGGCTAAGAAAGTTTTCCTCTATGCCAATGAATGAAGAAGAAATCCTGCGCCTGATAAAAGAAGCCTTGCCCGATGCCGTGGTCGAGATCAAAGACCTGCGCGGCGACGGCGATCATTATCAGGCCTATGTCGAAAGCCGCGCCTTTGTCGGCAAAACGCGCGTGCAGCAGCACCAAATGGTCTATTCCGCATTGCAGGGCCGCGTCGGCGGTGTGTTGCATGCTCTGGCGCTAAACACCGCCATTCCGCAAAAGTCCTGATTTTTATTCCGTCGAACAAGTGCCGAAGCTGTTCAACGACGCCCCAATCCCCGCCTGATGTTCGCAGACCAGAGGTTTTTGTTTGCTGTTATGGGAGATCATCGTCGTGATCGCGCCGATGCCGAGCAGGACAAAAACCCACGGCAAAGCCTTCATCCAGATATTGCCTTTATCCGGTTTGCCGTAAACAATCGGTTTTTGAGCTGGTTTGGCTGGTTTGGTGGGGGGAGGCATGTGCAAAAACCCTAAATGACAGAATGCGGATCAAGCACTTAAAGGTAGTATACTGTCGGATATATTTGTCAAGTAACGTGTAAAACAAGGGCGTTTTCTCTTTTCTCCGGCCCTTTGCACAGGCATAATGGGCGCCTTAATCGCCCACGCGGGTTTAGAAGCCGCGAATTATAACAAGGAGAAATCTGATGATCGACCCCGCAGTCGCCGAACGCATCCGCGCCGACATTTCCGCAAACGATGTTGTGCTGTACATGAAGGGAACGCCCGTGTTTCCGCAATGCGGATTTTCCGCGCAAACGGTACAGATTTTATCGATGTTGGGCGTCGGGTTTAAGGGAGTCGATGTTCTTGCCGACCCCAGTCTGCGCCAGGGTATCAAGGATTTCAGCAATTGGCCGACGATCCCCCAACTTTATATCAAAGGGGAATTCATCGGCGGCTGCGATATCGTACGAGAAATGTTAGAGTCGGGAGAGCTCCAAAAGACTCTCACCGACAAAGGCGTGCCGTTCGAAGGCCGCAAAGCCAGCTAATTCAGCTGGCTTTCTTCGCTTCTTCGCGAATAAAAGAGCTGCTGCTGAATCCCTTGAAACGCATTCTGGTCACAAGGTCTACGCCTGACAAAGGCTGTTTCGCCGCATATTCACCAATGCGGGTTTCGTCTTTGGTCTCTTTGTCGATCGATGTGGACATGGTGGCCCTTTCCATTTTGTGCAACGCGCTATAACATTGTGCAATGCAATACACTATATAGATATTAGGTCAATCAATTATTAAAAACATGCATTATTTTCATGCTTTCGACCGTATGTGGTTGTAGTAATATCAATAAGATAGGATATTTTTTGTTGCCATGAAACTAAACGGCATTTTGTTGACACAGTTAATATTGCAACGCACTGATTCGATAGTGATTCTATTTTTTGGGTTTTTGGGGCCGATTCCGGCAAAAAAAGGCGCCCCGCATCCGGATTAATTCAGGAGCGTAACATGCGTCTTTTTCAGGCCTATTTTGGCCCCGAAACAACGCGCAAAAAAATATCAGGAAGCTTTCTTTTTATCCGGACATCATCTATTAAGTTGTTCCAGCCCAAAACCAAAATACGCGCGGCCAGGCTAAATCGATCAGACGGTTTCAGCCTGCTCCTTGTTTTGTTTTTTGTTTCACCGTTTAAGAGCTTCACGAGGTTTCGCCGATGCAAAATGTTCTGCTTGTCGTTCAATTGATTATTTCTTTGGCGCTGATCGCCGTGATTTTGATTCAGCGCACCGCGCAAGACGGCGGCGGATTGACGGGCGGGGGAAGCACAATGGGCGGATTATTCACCGCGCGTGGTTCGGCCAATTTGCTGACGCGGGCGACCGCCATTCTTGCCACGCTGTTCATCCTCAATTGCCTCGCATTAGGAGCATTGGCCAGCAGCGCGCACCAAACACGCAGCCTGGTTGACCAGATTGCGCCGACGGCCCCAGCAGCCCCTGCGCCTGACAAGGCTCCAGAAGCTCCGGCGGTGCCGCAAGTTCCATTGGCTAAATAACAAATATTACTCGCAACCATGTTTGCGGAGATTGCAAAAGTATGACGCGTTTTATTTTTATCACCGGCGGCGTTGTGTCTTCCTTGGGCAAGGGCATCGCGTCTTCGGCGCTTGGCGCGTTGTTGCAAACACGCGGATATAAAGTTCGTTTGCGCAAGCTCGATCCCTATCTGAACGTCGATCCGGGCACGATGTCTCCGACGCAGCACGGCGAAGTTTATGTCACCGATGACGGCGCGGAAACTGACCTCGACCTCGGCCACTATGAACGTTTCACCGGTGTCGCGTCGCGGCAAAGCGACAATGTCACATCGGGCAAGATTTATTCCAGCGTCATCGCCAAAGAACGGCGCGGCGATTATCTGGGCGCAACGGTTCAGGTCATTCCGCATGTTACCGACGCGATCAAGAATTTCGTTCGCGCCGATCTGAACGGCGAAGATTTTTGCCTGTGCGAAGTCGGCGGCACCGTCGGCGATATCGAAAGCCTCCCGTTCCTCGAAGCCATTCGCCAGTTGCGCAACGAATTGGGGCACGATAATTGCCTGTTCATTCACGTAACGTTGCTGCCCTACATCAAATCGGCGGGCGAATTGAAAACCAAGCCGACGCAGCATTCGGTCAAGGAATTGCTGAGCGTCGGCATCCAACCGGAAATTCTGCTGTGCCGCGCGGAACGCTCGATCCCCGAAAGCGAGCGCAAAAAAATCGCTCTGTTCTGCAACATCAAACCCGAATGCGTGATCGAAGCCTTGGATGTGGACACGATTTACAACGTGCCCGAAAAATATCACGAACAGGGTTTTGACGAACAAGTTCTGCGTTATTTCAAACTGTCTGCGGATAAAAAGCCCGATCTGACGCCGTGGAAAAACATCGTCCAGCGCGTGCGCGAACCCGAAGGCGAAGTAACGATCGCAATCGTCGGCAAATATACCAGCCTGCTGGACAGCTATAAATCGCTGGCTGAAGCTCTGGCTCACGGCGGCATCGCCAATAACGTGCGCGTGAATTTGAAGTGGCTGGACTCGCAAGTGTTTGAAACCCCCGACACGATGAGTCACCTCGAAGGCGTGGACGGCATTCTGGTGCCCGGTGGTTTCGGCGAACGCGGCACAGAAGGTAAAATCCGCGCCGCGCAATTCGCGCGCGAAAAACAAATTCCCTTCTTCGGCATCTGCTTCGGCATGCAATTGGCGGTGATCGAAGCCGCGCGCAATCTGGGTGGCGTGCCCAAGGCAACCTCCAGCGAATTCGGCGCGAGCGACTCCGCCGTTGTCGGCCTGATGACCGAATGGGTCAAAGGCAACCAGTTGGAAAGCCGGAAATCCGACGGTGATCTGGGCGGCACGATGCGCCTCGGCTCCTATCCGTGCGATTTGCTGAAAGGCAGCAAGGTGCGCGCGATTTACGGCCAAGACCGTATTCAGGAACGCCACCGTCACCGTTACGAAGTGAACATCAATTACAAACCACAATTGGAAAAAGCCGGACTGGTTTTCTGCGGCCTGTCACCCGACGGCGAATTGCCCGAAATCGTCGAACGCAAAGACCACCCCTGGTTCATCGGCGTACAATTCCACCCCGAACTAAAATCCAAACCCCTCGAGCCGCACCCGCTATTCCGCTCGTTTATCGAGGCGGCAGTGCATAAGACGCGGTTGGTTTAGGGGCTATAAGCGATACGCCACACGGTGCCTGATGCATCATCGCTCATCAGCAGAGAGCCGTCAGCCTCGACGGCAACGCCGACAGGCCGTGCCCAGACATCGCCCGACGGCGCAACAAACCCTGTCATGAAATCGTCATACTCACCCGTCGGCTTACCGTGATCGAGCCGCACGCGCACTAGCTTATAGCCCGTGCGGTTGGCACGGTTCCACGAACCGTGAAAAGCGACGAAAAGATCGCCGCGATATTCCGATGGAAATTGCTTGCCGGTATAAACGGCGAACCCAAGCGGCGCGGAATGTGGTTGAAACAGAACATCAGGCGTCAGGACTTTGGCAAGTAATTCCCGATGCGCCCCCGGATAGGTGGGATCCTGATGCGCGCCGATATAGTACCAGGGCCAGCCATAAAAACCGTCTTTGGTAACGCGCGTCGCATAGTCGGGCGGAAGATTATCGCCAAACCCGTCGCGTTCATTGACCGTAGTCCATAGATCGCCCGTATCGGGATGAAACCCAATCGTCACCGGATTGCGCAAACCCGAAGCATAAATACGCAATCCGCTGCCGTCGGGATTGAATGCCAGAATGTCGGCGCGGTTCTTTTCGCTGTCCATCCCGCCCTCCGCGTCGTTGCTTCCCGAACCGACCGAAACCAGCATCGTGTTGCCGTCGGGCGTAAAGGTGATGTCGCGCGTCCAGTGATGACCTTCGGGAATATCAGGCACAATAACCTGCGCAGGCCCGCGTGCTTTCATATCGCCGTTGCTATAAGGATAGCGCAGAATTTTGCCTTCCGTTGCGATATAGACAAACTGCGGATTATCGCCGAGAGGATAGAACGCGATGCCATAGGGACGATCATCAAGTCCGTCAACAAAAATGGACGAACTATCTGCCTTCGCCGCTCCAGCCGATGCGCGTATGACGCGGATACGGTTGCCGCCGCTTTCGGAAAGAAAAATATCGCCATTCGGCGCCAGACGCATCATGCGCGGCTCTTTCAGATCGGTAAGAAAGGCTGATACCGTAAAACCGGGCGGCACCTTCGGCCAAGCTCCTTCCGGTTGTTTGATAATACTCGGCCCATTTGACGCCGATCCCGTCGCGCCGGGGGCAGGAAGGTCTTCAGATTTTATCAGCCGCTTAACGCCGGGTGCATCCTTAGTCCAATCGCCAAAGGCTGCCGTACCGTTGAGCACAGGCGTTTCCTCCGATGCGGCTGCCCCGGCTTGCCTGTATGCAATCGATGCAATGGCGAACATCAGTAGAACCGTTAATAGTCGAGAACAGGTCGTCATGGAATTCTCCTTATTGAGCTTGCCCTGAATCCTTGGCCGCGAGCTGGCCGATTGCCGACCAATCGAGTTCTTCGCCACCTTGCGCAAACAAGGTTAGGAAACGGTCGCGCAGAAGGCTGGCAAGCGGCATCGGCACGCGCAATTTTTCCGCAGCAGACAGCGCAAGGCGAATGTCTTTGTATCCCAGCGGAGCCGCAAACGCGGCGGGGGTAAATTTTCCATCGACAATTAACTGGCCATATATTTTATAAACGGGCGCGGTGAAAAGAGTCGATGTCATGAAGTCGAGATATTGCTGGCGGTCGATGCCCGCTTTGCCGACCAGAGCGATAGCCTCGCCCATCGCCTCGATCACCGAGCCGATCAGGAAATTGCCGCTCAGCTTGATAATGTTCGCGTCTTTCGGCGTTTCACCCACGACCCATGTTTTTTGCCCGATGGCCGAGAACAACGGATCGCAAACGGCGACGACAGGATGCAATCCCGCCGCAACGACAAACAATTTAGCGGCAGCCGCCGCCTCAGGACGACCAAAGACGGGGGCTGCGACAAAGCCCTGATTGTGTTTGGCGTGTTCTTCCGTCAGGCGTTCGGACATCGCCACGCTGATTGTGCTGGACGAGATGTGGATCGCGCCCTTGCCGAGGCTTGCAAGGATGCCATTATCGCCGAACACGATGCTCTCGACCGCGCTATCATCGGCGAGCATCGTCATCACCACATCGCCGCGACAGGAATCGGCGACAGTGGATGCCAGATGCGCGCCTTG
>JBAVWC010000285.1:0-2552 GCA_049697595.1 Alphaproteobacteria bacterium
TCTGCGGATTGAGTATCGACATTCACGGATTTCTTGCCTGTAGCCTTCTCAAGGAAGCCGACGATCAAGGAGGAGTCTCTTCCGCTGGGTTCGAATGCAAGGATTGCCTTTTTGCCATCCACGTTCAAGATAATACTCACGAAATTGGCATTCTGCCCCTGCACGACTCCCCTGATGGCAGAGGGAGGGAATTGCGCGGAGACAATCTCTTCACAAACCGGGCATTCCAAGAACCCACGTGTGCTCCTTACCATCGCCCTTGGACAAGTCTTGCCAAAGACCTCTACCGAGTCTTCTTTCAGCGTGAGTCGGAGGCTGTCTCCAGCGTTGGCTTGAAAAGACCAGCTGAACTCTTTAACTTTGACCTTAAATTGATTCTTCGTTGATCGAGCAAAAGCAGGAGCACAAGACAGGAGTACCAGCAGTGCGAAAACAACTGACCGTTTCATTCCTCCCTCACTTTCAGGGTGTCGAAAGGCGGATACTTGACCGTCCGCAAATTATAGCGCGAGGGGCGCACGCCGCGTTGCAATCGGTTAGGCGGCGATTTCCGAGAGTGCCGAGGGTTTCGTCTAGTCTCGAGAGGCCCTTGTCCGTGAAATACCTTCCATCTTCGGAATCGTGCAGCCCAGCGCCGCCAGCCTACGCGCGCTTTCTCGCTCGATCAGAGACTTGAGGGCCTCCCGAACGAGAGCCGTCCGCTCGGTTACGCCGGTCAGTTCTTGAGCGGCGCGCACTAATTCATCGTCGAGAGCAAGAGTTATTCTCATAACTTTCCAACCGCCCGTCCAGCCACGGTATCAAGTAATCCACAAGCCACGCCGGTTCGATAGCATCACTTTCCCGACAGTTCGCTAAGTCTCAGTCCGGGTAGCGAGGCGCGCATCGGGCAAACCCAGCCGCCGTTTCAGCGTCAGAATTTCCTGAATCTTGCTGTCGGGAATGACGTTGAGCGGCTTACCAATCTGCTTGGCGAGCAGGTAGGTCTTGCAACAAGTGTCCATCACTTCGACCAGCCACTCGGCGTGTGTGACCGTGTCGGACCAGCAAACCACGCCATGGTTCTGCAGCAGAATCGTGTTGTGGTCCTGGACAAAAGGCAGAACCGTCTCGGCAAAAGCCTGCGTTCCGGGAGTCTCATAGGGAGCCACCGCAGCCGGACCGATGAATATCTCGTACTCGGAGATCAGGCCATTGGGCGGCGTGGTGCCGGTGATGGAAAAGGCCGTGGCGTAGGGCGGATGGCAATGCACAACGGCGCGCGCCGCTGGGTTCGCCTTGTAAATCTCCAAATGCAGCAGTAGTTCGCTGGTGCGCGAGCGCTCCCCGGCCAGAACATTGCCGGCCAGGTCCACTAAGCAGATGTCGGAAGGCTCCAGGTCGCCCTTGCTCAGCATGGTGGGCGTGCAGAGCATATAGCGCGAGCCGAGCCGGGCGCTGATGTTGCCGCCATTGCCGTCAACATATTGCCGTTCCCACAGCTTGCGGCCTACGCGAATAATCTCCGCGCGCACCGTCTGGGCCTCGGGGGAGTTAGCAACCGCCAAAGGCGATTCTTCTTCCAGTTCCAGCGAGCAAGGAACCTCGGCCAAAGCTTGCGCTTCCGCCCTCATCTGCTCCGAGATTGGAACCACAGTATGCTGCATGGCAAGACCTCACGCCTGGGCTGAATGACCGCGCCACGGCAAGCGCCAGTATTGATTCAGATTATATACAGCCGAGGGCGAAGCCTATGTGTATGCGTGGTTACAGGTGAGTGCGCGGGTGAACCTCAGGGATTAAATTCATTCAAAAATGCCGTTCAATCCGTGCAAAACGTCCCTCAGGGGCTAAAGCCCTCCTTAATTCTGCTGCATTTCGGCACGACTAAAGTCGTGCCCTGATACAAAGCCGGAGCATTACGACAAAGCCGTGCCTCTTCAAAAAATCCGATTGACCCTGCGGCTGAAATTGCGCCGTGACACGAAGCCGGAGTATCGCGATGAGTTCTCAGGCCGCGAAGTGTAACGGTTTAGCTTTTCACCAGCCTGCGCTGCAATTGCTCAAGCGTTTGCCCTTTGGTTTCCGGATAGAAGAAGGCGACCACGAAAAATTGCAATGCCGTGGCGACGGCGAAGAAGACGAACGGCGTTCCCGTGCCGAACTTGCCCGCAAGGACCGGAAAGAAAAACGCAATGAGGGCGACCAGAATCCAGTGGCTGGCGCTGCCCACGCCCTGCCCTTTGGAGCGGACCGAGGTGGGAAAGACTTCACCCAGGTAGACCCAGATGACCGCACCCTGCGAGAGCGCGAAGAAGGCGATATAGACCACCAGCAACCCGAGCAGCGCAGCCTGGTGGCTGTTGGTGATGAAAACCCAGGCCACGCCGGAGAGGCAGAGCGTGGTGCCGGCGGCGCCCACCATCAGCAGGCTCTTGCGGCCAAAACGGTCAATCACAGACATGCCCACGAGGGTAAAAATCAGATTCGTGGCGCCGATGCCCACCGCTTGCAAATCGCCGGAGATCTGGCTGAAGCCGGCCGCGGCGAAGATGTGCTTGATGTAATAAAGG
>JBAVWC010000286.1:0-1868 GCA_049697595.1 Alphaproteobacteria bacterium
GTCTTAGTTTTTGCGGGTAAGGGGGCCTTGCTTGCAGTAACATAGAATTTAAATTGATACGAGAAATACCCCCCCCAACATGTGATATTTCCCTTGACTCCCTCAACCAAACCCCCTATAACACCCCAACCTCACCAGAGGTTTTGAACACCGATCCGATCCCGCTAAACGGCCGGTTACGGGGCACAGTCGGAGAAGTCTTCAACAGGTTGCATGCCGCCGCCTATGACTGGGTCCCCGGATGCGGGTAGGTTCAAGCGGGAAGCGCGCTTCTCTCTCTTTCACGGAGTTCCCGATAATCCCAAAAAACAAAATCCAAAAAACAAAAACATGATATAGTCCGCGCACCACCAAACCAAATCGCTCAGGCCTCGTGATGACAAACGCCAAACCCCGCATCGGCCTCTACCCCGGCACGTTCGACCCGATCACACGCGGGCATATGGATATCATTCACCGCGCCGCGCGGGTGGTTGACCAATTGGTTATCGGCGTTGCCAAAAACACAGGCAAAGGCCCCTTGTTCGACACCGCGACGCGCGTGAAAATGGTCAAGCGCGAGGTTAAATCTCTCGCCGGAACCAATATCACCGTCGTCCCTTTCGACAATCTTCTGGTGCATTTTGCGCAAGAGATCGGCGCCTCGGTCATCGTGCGCGGCTTGCGCGCCGTGTCGGATTTTGAATACGAAATTCAGATGGCGGCGATGAATTACCGCATGCATCCGGACGTCGAAACCATCTTCCTGACCGCAACCGAAGGCACCCAATTCATCGCCTCGCGCTTCGTGAAGGAAATAGCGCGT
The DNA here is from genome assembly GCA_049697595.1 of Alphaproteobacteria bacterium. Lineage (GTDB taxonomy): Bacteria > Pseudomonadota > Alphaproteobacteria > UBA9219 > UBA9219 > CAIXLI01. The sequence goes on from JBAVWC010000286.1 coordinate 806, forward strand.
TTAGGCGGCGATGTGCGCCCCTTTGTCAGCGACGCCATAGCCGCCGACCTGAAAAACTGCTTCAAAGCCGAAAAAAGCCGCCGCAAGGTAAAACCGGAAGTTCGGGATTAGAGGCCCAGCACTTTACGCCACCCCGGACGCACATCATTTGCCGGAGGATGCGGCGTCGCAGCAGGGCGAACATCTCCGGCAAAAAGAGTAAGTTCAATCTTATCGCCGTCTTTCAGCCGCAAATGATCTCTCAACTTCATGTCGGACATCAATTCTATAATGTCGTTATAGGCCGAACCGATGCGGCGCACCGCCCAAACATCGGCTTTCTCTCCTGTTTTCGTGACGTTGATCTGCGCGCGCCAAGCCTGCCCCGTTCCCCGTTCAGTGTCGTTCCCGCGAGGCCCAAGGCTGTTATTGCCGATCGCCGTCTGCGGAATAACAACCGCCGGCGTGAATTTCTTGTTATCGAGCTTCTGGACCCTAAATCCCTCGCCCAGCGCGCTCAACTCAACAGGATAGTCGATAACGGCCGCGTTCAGCGAGCCGCGAAACATATTGTCCGACCAATCCTTCGGTAATCCCTGTATCTGCGCATGAGTGGGAAATGCCAATTCGCTATACATCCCCATACCACTCGAAATTTCACAATTAAAAACAAGCCGATCCATACTCATCTCCATAATGCTTTTAAGAATGGCGCACTGTAACATATTTTAATACTTTCATTCCCGCGATTTGGCGTCGCGCAAGGCATTTAACGCCAAATAAAGGCCATTTCGCATGAAAAGCCGCGGATAAAATGCAAACGCAACTGTTGCAGTAGCCGTAAATACCTGATAATTAGGCCGCTTCTACGAGTGACCTCGTAGCTCAGCTGGTAGAGCATCTGACTTTTAATCAGGGTGTCGCGGGTTCAAATCCCGCCGAGGTCACCAATACTTTCATGTCCGACCCGGACACATAGGTAACAGAACGTACCGGCTACATAGGTGACACCCGCGGGCCAAACGGGTTGTCTAGGGGTTGCAGGGTTCTCTCCTCCAAGTCGATATAGCCGAGATCATAATCC
>JBAVWC010000287.1:0-1533 GCA_049697595.1 Alphaproteobacteria bacterium
GTGCGCGACCGCTATAAGGGGTTGCACGCGGAGTTCGAGGATGCGAGCGGGCGCAAGCTGGCGATCGAGGTGCGGGTCTTCGATGATGGCATCGGCTTTCGCTACTTGGTGCCGGAGCAGCCGGAGATGGGGCGGGTGCGCATTGCGCAGGAGACCACTGAGTTCAACTACGTGAAAGATGCGACCACGTATCCACTAATCCTCGACGGCTACCAGTCGTCGTGGGAGGACGAATATCAGCAGCGGCAGGTGAGCGGGCTGCACCGTGACTGGATTATTGCGCTGCCCTACCTTGCTGAGGAGCCGGGACTCGGGTGGGTAGCGATCACCGAGGCGGATATCGACAACTATGCGGGAGTGTACCTGCGCAAAGGGCACAATCGATTTGGAGTGCGCTCGGATCTGTCGCCGCACCTGAATGCAGCGGGAGTCTCCGATGGCGATTATGCGGTTGAGACCGCAACGCCCTTCCAGAGCTCGTGGCGGGTGCTGATGATCGGCGATGAGCCCGGTCGATTGATCGAGTCGAATATCGTGCTGAACCTGAATCCTCCGTCAAAGATTGCCGATACCTCGTGGATCAAGGCGGGCAAGTCGGCCTGGGACTGGTGGTCGGGCGAGGCCGCGCCGAGCGTGACCTTCAAAACGGGCATGAATACCGCGACGATGAAGCACTATATCGACTTTGCTGCGACGTCTGGATTTCCGTACATGCTGATCGATTTCGGGTGGGCTGTCTCCGCCGATCGCAAGGACGCGGGCGACTACGCGGCGGAGACGAATATTACCGAGGTGAACCCGGCGGTGGACATGCCGGAGCTGATTCGCTACGCGAAAGAGAGACACGTGCGGATCTGGCTGTGGTCGCACTGGAAGTCCGTCGACGAGTATATGGATCAAGCTTTTCCGCTCTATGAGAAGTGGGGCATCGCCGGGGTCAAGATTGACTTCATGAACCGCAACGATCAGTGGATGGTGAGCTACTACCGGCGGGTGGTGGAGAACGCGGCGGCGCATCATCTGATGATCGACTTCCACGGCGCCTACGAGCCGGACGGCCTGCGCCGCACCTGGCCGAACCTGGTGACCCGTGAAGGTGTGATGGGCAAGGAGTATCTGAAGTGGAGCGCGCGAGTGACGCCGGTGCACAACACCACGCTGCCCTTTACCCGCATGCTGGCCGGACCTCTGGACTACACGCCGGGCGCCTTCGGCAACTCCACGCGGGAAAACTTCGTCCCGCGGAACTTCATGCCGATGGCGCTGAACACGCGGGCGCAGGAATTGGCGCTGTTCGTGGTGCTGGAGAGCCCCTTCGAGATGGTGGCCGATTATCCGGAACACTACCAGGGACAGAAGGAGTTCGACTTCATCAAGCAGGTGCCGCCCACGTGGGACGAGGTACGGGTGCTCGACGGCCGCCCGATTCAGAACATCACGGTGGCGCGGCGCAGCGGCAAGGACTGGTATGTGGGCTCGCTGACAAATTGGGACGCGCGCACGGTGAAGGTGCCGCTCAGCTTCCTGGGCTCC
>JBAVWC010000288.1:0-6840 GCA_049697595.1 Alphaproteobacteria bacterium
ATCCGGGGTCGCCATCCGCGGCTGCGCTTAGTTCGGCTGCCGTCGCCACTGCCGCCCCCGCTCTTGCGGCGACAGCTCCTACCAGTTCTTCGGCCGGGGGAATCGATCTGCCCTCGCCCCCGCCTCCTTCGGCTTTTGCTAACGATGCCAATCAATTGGCGGCTCAGGCCGAACAGGCGGCGATGCAGGCGCAAGCCCAGGCCGATCTCGACCAGCGTCGGCGCGAACAACAGCATAACGTCAAATCTTTTGAAAAAGCCTCGATGGGGCTTATGCCTTTGTCGTCCGAACAAATACGGACCTTCATGCGCAAGCTCGAAGACACGCAAAGAGCCTCGCAAATACCCTCGACCGGAGTCCCGAAAGGGGAAACGCGCATTTCGACCTTGTCGCTCGATCCGGGTGCCTTGCCGCCGCAAATCAATCTTGCCGCCGGGTTTGTAACCACTATTACGATGGTTGATGCAACGGGAGAACCCTGGCCCATCCTCGATGCGGGCGTTGGCGGCAATTTCGAAGTTTCGCCCACCCAGTCGGGAACGCATATCGTGCGTATCATGCCGTTGACGCGCGTCGGCACCGGCGATTTATCGATTCTTCTCAAGGATTTGCCGACACCGATCATTTTCCGCCTTTCGGCGGGCGGCCCGACGGTCGATTTGCGCTATGATGCGCGCATCGGCAAAATGGGGCCGGGCGCCAAGCCGCCCATGATCAGCCGTCCGCGCCTCGAAGCCGGGGATGAAACCATCACGATGATCCTTGCGAACGCGCCGCCCAGCAGTGCCAAGCGGGTGAAGGTTGGCGGTCTGGATGAACGAACCAAAGCCTGGGCGATCGGCGAGAAGGTCTATGTGCGTACGCCTCTCAGCATGCTGTCACCGGCGTGGGATGCAAGCGTTACCTCGGCGGACGGCATGTCGGTTTATGAAATAGGCGACGCCCCCGTTCTTTTAATGTCCGATAACGGCGCAATGGTTCGCGCCCAGATTTCGCGGGACGACGACCATGACAGATAATTTCGAACAGCACGAACCCAACGACCAGTTCACCGAACCCGAAGTCGGACTTTCGGAATCGTCGCCAAGCAAGGGTATGGCCGGCAATCTTGCCGAAGCCTGGCGTACGCGACCGCTTTTCAAATTTATGGTGATTATTATCGCCACTTTCGCCGTAGGCGTCGCGGTGGTCAACTTTTTGGGCGGTGGCCAAAAGGAAGAAACCGCGCACATAAACAGGCCCCCCAATCTGAAAGTGGCTCCGGGCGGCGATTCGAGCCCAGCCTTTCGCGATCAAATCAAGATGGCCGACGAGGAGCGCGCCAAACAGGCGATCGCGAGCGGCGGCAGCGCGTTCAATACGCCGTTCCGCGAGAAGACCGATAACGGCGCATTTAATAACGAGGACAAGAAACCCGATCCGATGATCGAATTGCGCGCCGAAGTCGATCGGCTGCAAAAACAAACGCAGCAAACACAGATGCAGCAAGTTCAGATGCAGCAGCATCCCGAACCTTTTGACGGCGCGCTGGCCGAGGCCATGCAGCGTCAAATGAAGCAATTGCTGGAAAGCTGGAACCCCAAGGGCATCGTCAATGTCACTGTGATCCGGCCTGAAGACATGAAGGCCGCAGAGAATACGAATGGCGCAGCAGGCGCCGCCGGAACGACCCCCCCAACCCAGCCGTCCAAAATCATCGTAAACGCGGGCACGGTGAGCTATGCCCAGCTTCTGGTCGAGGCCAATTCCGATGTACCGGGCCCTATTCTTGCGCAAATCGTATCCGGCCCTTTGAGCGGCGCGCGGGCAGTCGGTTCGTTTCAGGTCGCGGACGGGTATGAAAAATACCTCGTGTTAAAATTCACGCTCGCCGACAAAAAGGGCAAGGATTACAAAATAGAGGCGATAGCGCTCGACCCCGACACCACATTGGGCGGTATGGCGACCGAGGTTGACGAACGTTATTTTGCGCGCGTCGTTCTTCCCGCCGCCGCCGGATTTTTGCAGGGGATGGGGCAGGCATTGGGCCAGGGCAACACCACGATGACGACCAACGGCACCCTGACGCTGACGACAACCACACAAAACGGCTTCAGGCAGGGTGTGTATAACGGTCTGGGCCAGGGAGCGCAGACAGCGGGCCAGTTCTTCCAAAATCAGGCCAATCTGACCAAGCCGCTGGTTCGTGTCGCCGCAGGCACGCCTATGGGTTTGTTCTTTGTCTCGCCGGTGCTGGAGCCTAACGAGAACGGTGCCCCAACCGCGCAGGTTCCTGCCAATGGGCCTAATGGCAACCCTACTTATGGTAATAACAACGGGTACAACAACAATAATGGCAACCCCTATCCGGGTACGACGGTGAACGGCTTTGGCGGAGGTGCCCAGAACAATGGCGCGCCTTATCCGAATTATTCCACGCCGGGCTATGGTTACGGTAATAACACCCGTTATCCGGGGATGTATCCCGGGATGAATGGCCAGTACTTACCCCCCGCTCAAAATTATGGACAATAGGTTTTTTTAGGGCAAGATCGGGCCGCTGGGCCTGACCCGAGGAAGCTAGAGAGATCACAGGAGTTTATCTAAATGGCCGACACCTACGATACAGAGCCGCACGAACATGAAGGCGAACACGACGAGGCCTTGACGCATGATCAGGCGGGCGTCAGCGAGCCGCCTTCCGATTATGAATTTGCGGATGACAGCGGCGCGACAGCCGATGTTGAACACAGCGAGGAAGTCCCGTCGGCCGAGGAAGGCCCGCCGCGCCGTTCGCCCATCCTGCCGATTGCGGCAGCGGTTGGCGGTGCTTTGTTGCTCGGTGTCGCGGCATGGTGGCAATTCGGCAATCACACGCCAGAGGCCCCGCCCTTCATCACCCCAACCTCGGTATCCTCAGCCGTCAATCATCCCCCCGTAAAAGCGCCGCCGCCATCGGATGATTCCTCTGTGCCGTCGCAGCCAACGGCGCCCCGCGTAGGAATGATGCCCCCACCGCAAGAGCCGACGATCGATACTTCGTCTTCGCCCGCGCTTCCTTCCGATAATGGCAGAACGGTCCCGGCCACGACAGCTCCTCCCCCTCCACCGCCTGTTGCGGCAACATCCTTCGCCCCCCCCGTTCCCGGTGCAGTCAGTGCAAATCCCGATGCGCGTGTCGAGGAGTTGACGGCGCGCATCGATACCCTGCAAAAAGGGCTCGAGCAGGCGAACCAGCAATTAAGCCAGGTCACGAACATGGTTGCCGCGACGGCAAGCCAGCCGGCTTCTGCCGGGGCGGTATCGCCAGCCACGCAGGAAAGGCTTGATAAGCTCGAACGGCAATTGGCGGAATTGCGCCATTCAGGGTCTACGCATTCAGCGGCTCCCGAATCTTCGCTTTCCGATTCGATGCCTGTCGTCTCTGCGTCAAAATCGTCCCATCACAAGCATAAAGCGACACATAAAGCTGCGCACAGATCCTCCAAAACAAAGCATCAAGAAGCGGCGGAGCCCACAAGTTGGGTTCTGCGTGCTGCGACGCCCGGACATGCCTGGGTTGCCGCCAATGCGGATTCGCATGATTTGAAGCAAGTTCAGGTTGGTGATGCGCTTCCCGGTATCGGCAAGGTGACGGGTATCGAGCAGCAAGGCAGCAGTTGGGTCGTAAAGGGCACCAGCGGCTCTATTCAGTAAAAACCTGTCCCTAATCTCGCCCGGCCTTGCTTCCGGCTACGCAAGAGGCTTCGCCGGACAGGACAAATGCGCTTTATCGCGCCAAAAAATCGCATTTTCGCTGGCGGCCTGACGAGATTTGGGACAGGTTTTAGTGGAACAGCACTATTTTTGCCCCAACCCATTGAACTCACCAGCTTTTTATTCGCGGGCGCAGCAAAGAAAAACGCTGCATTTCCTTGCATTTCTCCGTGGGAAACGCCATGTAGAAGGGTGTTGTTTTACTGAATAGGTTTGTGATGATCACCTCGCTCGCGCGTAAGCTGTTTGGCTCCCATAATGACCGGGTTTTGCAGGCGCAGACCTCCCTGGTCGCCAGGATCAACGAATTGGAACCCCAATTCACCATTTTGTCCGATGACGCGCTGCGCGCCAAAACGGAAGAATTCCGCGCAAGGCTGGCGGGAAGCAACGGCAAGAAAGCCGAAACGCTCGACGATCTGCTGCCCGAAGCTTTTGCGACGGTTCGCGAGGCCGCCAAACGCGTTCTCGGCCAACGCCCGTTCGATGTGCAATTGCGCGGCGGTATGGTTTTGCATCAAGGCAAGATCGCCGAAATGCGTACCGGCGAAGGCAAGACCCTGGTCGCCGTTTTGCCGACCTATCTGAACGCGCTTTCCGGCAAGGGCGTGCATGTCGTCACCGTCAACGACTATCTCGCCAAACGCGACAGCGGCTGGATGGGGCGCATCCACAATTTCCTCGGCCTGACCGTCGGTTGCATCGTGCACGGGCTGGATGATGGCGAACGCCGGACAGCTTATGCTTCCGATGTCACCTACGGCACCAACAACGAATTCGGTTTCGATTATCTGCGCGATAATATGAAATTCACGCAAGGCGATCTGGTTCAACGCCCATTCAATTTCGCGATCGTCGACGAAGTCGACAGCATCCTGATCGACGAAGCGCGCACGCCTTTGATCATCTCGGGTCAGGCCGAAGATTCGTCGACGCTTTACATGAAGGTCAACGAGCTGATCCCGCAATTGATTGAGGCCGATTACGACAAGGACGAAAAAGGGAAAACCATATCCCTGACCGAAATAGGCAACGAAAAAATTGAACACTTGCTGGGCGATGCGGGCTTGCTTGCGCCAAGCAGCCCCGGCGGCGGCGGATTGTACGATCCGGCCAATGTGATGATCGTGCACCACGTCAATCAGGCACTGCGCGCGCATAAAATGTTCGCGCGCGATGTCGATTACATTGTCAAGGGAGACAAAGTCGTCATCATCGACGAATTCACCGGACGCATGATGGAAGGCCGCCGTTATTCCGACGGACTGCATCAGGCGCTCGAGGCCAAAGAACATGTCTTTATCCAGCGCGAAAACCAAACGCTCGCCAGCATCACCTTTCAGAATTATTTCCGCCTCTATCCCAAATTGGCGGGCATGACCGGTACGGCTTTGACCGAAGCGCCGGAATTCGCCGAAATCTACAGCCTCGAAGTCGTCGAAATACCGACCAATGTGGTGGTGCTTCGCAACGACATGAATGACGAAGTCTACGGCACGATGGCGGAAAAGAACGAAGCGATTTTGACACGCATCGAAGATTGCCGCTCGCGTGGACAACCTATTTTGGTCGGCACCGTGTCGATCGAGAAATCGGAAACTCTGGCGGAAGTGCTGAAAAAGAAAGGCATCCCGCATAACGTTCTGAACGCGCGCTTCCACGATTCCGAAGCCACGATCATCGCGCAAGCCGGGCGTCCCGGCGCTGTGACAATCGCGACCAATATGGCGGGTCGCGGCACCGATATTCAATTAGGCGGCAATTTCGAAGTGCGCCTTGCTGAACTTTCCGCCAACGGCGCGCCGGACGAAGCGACCGTTGCTTCATTAAGGCGCGAAATCGACGAAGCGCGCGCGAAAGTGCGCGCGGCAGGCGGCTTGTTCGTGATCGGCACCGAACGTCATGAATCGCGCCGCATCGATAATCAATTGCGCGGCCGCTCAGGCCGTCAGGGCGATCCGGGCGCGTCGATTTTTTTCCTGTCGCTCGAAGACGATCTGATGCGTATTTTCGGCGCGCATAACCAGACGCAGAATATTCTCGCCAAGCTTGGCTTGCGCGACGGCGAAAAAATAGCCCATCCCTGGATTACGACAGCCCTTGCCAAGGCGCAGCAGAAGGTCGAATCGCGCAATTTCGATATGCGTAAAAACCTTCTGAAGTTCGACAATATCATGAACGACCAGCGTAAAGTCATTTATGAACAGCGCCGCGAGATTATGGGTGCTGTCGATGTGTCGGGAATTATTCGCGATTTGCGCGAAGAAGTAATCCACGAACTCGTCGTGCAGGCCATTCCGTTCCATTCCTATGTCGAACAATGGGACTCCCAAGGATTACAGGAACGGGTCAAGGACATCCTCTCTCTCGATCTGCCAATCGTCGAATGGGCGCATGAAGACGGCATCGCCGAAGTGGAAATCGAACAACGCATCACGCGCGCGGCAGAAGAAAAACTGAAAGAAAAAACCTCGATCCTCGACGAAGGCGCGATGCGTCACGCGGAAAAGACGGCGCTGCTCGCCACGCTCGATCAGGCGTGGAAAGATCACCTGCTCGCGCTCGATCACGTACGCCAAGGCATCCATCTGCGCGGATATGGGCAGCGTGATCCTTTGAACGAATATAGCCGCGAAGCGTTCGGCCTGTTCCAACTGATGCTTGAAAGCATCCGTGAAGAAGTCACTCAAACCCTGATGCAGGCGGGCATGCGTTTACCGTCGCTCGAAGAACTCATGGAACGCAACCGCGCCTCGATGCAGGAATTAAGCGGCGCAGAAGCGGGTCAGGCACTCGCTGGCTCATCTTTCGGCGCAGAACCGCCGCCCGAAGGAAGGGTCGTGCAGCATCCTTCGGCTCCGCGCTATGTGCCGACGCAGCCGATTCAACATGCGGTATTCGACCAAAACGATCCCGCGACCTGGGGCGATACGTCGCGCAATGCGCCGTGCCCCTGCGGCTCAGGCAAAAAATACAAACATTGCCACGGCGCGGCGGGGTAAAAGATCGCATAGACTGTAAAGCGTTAAAGGAGAGAGCCTCATGTTTCCCGTCCTTATCGTCATCGTCGTTTTTGCTCTTTTCGGTTTTCGCATCGCTCAGGAA